>JAJQDP010000011.1 GCA_021202155.1 Oscillospiraceae bacterium | reverse complement strand
AGTGCGGCAGTGTAGGTATCAACATAACTGTCGCCACAAACGGAGCATGTATGAGTAGTGTAGCCCTGCTCGGTGCAGGTCGGAGCGGTTACTGTGTCAACGTAGGTGTGACCGGTGGCGGGAACAGTAATTGTCTCCCGGCTCAGCTCTTCATTGCATACCGAGCAATAAACCACGCTGTTATATGAGCCGTCAGTCGTGCAGGTTGCCGCTACTTCATTCTCAATAGTAGCCGCGCCTTCAACGTGACCGGTTGCCGCTGTTGTCAGAGTAGACGTGTCTGTTATTTCAGTTGTGGCGTCTGCATCACTGTAATACTTATCACAGCCTGAGCAGTACCAATATTCCTTACTGCCGTCAATAGTACAAGTAGCGTCTACAGCCGCATAGTGGGTAAGATCTGAGTGAGTGGTCTCATCACCGGTGTTGTTATATGAAGACACCGTTCCGGTGCATGTTCCGGTGACATATACCAGCAGATGAGTGCTGTCAAATATCGGATAACTATCTGTGCCCATAGTCTGATACCAAGGCGTACCGCCTGAAACACTGCCATTGAGCAGATAAGTAACCTCGCCGGAAGCAAATTCATCAACGGTTTTGGAAACAGGCTTGCCGGAACCAATATTATTGCCAACTCCTGCGCTTGCGGATGTAGAGAGATAATATGCGCTTGTTATTGTCCCTCCGTTTTTTCCGGCAATTCCTCCGACATATTTACTAGTTGTCCCGGAAACAGTGCCAACATTGTGGCAGTACTGAATGGTATTCTTCGAGTAGTTGTAACCTACTATACCACCAATATATGTAGACTTTGAAGTGCCGGAAACGGTACCTGCGTTGTAACAATTGCTGATTGTAGCACCGGTTGCATTACTAACGCCAGCCAAGCCTCCAGCATAAACATTAACCGTAGCTGTCGCAGTTACAACACCTGCGTTGTAACACTCAGTGACAGTACATGAAGTGCCGACTTGACCAAACAATCCACCAGCATATGCATCGCTTACTACGCCTGATAAATCAGCAGTAACACTTCCAGTATTATAGGAATCGCTGACGGTCGATTTAGAAGATAAATCCCCCACCAAACCACCAACATATTCAGATTTGGCGTCATCATAAGAGATAGCTACGCTTCCGTTATTGCAACAAGAACTGATTGTGCCATTACTGAGACTTCCGGCCAAACCACCGGCATATAAGCTGCCAATACTACTGACGGTTACTGTTGCATTGTTTACACATCCAATCAAGGATGTATAATTGCCGTATCCTACAATTCCTCCGGCTATACATGCGCTTGTTGAAGATGTCTGCACACAAGAAACGCTTCCGCTGACAGTGCAAGACTCAATAATAGTATAACTTAATGAATATCCGACAATACCACCGGAGTACGTAGAACCGGTAATATTACAACCAGACAGCGTTACATTTTTGATGGTAGCTTGGATTACCATTCCAAACAAGCCACCATAAAGCGAAGTTGAGGACATATAGAGGTTGGATATTGTGTGTCCGTCGCCGTCAAATGTGCCCTTAAAATAATAATTAATACCTGATTTACATCCTATTGGCGTCCAACTGACATTATTAAGGTCAATATCCGCTGTCAGGATATAATAACAGCTACAGTAGGTTGAGTTTGACGAGCCGTTGATGAGAGATGCGAGATAGGCGAGCTGTGCGCCTGTCGCAATCTGATATGGGTCGGTTTCAGTTCCTGAACCTCCAGCGAAGGCGGTGGCTACTGAGCCGTCCCAGGTGTCGGCGGACGCCGCTGTTGCAGTTGCCACTGCAGTTGAGCATATAAGTACGCTTATAAGCATACACACGCTCAGAATCGTCGCTAAAATTCTTTTTGTCATAAAAATTCCTCCTTGTTTTTACTCAGGAGGCTATAGTTATAACCTCCTATACTTTCGGTATGGAGGTTTTTATGGGTTGCGCGCGTAGCGCGCTACCCCCCCACGCAAATTGGGTTTTCCGGAATCAAAATAGTGAGTACACGCACTTAATAAGTGCTCACTTATTTTAATTCCCTCATCTAATTATAGCATAAATTATGCCCTCTTGTCAAGAGGGCTGGGAGGGGTCTTGAAAATTTTTTTCGTCGAAACCCCTCCACCATCGCCTTCGGCGATGGTCTCCCTCCGGAAGTTCGCTTGCGAACTTCCGGAGCTGGCAGCCGCGAAGCGGCTGACTGAGAGGTGCGTTCCCGCAGGGCGAACGCGTCGCCACCAAAGGTGGCGACAATTTCGCATTGCGAATTACGAATTACGAATTGAATCAGACTCTTCCGCCTGAGCCTGAACTTCCGTTGTCATCCGAGCTACTGTTTCCTCCGCCGAATCCGAAGTTGCCGAACATGTCACCCCATGGGGATGTACTGCCGGACTGACCGTCAGAGTCGGAGTTCCCGGAATTGGAATCGGAATCTGAGTCGGAGCTTGTGTCAGAGTCAGAACTGCTTGAGTCGGGAAGTGCCGACTGGGTGGTTGAGCCGACGGTTACTACGATTACTCTTGTCTCGCCGTCTCTGTAGACCTCAAGGACGAGCTCATCGCCTACGTTAAGAGAACCAACATAACTTGAAAGTGAGCTTGCGCCGGTAACTTCGGTGTCGTCAGCCTTGGTGATGATGTCGCCGACCTGAAGTCCTGCCTCTTCAGCAGGCGAGCCTGCGGTAACGCTGTAGACAACTGCGCCTGCGGTGATGCCGGTGCTGTAGTAAGTGCTGGTGGTTACGTCAGTAACGGTGACGCCGATGTAGCTCTTCTCAAATGTACCGGTTTCGATGATGCTATATACTATCTCCTTGACGGTGTTAATCGGGATTGCAAAGCCGATGTTGTCGATGGACGCCTCGGAGGAAGAACTGCTCGAATACTTCGCATTGGTGATTCCGATAACCTCGCCGTACATGTTGAAGAGTGCGCCGCCCGAGTTGCCTGAGTTGATGGCACAGTCGGTCTGGATGAGCTCCATGGTCGAGCCGGTGGAAAGGGTTACCGAGCGGTTGAGCGCGCTGACTACTCCCGCAGTGAGAGTAAATGTAAGCTCACCAAGAGGATTGCCGATTGCGACGACTGAATCGCCGACATTGAGCATGTCAGAATCGCCAAGAGTTACGGTGCTGAGACCTTCAGCCTCAATCTTGAGGACGGCAATATCGTTGTTGTCGTCATAGCCGACGAGGGTTGCAGTGTAGCTCTCCCCGCTGTAGAGGCTGACGGTTATCGAATCGGAGTCTTCAACGACGTGGTAGTTTGTGAGGATGTAGCCGTCAGAGCTGATTATGAAGCCAGAGCCGGAAGCCGCAGAGGTGGTTGTATAGCCCCAATAGTTGGTGGTGATGGACGTCGTGATACCGACAGTTGCGTTGACGTTATTTGCGTAGACCTCAGCCGCGGTCATCTCCTCGCCAGACTCAACCTCGTTGAGAATTACCTCGGTTGTGTGACTGCTGGTGTTGATGACAGTTCCAGTAGAGGTGGTTGCTGAGCTATCAACGCTTGAAGAGGTTGAAACAACTCCGCCGTCAGTGGTGACAAGAGCAGTTGCAGCAGAGCCAATTCCTCCGCCCAAAATTGCGCATACTAAGGCAAGAGCTATCATCGCGCCCCATGGAGTCCTTGTCTCCTTCTTCTCCTTAAGCTTTTTAGCCTTCTTCTGCTTCTTCTTTGAATCTGTAGCAGTCTGGTCGTTCACGACATATGCGTTGCTCTGGGACTGCGTGCCCTGCCACTGATAGGTGTAGTCGCCCTGGTAGGCTGTCTGCTGAGGCTGTTCAGTATTCTCGACAGTCTCGCTCTGAGAAATATTCTCGCTAACGTTTTCGCCGGTTACTTCATTGATATTGTCATTGTAGTTATCCATGATAAGATCTCCTTTACTTTTACTAAAAGCTTTTTCTGCTTTTCTGGGGCTATTCTAACTCCCTAATATTAAAAATAAAGGTGCATTTCATTAACGATTGATAAACACTTTTTGACGGGATGGTGAAAGAATGTGGAACTTTGCTCGCCTGTTGTCGGCTACGGCGACTTATGCCGCCTGCGCCGATGCGCCCACTGCGTGGGCGCACCCCTCAGTCGCCTACGGCGACAGCTCCCCTTAACAGGGGGAGCTATATATACTCCTCTCGCAGATTCTTACCTGAGGATACTATCGCCTCCCATGTCAAGGGGAGGGGAACCGCCGCGCAAAGCGCGGTGGTGGAGGGGTGCAAGTTCGGCTTCGCCGAACTTGCCGACTTGGCTTCGCCAAGTCGGTTACACCGTCAGCACACTCCCCTCTGTCTCCAAGAGTATAAGAATATCCTCTTCCTCACCGGTTTCTGTGTTGACGTAGACCAAGACGGTTCTGCCGTCGGTGGACTGGCACTTGTACTCGTAGCAGAGCTTTTCCTCGACGCTGTCGGAGGGGATTACTGCCATCTGGGAGCTCACAACTCTCAGCATCGGCGAGAGCTTTGACTGGCACTCGTTTTCCGAGAGAGTCGGGTCGCTTAGGGTTCTCTCGACATGATTCATGAGAAATCCCCTTGCGTCATAGCCGATAACCTCGCCATCATCAAGCGCGACTGCTACTTTTATCAGATCAGTGTAACAGGTCACCCCGTCCTCGGAGTAAGCGAAATTGATGGTGCAGACGCCATTATAGGTTTCGTAGTAGGTCTCGGTCATGCTCTCGATTCCAATGCTTTCAAGATAGCTTTTCGCAAAGCTGACAGCTTGCTCGGAGGTGATATTTGTCGACCTGACCGACTGCCGCCTGAGCATATACGAGACATAACCGCCGTTTTTGGTTACACTACAGCTAATGCCGTTCGCTGTGAAGCGATAGGAAGGCATAGTGCCCTCCTCGGAGTACTCGGAGGTTTTGAGCTGATAGGATTCGAGCCCGCAGTATTTTGCGGCAATTTCGCGGGCTTCCTCCTCAGAAATCTCCTCAGCGTTCTCAAGCATTTGGGAGGTCTTCTCTAAAATGTGGTCGGAGAATGGTCCGTCATAGATAAGCTTCGGGGTGTTCTCAAAGCCCTCCTCTACCGTTGTGAGACCGTCCGAGAGGAAGGATTCGCCACCATCCTCAAGCTCAGAAAAGAGCTCGGTTATCGTCTTGTCGTTTGTCAGGAGCTTCGATTTGAGACTCCAGAGCTCGATTGCGAACGTTTCCGCGTTGTCACAGAGTGTGCTCATCGTCTCGTAGTCCTCGATTGAGGGAGTAGTTCCATCCGCCGCAGTCGCTGAGAGAGAATTGGCGTAGTTCCCTATCTGCGAGAGAAACTTCTCGGTCTTCTCAAGGTTTGAAGTAGCAACCGGGAGCTTTGTGAGAGCGTTCTTGGCGTTGGTAGCCTCGCTCATGAGCTCGCTTGAGAGCTTCTGCATCATCTGAGGTGACGAGGCATAGAGCCCTTTTGTCAAGGTCGCCGAAATCTTGTCGGCACTCTGTGCCAGCTCCTCCACCGCCTCTTGGTAGCCGTACTCGATTGAGCGTTCGGCGCGGGAAAGCCTGCACATATAGACAATATCCGCCGCCGCGAGCACCGCGATTACTGCAACAGAAAACGAAATAATCCGCACAAGTGTGCGCCGTGAAATAATGGTTTTCAAAGTGATCATCCTTTCTTTTTCCTTAGGATTTCACGGGAATGGAGGATTACACTTGGGAATATGAGGAAAGCTTTCCGCCGTCGGCTTTCAGCCGGCTTCGCAAGACCCATCCATCGCCCTCTGGGCGATTCCACTCCGGAAGTTCGCTTGCGAACTTCTTGACGGCTCTCCTTGAAAAGGAGAGCCGTTTTCGTTCTATGTAGCTTTGCTGAAGAGCGCGAAAAAGCCCGAGATTTCTCTCAGGCTTCCTGCTTTTCTGCTTCCGCTTGCTTCAAGCGTCTGCGTTTTTCCTGGATTGCTTTGATGGAGCGACCGATTTTCTCGGACAGCTCGCTGTCGGGGATGGTATGCTCCATGACCATCTTTATCTCCTCTTCTGTCCACGCGTGGCGGTTGTAGAGATACGACGTCTTGCTGTAATATTTCTTGCGCGCTATCTTCTTACTCTGACGTGCGCGCTCGGCTCTTATCTCGGGGTCTAACTTCTTTCGTGCCATGATTCATTCCTTTATAATGTCGTCGATAGTCAAACGAAGCGGCGACGGCTTGCCAACGCCATACATATCATGGAGATCATATGCTGTGGAAGGTGGCGCAGGCAAGCCACCGCCGGGTCGCCTTTTAGTAATGCCGCTTGCGTGACGGCGAAGCTATCTTATTATGTAATCGGTATTGCCGGGAGCTCATAGCTTCCGTCGGAAGAGCTACCGGAGCTCGAACTGCTGTCCGTACTCTGTGAAGAGGTCGTCGTGACCGTCGGATAATAGTAACGATAAGTCGTTGTCGTGACGCTTGCGGAAGCAGTACTCGCAGTAGTAACCGCCGCTTCCTCCTCGTCCAGCACCACCTCATCCTCGTCCGACTCGTCCAAAACCACAACATCCTCCTCCGCAGTAGTCGTAGTAGCTGCAGTTGTAGCCTTTGTGGTTGCCTTAGTTGTCGCCTTAGTTGTCGTCGTAGTTGCCTTTGTCGTAGCCGGAGTTGTAGTTGTCGCCTCAGTAGTGGTAGTCACCGCTGTAGTCGTCTCCACAGTAGTAGCCCCCATGGTCGCCGCCGTTGTGGTCGTGACCTCCTCGGTTGTTGTCACCGGAGCAGTCGTAACCTCAGCGACCGTCGTGACTTCCGCGGTTGTTGTACTTGCCTCCGTAACCTCTGCGTCCGCGACGTTGGAACAGCCGCAGAACAGAATAAGGCAAGCCATAATTGTCAATATAATTTTAATTTTCATGCTGTACCCCCTCTATAAAAGTCCGGGCGAGCCTCTGCCCGCCCGGTATGGGATTATGAATCGCTGTATTCGCCTTTGCTTCCAGTTATAGGGATAACAGGTGTTACAATTTCTGATGTAACAACATCATTGAATACTTCAGTGGTTGCAAAAGATACTACTTTCATTTCATGTTCTTCGTAAGTTTTCATTTCAAAAACTCCTTTCGTTATCACTTGTATGCCTCAACCGCCTGATTGTAATTGTAAATAGCCCAGGCAAGATTCTTGACGTAATCATCTTGTTCATCATCTGCCAGAACACTGTATGCATAGCTTAGTACGCTATACTCAAGTGTGTAAACAGTCTCATTATATGTAATAACAACTTTAACTGCTTCGTCCCAATCCTGAACCAGAATGTAATCTGTGTACATAGCATCAGTAGGATCTGCGGCAACTCCATCAATAGTAACGGTCAAGTCACTTGCGCTAACTCCCTCAGGCAAACTTGAGATTGTGAACTTAATCTTGCAGGAATCAGATTCGCTAATAACAAGCTGTCCGCCTAAAGTGTAACCAGCTACATTGTCATCCCCAAGGCTTGCCTTGTATGTGGCAGGAATGCTGTCTGAGGATGAATCATAAGCGTCTTCAATGCCGCTATTAGCCAGAGTACCAGTAGAAAGTGAATACACATTTTCAACATAGGTCTGTCCATATCCGCCGTAGTTCAGCATTGCAACCATAAGGCTTGCCAGGCTTTCATACCCGCTTACATCCTTGATATTGTTGTAATACGACAGTACCGAACCGCCACTGTAAGAGGCAACAAGGCTATCTTCCGAATCATAGATATTGATTGTTATGTCCTGAGCCATCTGATAGAAGTAAACTCTGCAAGTAGCGATATAGTAGGTAGTACCATCTGAAGTCCAACTTTCGACCGCTGTCTCGCTTCCAGAGCCAACTACATACTTAACCGTGCACTCATCTGCATCATAACTTGACTCATCGAAATTGAAGTAGTAGTTAACTCCAATCTGTGTGCCTAAGCTCAGGGAGCGACCGTAGAGGGTCGGGGCGACGGTAGTAACTTCTTCCTCCCATTGTGCATACAGTGTAGTAGCCGCGCTGATTGTAATGCTATCGCCAGCCGCGTATGTAGTTCCTGTACCGTCAGATGCTGTGTTCCACCCAGTGAAGGTGTAGCCGTCACGAACAGGAATATCGGTACTAATAGTTAGTGTTGAACCAACTTGATAGTATGGAACTGTAATCTCTTCACTGTCGACTTTATCATCATAAGAAAGTAAGTAGCTTCCTGATTTCAAATAACTAGTAAACCCACTACTTGATGAACTTGTTGTAAATCCGCTAAATGAACCGCCGCTGATACTGACTGTACCTGATTTATAAACAAAGTAACCACTGGTATGCTTAGTTATAATGGTGCCACCGGTCACATACAGTTTACTTCCGCTTGACACATAGAACACGTACGTTGAATAGTCTTTACCAGAAACAACCGTTGCATTTTCAATTATACAACCACCAGAAACGTTAACTGTTCCTGTACTTATGTAGATAAATGCAGTGCCATAACCGCTAGTTGTATTCGGAGATGTTCTCTCTAACGTTCCACCGGTTATGTTTAATGTACCGCTACTTGTAACCTTGATGCCATAGCCACTGACAAAATTGATTTCTCCGCTTTCGTCAGTGCTACTATCCTGAATTGTTAACGTTCCACCACTCACAATGTACATATAGCTACCACTACAGCTACTTGTTATCGTATAACCATTAAGGTCAAGAACTACAGTACCAGTAATTGTGGTAGCTTCCGTGACATTAACGTCAGTCATAAGCTTATATGTGCCTGCACTTGAAGGCAATGAATCTGCGTCTGTCCAGTTCGTTGTAGCCGCCACGACCCCCGTCGGCAAAACTGCAATTATCATGAGCAGGCTCAGGACAACGCACAAAAGCCTTTTTGCCATAAAAAATTCCTCCTTAGATTTTGCAAAGGAGGACAAAATATATAGAAAAATCCTCCGATGCACATTTTAATAATAGTGTCGGAGGTTTGGTATGGGTACATCACACCTCGGGGTCAACCTTTAGGAAGAAATTCCCTGAAAAATTCACCCACCGGAGGTAGTACCCCCCCGCAATGAAATTTGTGGTATAGACTTTATAAGCCCTTCCAACCACGATTACATTATATAACAGGTTGAGGACGTTGTCAAGGGGTT
Organism: Oscillospiraceae bacterium; assembly: GCA_021202155.1. Taxonomy (GTDB): domain Bacteria; phylum Bacillota; class Clostridia; order Oscillospirales; family Ruminococcaceae; genus Faeciplasma. The sequence goes on along the minus strand of JAJQDP010000011.1, from coordinate 18,517 downwards.
TTGAAAAATTTTTTGGGGGAAGGGGGAATTTTTTAAGAGCACTGCGACGCGCTCGCCCCTGCGGGGCTCGCGCCCTCTCTGTCAGCTTCGCTGACATCTCCCCCAAAGGGGGAGACAAGTTTTCCGGGAGGCGAAACTTCTTGCCTCTCCCTTTGGGAGAGGTGGACGCACCGCAGGTGCGGACGGAGAGGGCGCGCAGATAGGCGCGTCTTGTGCTCTTGCAGGAGCTTCCGGGAGAGTGAAAAAAGCCTTCCCTGAAATGGGGAGACGAGTTCGCAAGCGAACTCGGGACCATCGTCAAAGGCGATGGTGGAGGGGTTTCCCCTAAAAAAGAACTCCCACATCACTGCGGGAGCTCTTTTTGCTACTAAGTAAGGATTATTCCTCTACAGGTGCGCCAACGGGGCAGACTGCCTGGCAGTTGCCGCAGGAGATGCAGGTATCGGGATCGATAACGTAGGTCTCGTCGCCCTCGGTGATAGCCTCAACGGGGCACTCTGCTGCGCAAGCACCGCACTTAACACACTCTTCAGTGATTCTGTAAGCCATTGTTCATTCCTCCTTGAAGATTTTTGGAAGTACCGAGTGCCGGACTCCGACACCCTTACATATATCATAGCACATTTTCAGAAAAATACAAGATTAAATTTTGTCAGTTTCGCGATTTTGAGTTGAAAAAGTGCGCCCGGTATGCTAAAATAATCTCAGTTAAACCTGAAAGAAGGAGGTCTCATGCTCAAAACTGCTCTTTCTGCCGTCGGCAGATACCTAAGAAGGCTTGACAAGCTATTGCTGGCTCTCGTTCTTGCCTGCTGTTATCTGGGAATACTTCTCCTCTATTCACTCATGGTGAACAGCGAGACTCAGACCATCACCAACGCAACAATCGACTCGTCAACCGTCAAAACTCAATTATTCGCCGCATTAGCGGGAATTCTCATCTCCCTATTCTTAGCGGCTCTTGACTATAGAAAATTCTCGAAGCTCTGGTTCATATATCTCCCGCTGACGATAGGACTCACCCTTCTCACGTTCACGAGCCTCGGCACATCCGGTCTTGAGGGCTCTGACGACCAGGCGTGGATAGCTGTCGGCTCGTTCAGCCTCCAGCCTTCGGAATTTCTGAAAATCGCGTTTATCCTGTCGCTCTCGTATCACTGCTTCAAAACAAAGGATTTCTTCAACAACCCGCTCAACGTCTTAGCTCTTTGCGTTCATGCCGCGATTCCAATCGCGCTCATAATGCTCCAGGGCGACGACGGAACGGCTATCGTGTTCGTCGTGATTTTCCTTGCAATCGTTTTTGCCGCGGGAATTTCGTGGAAATATATCTTAGGAGCGTGTATCGCCGCGCCGATTGCTTTCTATTTTCTCTGGAATTACTACCTGCAACCGGTACATAAAAACCGCATCCTTGCAATCATAAATCCAAGTGAATATGCGACGGAGGATTCCTTATATCAGGTCAACAAATCGCTTATTGCAATTGGCTCGGGACAGCTCACGGGAAAGGGGCTTTTCGGCGGAGACTATTCATATGTTCCCGTCTGCCACAGCGACTTCATGTTTTCCTATGCCGGGCAGACGCTTGGATATATCGGCTGTCTTACCATCGTGATTCTCTTGGGTGTTATCTGCCTGAGAATCCTCTGGAACGGCTTGCGCGCGTCCGACACTCTTGGAAGATGCATCTGCATGGGAGTATTCGCCTATTTGTTTATCCACTGCGTTCTGAACATCGGAATGTGCGTCGGAGTCACCCCGGTTATCGGAATTCCGCTTCCCTTCTTCTCGGCGGGAGGTTCGTCGATGCTTTCAATAACCGTCGCGATGGGACTTGTGATGAGCGTCCACTACCACAGTGCTAAATTTGACACTCTATTTAAAAAGAAATAAAGAAACGAGGAAACCAAAATGAGTATCACCAATTTCTCCACTCTCTATCAGTCACCGGAAGCCGGCGACCGCTTCGCTCACATCCAAAGCGAATTCGAGGCACTCTTCAAGTACCCTGCAACGAGATTCTTCTCAGCTCCCGGGCGAACCGAGATTTGCGGAAACCACACCGACCATAACCGCGGTCGCGTCGTTGCGGCGGCAGTCAATCTTGACGTATTCGCGGCTGTGAAGCCACAGACCGACGGCGTCATCACCATCAAGTCGGAGGGCTTCCCCATCGACACTGTCGACACAAGAAATCTTGACGTCCACGAAAGCGAAAAGAACACCTCCGCATCGCTGATTCGCGGCGTCTGCATGGGTCTCAAGAATCACGGCTATAAAATTGGCGGATTCACAGCATACACCCACTCGAACGTTCTTAAAGGCTCGGGGCTTTCGTCCTCTGCGGCTTTTGAAGTTCTTATCGTGACGATTCTCAGCCATCTCTACAACGACGGCAAGGTTTCGGACATCGAGGCGGCTCAGATTGCTCAGTACGCCGAGAATGTCTACTTCGGAAAACCCTCGGGGCTCATGGATCAGATGGCATCCTCGGTCGGCGGAGTTGTCGGAATCGACTTTGAGGATTTGGAAAACCCGGTCGTCAAGGCTCTCAAGCTTGACCTTGGCAAGTACGGCTACAGCGTCTGCATCGTCGATACAAAGGGCAACCATGCCCACATGACCCCCGAATACGCCGCAGTTCCTGCCGAGATGAAGGCTGTTGCGGGGATGCTTGGTAAAGAGGTACTAAGAGAGCTCACAATCGACGATATTCTTGACAATCTTCCCGCACTGAGAAAGACCTTGGGCGACAGAGCGGTGCTCCGCTCCCTTCACTTCTTCGATGAAAACGAGAGGGTCGACGAGCTCGTAAAGTCTCTCGAAACGGGAGATTTCGACAAGTTCTTAAGCGTCATCAAGGCTTCCGGAAACAGCTCCTATAAGTACCTCCAGAATGTCTATGCTTCATCTGTTCCCACCGAGCAGGGTGTTTCGCTCGGGCTCTATATGAGCGAGAAGCTTCTCTCGGGCAAGGGTGCTACAAGAGTTCACGGCGGAGGCTTCGCGGGAACCATCCAGGCGTTTGTTCCGGATGATATGCTCGAAAGCTACAAGACGGGCATGGAGAAGATTTTCGGCGAGGGAAGCTGTTATGCTCTCAAGATTCGCCCCGTCGGCGGAACTGAGGTAGTAGTCTCATGAGAATGAGGAAAAAGGCTCACCTTGAGGAGCGGCTTGAGAGGTGCGTTGAGACCGGCAAGCTCATCATCCTCAACTGCGAGGACAGAAACTTTGTCACCTCGGTTGAGAAGAAGGAGTACCTCGACCTCCCCGCCCTATTCGGAAACGATAACCCCATCATCATGGAAATAGGTTGCGGGAAGGGTCAGTTCGCGAGGGAGCTCGCCAGGCGTGAGCCGAATCTCAACATCCTTGCAATAGAAAAGACCTCGAACGTCATCGTCGAGGTGGCTGAGAAGGCTATTTCTGAGGAAATCCCGAACCTGATTCTTCTGCGTGCGGACGCGAACTATCTTGAGAAGTTCATCCCGGACGGCTCAATTTCCGGGCTCTACCTCAATTTCAGTTGCCCCTATCCCAAGAAGAGCTACGCCGTTCACCGGCTGACCCACCACAATTTCCTCAGGATTTATGACAAGCTCCTCAAGCCCGACGCCGGCATCTTCCAGAAGACCGACAACCGGGAGTTCTTCGAGTTCTCGATTCAGGAGTTCTCGGAGTATGGCTTTGTCCTTAAGAATGTGAGCTTGGATTTACATCACAGCGATTTCGAGGGAAACATTGTTACCGAGTATGAGCAAAGATTCAGCGATATGGGAATGCCTATCTATCGGTTGGAGGCTTGGAAGAGGAAGTGACGATATAGTAGGTCACATTTGCCTCTTTATCCGTGATTGGAATTACTATCCTACCCGATAGTTCTGAACCGTAGCGGCTACTGGCAAGATCGGTCGTGAAGCACGGGAGCGTCGACTCGCGAACCAATTCATTAAAAGCAAATTCATCTGTCTGCACCAGAAATTTTGATGCAGGCAGTTTTCTTTTGCAGAAATCATTCCAGAAGCCAATTTCGGATGCCAAAAGGCAGTTATAGCCATTAATCGCCTCAGTAGTCAACTCACTGTATTTTGCAAGCTCATGGCTCTGAGGAACACAGATTGAAAGATGCTCCTCCACATATTTTTTGCAGGTGAAGCCGGCTTTTTCTATCTGATACGGGAGTATCGCGACGTCGCAAAGACCGCTTTCAAGCCTTCTTTCGATCTCCTCAAGCTCCTCTGACAGCTTTGAGGAGATAGTCATTCCCGGATATTTTTCCGTAATCTCCGGGATGAAGCTCCATAGCGGCGCAGGTGCACATGATTCGACTGTGACAGTATGAAGATTCCGGTCGAAGTCCTGAACTTGTCTGACGCAGTCATTAGCCGAATCCAAGAGCTTTTCCGCCAACTTCGCGGCTTTTTTGCCTGTTTCATTAAGTTCGATACGATTTGCCCCTCTCACAAAAAGCGTTACCCCGAATTCCTGCTCGACACGTTTCATGGTTCTTGTAAGCGTCGGCTGTGATGTGAAATAAATCTCGGCGACTTTTGTGAGAGTCCCGTATCTATAAAATGCGACAAACTGCGACAAATCATTCAAGTTCAGCACGAAAAATTCCTCCCGTTTTTTCTTGATTATAACATATCAGATCTGAAAAATCAAGCAGTCAGTATTCATATTATGAAAGCTATCTTTCAATATTGATATTGTACAAATCGCAATTTATGGCTTATAATTGGCTTGTAAGAAGAAAGTCACATTTCAACATCTGAATATTTTCAAGGAGGACTTACTATGGAATATGTAACACTCAACAACGGCGTGAAGATGCCGAAATTAGGCTATGGAGTCTACCAGACACCACCGGAGGAAACAGAAAGATGCGTTCTGGAAGCCATCAAGGTCGGCTACCGCAGTATCGACACTGCCCAGGCATACGGCAACGAAGAGGGCGTCGGAAATGCAATCGCCAAAAGTGGACTTCCCCGGGAGGAATTCTTCATCACAACAAAGATATGGATTTCCAATTCAGGATACGAAAAGGCGAAGGCTTCTATTGAAACATCCCTTAAAAAGCTCAGAACCGATTATATCGACCTTCTTCTCATCCACCAGCCATTCGGCGATTACTACGGCACATACCTCGCGATGGAGGAGGCTTATAAGGCAGGAAAAGTACGCGCTATCGGGGTATCCAACTTCTATCCGGACAGATTCATCGATATTCAGCACTTCGCCGAAATAAAGCCGGCTGTCAATCAGGTAGAAACCCACGTCTTCTGCCAGCAAAGGATAGCGAACGGGTATATGAAAAAATATGGCACACAGATTATGTCCTGGGGACCGTTTGCGGAGGGCAGAAACGACTATTTCAGTAACCCTGTTCTTAAGAAAATCGGCGAAAGCCACGGGAAGACTGTCGCACAGGTTGCACTGAGATTCCTCTTACAGAGCGATGTCGTGATAATTCCGAAGTCAACCCATCTTAACCGGATGGAGGAGAACTTCAATCTATTCGACTTCGAGCTCTCGGATGCTGAAATGACAGAGATAGAAGCCCTCGACACCGGCGCAAGTCTCTTTTTCTCCCACCAAGAGCCAGAAATTGTTGAATGGTTCTTGAGCAGAGTTTAATCACCCCCATAAAAGGAGAACGCCGACCGGCTTTTTTGGGGCTGGTCGGCTTTTGTGAAATGTGTATAAAAGTGGAGTGACAAACGGATTAGGCGGATGCCAGCTTACGGATTTTAGTAAGCGCGCCCCGGCAGAGCCGTCTTACAAGGCTTGTTGCAGAGAATACGGCAGCAGAGATAACTGCGGCGGTTAAAAGTTCCAAGATGGTGATTATCATTTTCGGCTCTCCTTTCGAGATTAGTTAGCTTAGGCTAACCCTGAGTTCTTATTTTAGCAGAGGCTGATTTGTGTTAGCCTCTGCTAACTGTCTATAGTATACACCATATCGGGGAGCTTGTCAAGGGGTTTGCGGGAGAATTTTGAAAAAATTTTAAATTTCCTTTCCAAGAATTTTGTACAGCAAATTATACAGAGTAAATGCCTCCTCCTGAGTCAGGTTGATGCAACTGCCGATTGCCATTGGTATACAGACCGCTTTTTCCCGAAGCTCAACGCCCTCATCGGTCAGAGTCACTATCAAGTTGCGTTCATCCTTGTCGGAACGCTCTCTTTGGATCAATCCCTTTGACTCAAGCTTTTTCAAAAGAGGTGTGAGTGTTCCGGAGTCGAGGTAAAGCCTGTCCCCCAGCTCCCGGACATTCATCTGACCATATTCCCATAATACCATCATCGTGATATACTGAGTATAGGTCAGATCAATCTGGTCGAGATACGGCTTATACTTTCTCACCACCTCTTTTGCGCTGACGTATAGTGGAAAGCACAGCTGGTTTTCGATTTTTAGAACATCGTACTTGTCCAACTTTTCAATCCTCCTGAAAGCCAAATCACAGCAGTTTTTCTATTTCTTCTTCCAGAGACTTCGGTGTTTTTGTGGGAGCATGGCGTGCAACCACATTTCCGTTTCTGTCAACCAGGAATTTGGTGAAATTCCACTTGATATTCCTTCCAGCGACACCGCCGATTTGCGATTTCAGGAAAGTGTAGAGCGGTTCTTCATTTGCACCATTAACATCGATTTTGTGGAACTGCTTGAAAGTAACCCCAAATCTGCCTGTGCAAAAGCTTGCAATCTCTTCATCAGTTCCAGGTGCTTGCCCTGCAAACTGATTGCATGGAAAATCGAGAATTTCAAAGCCTTTTTCTGCATATTTTGAGTAAAGCTCCTGCAAACCGTCATACTGAGGAGTAAATCCACAGCCGGTGGCAGTATTCACAATCAGGAGAACTTTGCCCTTATAGTCTGACAGCGGAACATCGTTTCCGCTTCCATCTTTTACTGTATAATCGTAAATGCTCATAGTTATTATCCTTTCGTCTTAAGAATTATGTTAAATTGCGTACAATTAGATTGTATACAATTCTTCTTTGACTGTCAAGACTATTACAGCAAATTTCATTATATCTTCATAATTTTCATATTATGTTCACGCAATACCGGCAAAAATAGAGCGACTTTCGCAGTCGCTCTGTAGTGTTCATCACAGCATCTTCACCATCGAAATCTCGTCTAAAAGCGTGCCATCGGCTAATTTGACAGCGTTCGGCTTGTGGGCGACTTCCTTGAAGCCCATTTTTGTGTAGAGACCGAGGGCACGGGTGTTACCCTCTAAGTAGTCAAGCTCAAGTTGCATGATGCCGCCGCGCTCATAGGCATTCTGGATGAGCTCATTGAACATCGCTGTGCCGATGCCGAGACCCCAGTACTTCTTGATAAGACCGACGCCAACAGTGGCGCGGTGGGCGGTCTTGACACGGGTATTGTAGCTGATAAAGCAGTTCCCGGCGAGTTCGCCATCGACAAAACAACAAATCATCAGCTTGTCGGGACTGGAGATATTATCTCCGATAATCTCCTGCTCCCTCTGCAAGCCTTCCTCGCCTTCCCACCTTCCCGATTCCCTCGGGTCGGACATGAGAAAATCGGTCTCGGTGGCGGTGGTGAGAAGATAATCAATCAGAGCTGGGCAGTCGGAGAGCTCGGGACTGCGGAAGATGGCTTCGCGACCGTCTTTCAGGGTTATTGGTTTGGGTGGGAATGTCATAGAATCATATCCTTTCTTGCGGAAACCCCTCCACCACCGACTTCGTCGGCGGTCCCCCTCCCCTTTCAGGGGAGGCTATTTGAATTCTCACAGAGGTTACATAGAAGTAGTCATAGGCTCCCCTGAAAGGGGAGCTGTCGCCGCAGGCGACTGAGGGGTGCCATTTCAGGCGAAGCCTGAAATGGCGTCGGCGAAGGCGACGCCAGTCGCCGTAGCCGACAACGCACTTGCTTGGGCTCGGGCGGATAATATCCGCCCCTACAAATTATTTCTTCTGCCCATAATAAGCATTCGCCCCGTGCTTGCGGAGATAGTGCCTATCCAAAAGCTCCTGTTGCATCGGTTGAAGCTCAGGGTTTAGAGTGTAGGCACGGATTGCCATCTTGGCGCATTCTTCAAGGATTACGGCGTGGTGAACCGAATCGACGGCGTTCTTGCCCCAGGTGAATGGTCCGTGAGAATGAACGAGAACCGCAGGTATGGCGTCGGGGTCTTTGTCCTTGAAGGTTTCTATGATGACAAGACCGGTGTTCTTCTCGTACTCGCCGGCTATTTCCTCGGGGGTCATCTTCCTTGTGCAGGGGATTTCGCCGTAGAAATAGTCGCCGTGGGTCGTGCCAAGGGCGGGGACTCCACGTCCTGCCTGTGCGAACGAGGTCGCATAGGACGAGTGGGTGTGTGTGACGCCGCCGATGTTCGGGAAAGCCTTGTAGAACTCGACGTGGGTTGGAGTGTCGGAGGAGGGATTCAGATCTCCCTCGACTACTTTTCCGTTCAAATCCACGACGACCATGTCCTCCGGCTTCATCGTGTCGTACTCGACGCCAGACGGCTTGATGACGACGAGTCCGCTACTGCGGTCGATTCCCGAGACGTTGCCCCAGGTGAAGGTAACAAGTCCGTACTTCGGGAGGAGCATGTTAGCCTCCCAAACCTCTTTTTTCAGTTGTTCCAGCATAATTAGTCTTCCTTTCAATGTTTTTTATAAGTCAACTTTTTGGGTGAATTCACATATACTGTCAATAGTCAACCGTCGCGACGAGTATGCCCTTTTCGTTCGGGAAGATGTCGATAGTGGCATATGACGGCGGAAGTCCGTCCTTCGGAAGTGCCAGACTCCCCGGATTGACATAGTAGATGCCGTTGATATAGTCTACCGCTCTGCAGTGAGTGTGACCATAAACGACGACATCGGCACGGTTCTGATAGGCAAGCTCCTGCAAGCTTTCGAGACCGTATTTGACGTGGTGGAGGTGACCGTGGGTGAGGATAATCTTCTTTTCGGCGGCTTCAACCACCTGTATCGGCGTGTCATAACAGGTATAGTCGCAGTTACCGGGAACGGTGACGAGCTTCACATCCGGAAACATCTCCGGGATATTGCGGACATCTTTGAGGACATCTCCCGCAAAAAGATAAATGTCGGTAGTGTCCTTGGTTTTCTTTATAAGATCCTCGACCCGGGCGTGGAGACCGTGAGAGTCGGAAAAGGCTATCAGGCGCATTGGATTCTCCTTTCAGAACTGGCTATTTTCGGCGAAGCCGAAAATAGCACCCCTCAGTCAGCTTCGCTGACAGCTCTCCTTATCAAGGAGAGCCAGTGGCATTCTCTCAACAATTACATTTATAATAGCACAATAATGCGGTTTGTGCAACCTAAATTTTAGCACTTGGAGGTGCAAGATGAATCTTAGTGACAGGCAGATTGAATATCTCATCAAAAACGCTTCGGCGAAATTGGGAGTGAGTGAGGAACAGCTCCGGGCGGAGCTCAAGAACGGGACTTTTGACAAGCTCCTGGGATCGCTTCCGAAAAACGAGGCGGCAAGGCTGACTGCGGCTCTTTCAAATCCCACGACGGCGCAGGCGATTCTTTCGAGTCCGCAGGCAAAGGAGCTGATGAAAAAGCTCTTTCCGGACAACAAATAACACTTGATTTGAGCCAGAGGAGGTGGCGGCGATGGACGACTTTGCGGATAAGATAAGCTCTATTCTTTCGGACGAGGAGAGTATGCGCCAGATTGGCGAGCTTGCCGCCATGCTTGGGCTGTCGCCGGACGGCGAGGGCGGGAATCCTCCCGAAAACAGTGCTCCAAGCACCGACAATTTCGACATGGGAGCAGTCGCCGGGCTGATGCAGAAGATGAAGGGCTTTCAGCCGGACGACGACAACACCCGGTTTCTTCTTGCTCTCCGTCCCCTTCTTGGTGAAGAGAAGCAGAATAAGATTGACCGAGCGGTGAAGATTCTGAGGCTTCTGAACTTACTGCCGCTCATCAGCGAAAGCGGTCTTTTGGGAGGCGATTTCCTTGCCGGACTCTGATTTTTCAAGAATGCAACAGGAAGCCCTTGACCGGATGAGAGAAATGCAACGCCGGTCAAGAACGGTTGTAAATCCTCCACCGCCTCCTCAAGAACCATCACCCGCTCCGAATCCTCCGCCATCTCCTCCCATAAGCCAGCCAACCAAGCCGGCATTCAAGCCCTCTCTTGACGTCAACAGCCTGTTTAAGAATATATTAGGCGACGGGCTGAAGCTCGATTCCGAGAAGGCACTGATACTTATGATGCTGTTTGTGCTGTATAAGAATAAGGCGGATGTGAAATTGCTGGTGGCGTTGGGGTATCTACTATTGTAAGGCACGATGTCGGCACCAAAGGTGCCGAAGCACTCGCTTCGCTCGCGCCCTCTCAGTCGCCTTTGGCGACAGCTCCCCCAAAGGGGGAGCCAGGAATTCCTCTGCACAAAGCCTTTCTTGAGGCAGTAACTCGGCTCTCCCTTTGGGAGAGCTGGCAGTCGCGAAGCGACTGACTGAGAGGGCGCGAGCCGAAGGCGAGCGAAACTGTGGCTTGACAAACTCCCAAAATGCATGTACAATATCCTTATGGGCAGAATAAAACTTGCCTGAAAGGATGACTGAAAATGAAGCTGTACTTTAATAAAGATGAGAAGATTGTCGAGGCTATCAGGAAGGGGCTTCTCAAGAAAGAGGGGCACTGCCCCTGCAGGCTGGAGATGACCGAGGACACCATGTGCATGTGTAAGGAGTTCCGCGAGCAGGTCGCCGACCCGGAGTTTGAGGGCTACTGCCACTGCAGGCTCTACTATAAAGAAAAGTAAACGAAAGGATGTTTTAAATGCTGACTGTTTTGACTAACGAAAATTTTGATGCTGAGGTTATGGGCTCAAGTAAGCCGGTTACTATCGACTTCTGGGCTGAATGGTGCGGGTCATGCAGGATGATGTCCCCAATCGTGGACGAAATCGCCGAGGAGCATGAGGAATACAAGGTCTGCAAGTGCAACGTCGACGAGGCGGGTGAGCTTGCAAACAAGTTCCACGTCACCGCCATCCCTACCATCGTCATGATCAAAAACGGCGAACTTGCCGCCACTTCGGTTGGATATATGCCAAAAGAGGAGCTTTTGGCTCAGCTCACCAAGTAAAACCGCATCAAAAAAGCCGTTCCGGCGTTGGCTGGGACGGCTTTTTACATACTATAATACAATTACAATTCCATATTTTCCATGATTCTTTGCAAAACATTACAGGTATCATCAAACGAAATCTCTTTTGCATAATCGAAATTACGCTGATACCGTTCCCAAAAATCCTGAAGCACACCACTACTTCGAATCTCAGCAATAATATCCGGATACAACTTAAGGATATTTTGACTTCCACGTTTCTTTGTAGTTCGGAGCAAAGCTTGCTTTAATACTTCTAAGTCGCATTTATCGCCTTGTAGGGAATATAGGATATAAATATCATAAAAATCCCTCGGTCGAGTATTAGCAACACTGCGTGACAACACTGTTTCAATTTTTTCAGCCAATACTGTCTCCAAATTATACGCAAAAATACTTATGCTTCGGTCATCAAACATCAGCGAAAAAGTATACTCGATTTCTTTCGGTGTGATAACATCACCGGTAGTTATATCAACAGTCAAAGGAACACTTATCGGCGGATAATTAGCCTTAAGTCCCAGACGGATTCCCGGATAATCATCGCCTTCTCGTATGTCGAAAACACCTGTGATTTCAAATGTCACATCGTCTTCAACTGCTATAGTGCATATCTCTGAGAAAATTTTATACACAATCTCATGAGTGAGTGTGAACCCCTTGATTGTTGTGTCTAAATCCATTGTTGCCCTTGTGTCTAAACCGACAATTGCAGAAATAAGAAACCCACCCTTAAGAATAAAATTGTGCTTATACTCAGAAAGAGAAATCCTCTCTAAAAGTCGTTCCAACATATAATTTTGCATTACAAGTTGCGCTGAAATCTTCTTTTCTGCCGCTTCCTTCTTTATTATTGCCTTTAACTGCATGGGATTTCGGGTAATCATAGTAACACCTCCATATATCTTAACACTTTCGGCTTGACACGCAATCGTTCAGCGTATTTCAACAGCTTATGAATATCCCTTTCTTTGGAATTTGCATAGCGTTTCATGGCTGATGTGATAATCTGAATATCACCATCATTCCCTCTCAATATGTCACAGAGGGTCTTCTCCAAATCATAAACTCTGACAGTATTTCCGTTCGGAGATTTCGCTTCAATTACGCCGAAGTCGTAATTTTCAGGAATGACACGCTTAACCAAAATATTCTCCTGTTTTAACGACGGGCAGTTATAACCTTTTGGAAACGTCATGGTATATTTCGCAGGTGTGCGATCAGAATAACCCAAAAGATACAATGCCGTATCATGAGAATAAATTCCTCGACGATATTTTTGCTGTAATAGATAAAAATCGTCTTCCCATACATGTGTGCTGACATAAAGCCCTTTTCCAAAGCGATATATATCGCTGTTTTTCACCAGTTTTTGAAGTTCACTTCTGTGAATTCCTGCGGCTGTTACTTCCTTTGAAGTGATGACTCCGCTTGACGACGACATCATAATATCATTGATAGTTCTCCCTATGCACATAATTACACCTCCCTCATCGACTATTACACATTACATTATAGCAAAGTAATGTGTCTTTGTCAACAACAAATTCAACTTTCACACATTATTTTATACTAATGTAATGTGTGTATGTCATTGCTCTCTTACAAAAAGCCGCCCACTCGGGGCGGCTTGTTACTTTACTTCTAAATATTATTCTTCATCCGTCTTGAACTCGGCGATAACTGCATCGACGAGGTTTGCGGGAAGCTGGTCGTAGCGGAGCTTTTCGAGGGTGAATTCTCCCATGCCGCGGGTCATCTGGCGGACAACCATTGCAAAGTCGTGGGTTTCAGACTCAGGAATCTCGGCGGTGATGGTCGTGAGACCTTTCTTTCCTGCCGGGTTCATACCGAGGACTCTGCCTCTGCGCTTATTGAGCTCGCCCATCATGTCGCCGGTGTTGGCATCGGGGACGGTTACTTCAAGGCTGTCGATAGGTTCGAGGAGAACGGGGTTTGCCTGCTTCATGCCTTCCTTGAAGGCGATGGAAGCCGCCATCTTGAAGGACATTTCGGAGGAGTCAACCGGGTGATAGGAGCCGTCGACCAAAGTAGCCTTGACGCCGACAACCGGGAATCCGGCGAGGACACCCTTCTTCATGCAGTCCTGAAGACCTTTCTCGACTGCAGGGAAGAAGTTACGCGGAACTGCGCCGCCGAAGACGTTCTCTTCAAAGACGAGGTCATCGCTGTCGCAAGGCTCGAACTCAATCCAGACGTCGCCGTACTGACCGTGACCGCCGGACTGCTTCTTGTGTCTGCCCTGAACCTTACACTTCTTGCGGATGGTTTCCTTATAGGAGACCTTCGGGACGGAGGTGATGACATCGACGCCGAAGCCAGTCTTGAGCTTCGAGAGGGTCGAATCTATATGCTGTTCTCCGAGACCGGAGAGAATCTGCTCAAACGTTGTGTCGTCCTGCTTGTAGGTAAGCGACAAATCCTCCTCAAGAAGTCTCTGCATAGCACCTGAAATCTTCGACTCGTCGCCCTGGGTCTTTGCCTTGACGCAGACAGAGTAGCAGGGCTTCGGGAATTCAATCTTCGGAAATGCAACGACTCTTGAAGCATCGCAGATGGTGTCGTTGGTGTTTATCGACATCTTGGTAGCAACGACAATGTCGCCTGCTGTTGCAAACGGGACTTCAATCTGCTTCTTGCCGACGAGGTTGAGGAGCTTTCCGACCTTCTCGGTTCCACCGGTGGTGGCGTTGACAATTTCCTTGCCGCTCTCAAGCTTGCCACTGATGACCTTGATGAAGGACATCTTTCCGACGAACGGGTCGGCAACCGTCTTGAAGACGAACGCGGACAGAGGAGCGTCGTTATCGTGGGCTATCTTGACTTCGTTTCCGTCAGCGTCGGTAGCCTTGACTTCGCCCAGCTCGTGAGGAGACGGGAGAAGCTTTGCAATGTAGTCAATAAGAATATCCACGCCCGCGAGGTCAAGAGACGAAACGCAGGTAACGGGGGTGATCATTCCGCTTGCAATGCCGTTGTGGATGGCGTCGACGAGCTCTTCGTGGGTGAACTTTTCGCCGTCAAGGAACTTCATCATGAGCTCTTCGTCGGTCTCGGCGACTGCCTCGCTCATAGCCTCGATAAGACCGTCGATACGGTATGTAGGCTCGGGCTCACCGGCGTCCATAAGCTCGCCCTTAGGTCCGTACTTATAGTTCTTCATCGCAAGAAGGTCATAGTAGGAAACAATCTTATGATCCTTGATGAGCGGAACAACTATCGGGCAGACGTTCGAGCCGAACTCAGTCTTTAAGTTAGTAAGGACGTTCGAGAAGTTTGCGTTCTCGTCGTCAATCTTTGTTACAACGAACATGTGAGGGGTCTTGTGAGCAACTGCGTTGTCATAAGCCTTCTTGGTTCCGACATGGATACCCGACTTTGCGGATACTGTTATGAGCATACAATCAGCAGCATATGCACCCTCTACTACTCCACCAGCATAATCGAAAAGACCAGGAGTGTCCAGGATGTTGACCTTGACGCCGTCCTTCTCATAGTAGGAAAGCGAGGTGTAGATTGAGCACTTCTTGGAAATCTCAATGGGAGTGTAGTCGGAAACAGTATTTCCGTCGGCGACCTTACCGAGTCTGTCGGTTACGCCTGCTTTATAGAGAATAGCCTCACAAAGAGCAGTCTTACCGGAGCCGGAATGACCTGCCAGGGTGATATTTTTGATGTGTGCGCTGTCGTAGGTTTTCAAGTTAATCTCTCCATTCATATATACTGTCGGCTGCAATCGTTCTCAACGCAACTTTTCAGTTGAAGTACCGTCAAGAGCCATAGCGCAACAGCTCTACCGGGCACATTGTTCGCATTGAACAATAAAAACACGCTTCCCAACTATTATATAACATTTTCGCACAAATAGCAATACCAAATTTCAGTTTTGTTTTTTGTGCACTTTGCACAACTGTGCAAACGACTTGGCTGACGCCAAGTCGGCGAGTTTCGCCTTTGGCAAAACTCGCACCCATCCACAATTGTCGGCTACGGAGACTGCGTCTCCTCCGGCGACGCGCCCGCCAAAGGCGAGCGACTCGGCAAGGCGGCGGTAGCCGCCTTGCCGACAAGTAGGGCGGATATTATCCGCCCGTTGTTGTGTCGATGCATCGTGGAGCGGGCGGATAATATCCGCCCCTACAAATTACCTCCGCTTCCCCACACCAATTGCCGCCATCGCAATCACCATCGGCAGTAATGCCACCACCATTCCGGTGGTCGGGTTGGACTCCACGGGAGTCTCCTCCGGCTCTTCCGACTCGGATTCGGTGGTGGAGTCCTCGACAGGGGCGTCGACGCTCACTTCTTCCGAATCTTCCTGAGCAGTCGCGGCGGTTACGGTGACTGTTGTGCCGGTTGTCACTGATACGCTGTAGGTTTCGCCGTTAAATACGACTGTTGCCGTGTGGACGGACACGCCGAGGTGACCCTCGCCGGTTATGGTCGCGGCGACTGTCTCGGAGTTCCCGCAGGTTGAGCAGACAAACTCCGCCGTAGCGGTCTTCAAATCTTCCGACCAGGTGAACCCGCTCAGCTCGTGCTTGTGCCCGAGGGCAGAAGTGTAAGTATCATCATAGCTGTCCCCACAAACTGAACATGTGTGGGTGGTGTAACCCTCCTCGGTGCATGTAGGAGCGGTTACCGTGTCAACGTAGCTATGCCCGAGAGCATTAGTCTCGTCCGCAGTGTATGTGTCTCCGCAGACAGAGCATGTATAAGTGGTATAACCGGTCTCGGTGCATGTAGGAGCGGTTACCACTGCTTCGTAGCTATGTCCGAGAGCATTAGTCTCGTCGGCAGTATAAGTATCGCCACAAACAGAACAAGTGTAGGTGGTGTAGCCATTCTCGGTGCACGTTGGCTCGGTTACAACTGCTTCGTAGCTGTGACCAAGAGCATTAGTCTCGTCGGCGGTATAAGTATCGCCACAGACGGAGCAGGTGTAGGTAGTATAGCCGGTCTCAGTGCACGTAGGAGCAGTTACCACCGCCTCGTAGCTGTGACCGGTCGCCTGAATTATACCTCCCCTCTGCTGTTCGGTTGCCCAGTCTACACTGAATGACCCCGTGTAGGTTATCTCGCCGTATGCCGTGCAGGTCGCCGCTTTTTTCACTACACTGGTTACTGTTGCGTATGCCACCTCAACATGTGAGCTGTCATTTTGACAGGTACGCTTCGCCGTGCAGGTCTGCATATCGCTGCTCCATGAATACTCGGTTCCTCCCCAGCTATGACCCTTTGCAGAAATCACCGTATCACTCAGGCTGATTTCCGCTGTCGCATATGCATCGCTAAAATATTTCCCACACTCTGAGCAGTACCAGTACTCACTGTTGCCATCTGCCGTGCATGTCGCCCCTTGCGCTTCCACGTGCGTCAGGCTGTGCACATGTACTACTGCTCCGGCTACTGTTATCGTCAGGCTGAAAATCAGGCACAGACTCAGAATCATTACTAATATTTTTCTTTTCATCAAAAACGCCTCCTTGTTATTTTCATAGGAGGCTACATAGATATGACCTCCTATACTTTTTGGTATGGAGGTTTTTATTGGGTATACGCGCGAAGCGCGTTACCCCCCCACGCAAATTGGGTACTTCATATGCGTCGGCATAGGCGGCGACTTGCGCCGCCTTGCCGACTAATGAGGGAACCCTGGAAACTTTCTTGGTTAAAAATTACTTTCTCTTGGAAAGTGCTACTCCTGCCACGGCTATTGCCATCGGGATGAGCGAGAGGGCGATGCCGGTGGTCGGGTTGGCTGAAGACTCTGTGGTGGTCTCCGGCTCGGTCTCTGCTACTGCGGTGTCTGCCTCGGTCTCAGTCTCAGAAGATGCATCTGCCTCGGTGGAAGCGGTTACTCCTTCATAGGCGGCTAACATCGCGGCGGCGATGGTCTCATGTCCTGTTGCATTCGGATGGAAGTCAAAGTTCATCGTGAGAATGTTGACATTTGTAGCAACTCCGGCGGAGTATACGTCAACAACAATGACATTGTCAGCCATGGCATCTACCTGAGTGAGAAGTGCGTTGAAAGCGGTTACAGCAGTGTCAAAGAGAGTGCTGATGGCGGCATAGTTCTCAAGAGTCGCGAGCGAAGCGTACGGGTTGTACTGGTTCGCAAGAAGGATTACAGCGTCAGGATTGACGGTGAGAATCTTTGTAATGATGGACTGGATATTAGCAAGAGCTGTAGTTGCGGAGGTGGAAACAGCGGTGGTAGCACCTGCTATTCCTTCGTCAGTGGTGAGAAGAGCCAAAACTGTTGCAATCTCGGTCTGATAGGAAGTGCCATCGGTGAACCAGGTCTGGACGTCGGTAACAGTCAGTTCAGTTCCATAAGCGGCGTTGTAGAGGCTCAAAAGATAGGTATAGAACGCCTGCATGAGGTCGTTGCCGCCGATGGTGATGGTCACAACGTCGACCATCGAGAGATAAGTATCATACTCGCCGGTTGCAAGAGTCTCAGCAAGGGTCGCGGCGGTCAGGCCGGAAACGCCGTAGTTCAGGGTGGTTGCGCCGATTTCGTCGCCGAAGAGTGCTACAAAGCTCTCGGTGTCGGGGTCACTAAGACCATAGCCGGCGGTGATGCTGTCGCCAAGGGCGAGATAGGTGGTTGAGTTGAGCGAGGCTATGAGCATGTTTGCATCTGCAAATACAACGTTTGTCAGCATGCATACAGCGAGTACCATTGCCATGGCTACGCTAAGGATTCTTCTTGTCATTTTCTTCATTAATGTTTACCTCCTTGGTAATTTCGCTGGGAGTCAAAATATAGAAAAGCTCCCTCACGGTCGTTTGTTTATCGGAGCTACCCGGCGCGAAGCCGCATTTTCGCCCCAAAATTCGGTTGGTTTGATAAGTTGCGTCCCACTATCTTTATAGTGTTCACTAAAAATAAGTGCGCACTTATTAAATTCATGGACTACAATCTTTTCAATATGCGAATATTATAGCATACTTTATGCAGTCTGTCAATAGGTTTTTGGGGATTGCGGGAAATTTTTTTGGAGGATTTTGTTGCCGCACTGCGTCAGCTCCGTGGAAACCCCTCCACCGTGCTTCGCACGGTCCCCCTCCCCTTTCAGGGGAGGCTTGTAGATGTTCTATGCAAGCTTCTGTGAGAACCCCATATCGCCTGCGACGGCTGTGCCGCCTTGGCGAGCTATTTTCGGCGTTGCCGAAAATAGCTCGCCTCAGGCACTTCGTGCCAGCTCCCCTTAGCAGGGGAGCCATAATCCTCCTCTCACAGCTTCTTTCCTAGGGCAGTTAAAGCCTCCCCTGTCAAGGCATCCGCGTACACTTAGCGATAAGGTATATACAAGTCAAAAAAAGTCTGG
>JAJQDP010000025.1 GCA_021202155.1 Oscillospiraceae bacterium | reverse complement strand
TCCACCACCGGCTTTCAGCCGGCGGTCCCCCTCCCCTTTCAGGGGAGGCTATTTGCTGTTCTATTCAAGCGTTTTTAAGAGGCAGGTTAAGGCTCCCTCTGAGATGAAGTTCGCAAGCGAACTTCCGGAGCTGGCGGCGAAGCCGCCTGAGGGGTTGCTCCCCTGAAAGGAGAGCTGTCAAGAAGTTCGCAAGCGAACTTCGGGAGATTTGCTTCGCAAACTCCGCGACTGAGAGGTGCGCCCCGCAAGAGGCGCGCGAGTTTTGCCGCAGGCGAAACTCGCCGACTTGGCTTCGCCAAGTCGTGTGCTCAGCAGGGCGACCAATTACGCATTACGCATTACGAATTACGCATTCTCTTAATCAGCGTCCTGCTCGCCAGCGACGATATATATACTCTCTCCGTCAGGTCGTCGTCCAGGGTCACAACAAAGCTCTTCGGCATGTCGTAGGAGCAGTAGATGACCTGCTTGGATCTCCCGACTTGGGAGAGATAATCCTTCGTTATCTTCGACGTTGAGGCATACTCAATGTCCATGATGGCGATAATGTTTTTGTCGTAGACGGATATGTTGTTGCCGAGGTGTAGGTACATGGTAGTTTTTAGTGGTCAGTGGTTAGTGGTTAGTTGTCGCCTGCGACGGCTGAAGCCGCCTTGGCGAGCGACCCCTGCGGGGTCGCACCTCTCAGTCGCGGAGTTTGCGAAGCAAATCTCCCGAAGTTCGCTTGCGAACTTCTTGACAGCTCTCCTTAATAAGGAGAGCCATTTTCGTTCTATACAAACTTTGAGTGATGTACAACTTTATTTTGCTACTTTGTGCTCTTGCAGAAGCTTTTGGGAAAAGTACACCGGCTCTCCTTTTTAAGGAGAGCTGGCTGCGCCGCAGGCGCAGACTGAGAGGTGCGCCGACCATAGGGAGGCGCGCGAGTTTTGCCACAGGCGAAACTCGCCGACTTGGCTTCGCCAAGTCGTGTGCTCAGCAGGGCGACTAATTACGCATTACGCATTACGCATTACGAATTCAGCCTTAGCCTGCCTTCCCTCATCTCCACGCTCTTCCCCTTAATCCTCTCCCCCTCACAGCACGTAATAAACGTCTGCGACTGGGTGAATTCGCTGATTACAAACTCTCTTCTGTACTTGTCTAATTCGGAAAGGACGTCGTCAAGGAGGACTACCGGGCGGTCGCCGGTTTCGGTGTGCAACACCCTCGCCTGCCCAAGCTTCATGCAGAGGGCGGCGGAGCGGTTCTGCCCCTGAGAGCCGAAATCCTTGACCGAAAGTCCGTCAAGCATGACTCCCATATCGTCCCTGTGGATGCCTGCCTGGGTGAAGCCGAATCTTATATCTTCTTCACGCAGACTCCGGAGAAGCTCAATATATTCGTCCGCCATGGCGGTTTTATAGTCATTCCTGCCGCGCAGGTTCGTGTAAACCGTTGAAAGATATTCTAATTGTAGTTTTTCTTTGCTTCTTGATATATTCTCATATAGCCGCCCGGCACTGCGGTTGAGGACGTCGGTATAGGCGCACCTCATCATCGAAATGTAGGCACACGGCTTCGCCAACTGCTCGTCCCAGATGTCGAGCTCGTCCCGGGTCGAAATCCCGAGGTAGATGTTTTTGAGGACAGCGTTTCTCTGTGCCAGAACCTTCTCATACCGCGTAACTACTCCCGAATAGAGCGGCTTTATCTGCGAGATGCACCTGTCCAAATAGTCTCTTCTTCTCTCAGGCGAGCCCTTCGTCAGCTCCAAGTCCTCCGGCGTGAACACCACGCAGAGGAGCTTGCCGAGAAGCTCTGACATCGACCTTAGCCTGACTCCGTTCAAAAGAATTCTCTTCTCCCGCGGGTTTTTCGAGAGAGTGATGGAGATGACCTGCTCGCGGACGCTGTCTCTGAAACCGATTTCAATCTCCGCCTTATCTGAGTTGAAAGCGATCAGATCCCGCTCCCGAGCACCCCGGAAGCTCTTCTCGCCGGTGGTAACAAAGACGGCTTCCATGAGATTGGTCTTGCCCTGGGCGTTCTCTCCAAAAATTATATTTGTACCATTTTCCGGACAGAAGTCGATCTCTTTGAGATTCCGGAATCCGTCGGTTTTGATGTGAGTTATTATCATTCTATTATGAGTGTGAGCCCGAGCTCACTGAGTTCCACCGAGTCTCCCGGGCGAATCTTTTTCCCGCGCATAGTGCAAATTTCACCGTTGACCGAGACTTTTCCCATCTGCACTATTTCCTTCGCCTCCCCGCCGGTCTCAGTTACACCTGCGAACTTGAGGAGCGAGTCAAGCTTGATGAACTCGGTAGTTATCGAAATTTTTTCGGTTTTCATAAAATCACTTCTTTTGAAATCGTCAACAAGCTGTTGACGATTTTGTATTGATGTTTTTAGGAGATTGTTTTGGGGTAAATCGTCAGCAGGTTGCTGACGATTTTGGAGATTAACTTAAATCAGAAAGCAATACTTGTCTTCCTACAGAAAAAATCCTTTTTATCGTAGAGTGATCATATCCACATTCATCATATTTTCTGATAAGTTCAATCATATTGCTCACGTTCATGGCACTTCCTGCCACTCCGGTTTCATCAATTATTGCTTTCAGTTGCCTGTCAATATTTGCCCCGAAACCGCCAGCAATATATGAGAAGAAGGCAAGTGGATAATCACCATCATAGTAATTACCTATATTTGCAATGTAGTTATGAACCATTCTGTTATGATGGTCATTACTGATTGTATATCTGCTGTATGCCTTGTTATCAATAATTGCAGAATAGCCGTCTGTGTCAGAAAGAATCAATACATCCGGCGTCAGTCCTATCGGTCCGACGTGTCTTGCAGTGAATCCGAACACATCCTGGAATATGTTTACGGTTGCCTTTTCAAACTCAGTTGCTTCATCTCTGCCTTTGAATGCCATCTCAAAGTATTCTGTCATGAATGCACCGATAGAGCCCTTAGGATAATATTTGAGAAGAGTTTCTTCAACAATCCTTTCATCAATACCGGTCATCTCAATTATCTCATCTATGAGCTTTGCGTTTACGGACGATACGAGTTGTTTCAGAGATATAGAAATGAAGGCATTTCTGACTTTTTGCTCTGCAATAATTCTTGCAGTTACAGTTGTCGATTCTATGAGATTGCGGGTATCCTTCTGATGCTTAGGGTCTACACCATATTTTCTCTGGAAGTACTCATGTTGCTGTGGTCTGTCGATGAATGCAAGAGGATTACTGAGTATCCTGTCAACTTCTTCTCTTTTATCAGGCAGGATAGCAATTCTTCCATCTTCACGTCTTGCAAGCTGTGTATATTCAAGCCAGTTTACAAGAGTATTTGCAACATCCATAAGATGAGAAAACGATTCTTTTACTCCTCCCTTTGATGGAGCATACTTTATGAAGAAATCATCTTCAAGACATTTATTGCCATTTTCACGGAATTCAAGTATGCGTGACACAACACTCTCAAAGCATTTCTTGCTTTCATTCTCTGCTTCCGTAATGACTATTTTTGCAATTTCTTCTTCAGATAAACTTTCAATTCTGTCATCAGCAAGTAATCTTAGCATGAAAACAAACGGATGAATTTTAAATCTCTCAGCTACGTTTACTCCAATGGAATAAGAAGAGGGAAACTGATATTTCAGTACCTGGTTTTTAAGAACATCAACAGGATTATCTCCGTTCATTATCGCTTCACCGGCAAGAGTGAGCTTTGTTTTCCCAGTAGATTCCTGCGTGAAAATAAGACCAAGGCTTGTAACCCAAGCCTGGTACGTTCTTGCTCCACCACCGGTCTGATCTCGTCTTTCACCCTTTCTTTTCAATCCTGCTTCTTCCAAAGCATCTTCAAATGAAAGATGAGAGCCGCGCTGTCCTTTCCATTCCTCATTCAATGAAATCTCAGCATATGTGGAAAGAACCTCCGGGATAGAATTCAGTTTTCTTTTCGGACGGGTAACCCACCAGTAATTAAGCATCTTTTTTCATCCTTATGTTACATGGAACTATGGGATAATCAATCCCGGCAAATGTTCTCAGTATGGACTCAAAAATAATCTTTGCTCCCCATACTGGCACTGCCATTCCTATCTGTTTTCGTACACTTTCTTTTGAACCCATAAATTCATAACTGTCAGGGAAAGTCTGCAATCTTGCTCTTTCACGATTAGTCAGAGCACGTGGTTCTGTGTAATGATAAATATGCGTTCCTCCACCACCTGAACCGGTAACCGTATATGCAGGTTTATCAGGGTCAAGTCTCTTATAAATCTGACTTATCTTTGCGCCTTTTACATTTAATTTGAGCTCTTCTGGCAAATCAGCATTAAAAGCATTTTCACCAGGTTTTATGTACTTCAGTCGTTCTACAACTATTTCAGACTGGCACGTAAGTTCATTATTCTTTACATCTTCGGGAATCGGTGGATTTTCCAATGCGTTTCTGCTTGTATTGTCTATAAATCTGTACATTTCAGAGCTTGGGGGATGGTAGACAAAAGGCAGATCATTTCTTATTCCTACAATTATGATTCTGTGCCTTGTCTGAGGGACTCCGTAATCTTCAAACTTATACAGATGAGGATAAACTCTGTAACCACAATTTATAAACTCTTTCAGAATAGTATACAGTGCACTTCCTTCGTTCGCACTTGCCAGTCCTCCGACATTCTCTGCAAGAAACCATTGAGGCTGATAAATTCTCAGTGCTTCTGCACCATATCTGTAAAGAGGTCCGAAAGTACCATTGAATCCTTTTTGCTCACCGACTACAGAAAAATCATTGCAAGGAAAACCAAATGCAAGTGCATCGATAGCTCCGAGAGTTCTCAGATCAAGTTTCCTGACATCTTCACAGATAACTGTTTCTGGTGCCTCAGGACAGATGTTATGAGTGTATGTATTGCAGGTATCACGATCATAGTCATTAGCCCATGCATGAACTATTGAAAAATCTTTGTCTTCTATACTTGCAGACATAGCACCACAAGCAATCCCACCGGGTCCGCAAAAAAGTTCTCCCATCCTGTATTGTGGCATCTTTTGTTTCGCCTCCTTGTAGTGAATTTCTAAAGCCCATTAGTCGGTCTTCAACCTCACCGGCAGAACAAGATAGATAAACTTATCCCCATTCATCGGAAGAATCTTCATCGGGAGGTTGCTGACAATTTTGGTGTTTAATTTTCTCCGTCCGTTTTCTTCACAACTCCCGCAAAGAAGCTCTTTACTGTGGGGAGCTCATCTACTGCTATATCCCAGATAATCTTATAGTCAATAGTCCCGTATCTGTGAGCGCAGACGTTGCGAAGCTGTTTGAAGTTGCGCCAGTCAATCTCTTCTGAATAGGTCGACTTGAATTCATCGGTGAAATGAGTTGTCAGCTCGCCCATTGCCAAAAGTTGCATAGTAACTCCGTCCTGAACAAGCTCATCATTCATGAATTTCTCAAGACTTCTCTCGCAACGGTCAAGGTATCTTTCAATTCGCTCGCAGTGTGCGAGCATATGCGAAGCCGCATTTAAATCCTTAATGTTCATATATACACTTCCGCTCCTCAAGTACTCTCTTGATAAATCCCTCGTTGATGGTGACGGTGACCGGATTATAGAGTGCGTCTTTGGTGACGATGTCGACTTTTTTGTCGACGCTGTCCTCAATGTCGCTGAAAAAGCTACAGTATTTCAGACCGATAGGCTTTGAGAACTCGACGTAGAAATCGATGTCGCTGTCCTCAGTAGCCTCATTCCTTGCATAGGAGCCGAAAAGGTAGACCCTGTCCGCACCGTACTTCTCCGCAACAGGTCGCACTCTGTCGGCAATCTCTTTGGTTGTGTAAATAGCTGTGTTCATACGGTCGCTCCTTTTTTTAAAAATTGGTATGAGGCAGTTATAGCCTCCCCCGAAGGGGGAGGGGGACCGGCGAAGCCGGTGGAGGGGTTTTCGCAAGGGAGCGTCGCCGCAAGACGACATTTTACTCCGTCTTCAACCTCACCGGCAGAACAAGATAGATAAACTTATCCCCATTCATCGGAAGAATCTTCATGGGTAAGTTGCCGCCGTTCATTAAGAGTCTCACCTTGTCGTCTTCTATCACTCTCAGCGGGTCAAGGAGGTAGCGGCAGTTGAAGCCTATTTCAATTCTTGGTCCTGAGGTGTCTGCCTGGATGGTCTCGAAAATCTTTCCGAGCTGGGTCTGGCAGGAGAGCCTCAGCTCACCATTCTCAAATATGCACCGGACGGGTGCCTTGTTCTTATCGTTGATAAGGAGCGACGCGCGCTCAAGGCAGTCGACGATCTCGCGCTTATCGATTATGACCTCGGTCACGCTGTTCTTTGGAATTGAGCCGCGGTAGTTGTGGAACTCGCCTTCAAGAAGCCTTGAGAAGACGGTGTAGCCGGAGAAGTCGAAAACAACCTGCTTCTTGGATATGAGAATGGAGCAACTGTCATCGTCGCTGTCTGAAAGAAGCCTCGATACTTCGTTAAGCGTCTTCGACGGGACAACGAACTTGAAGTCCTTGTCGCACTTGATTGCTTCCGTCCTGACCGCAAGCCTGTAGCCGTCGATTGCGACGACGTTCAGAACACCGTTCTCAATCTCAAAGAGCTCACCCTTGAGAATCGGTCGGGTGTCGACCTGGGAAACAGCGAACACCGACTGGTTGACCATCGCCTTGAGGACAGACTGCGGAAGAGTCACTCTCTGGTCGTCAAAGAATTCCGGGAGCTGGGGATAGTCGATGGCATTCATCGCGGTGATGTTGTACTCGGTTGAGCCGCCGGAGATGGTCATCGCAAAGTTTTCCTTGACCTCAATCGTTATGTTACCGGCAGGCATTTTGCGGATCATCTCGGAGAAGAGCTTCGGGTTGACAATAGCTTCGCCCTCAAACTCCGTTTCGACCTGGATTGTTGTCTCGATACCGATTTCAAGGTCATAGCCGGTAAGGGTGAGGGTGTTGTCCATGAGCGAGAACCTGATTCCCTCCAAGGACGGAATCGTGGAACGCTCCGCCACAGCTCTTGATACATTGATCAGTGCTTCGTGAAGCTCTTGCTTTGAGCAGATGAATTTCATCATGTTTAAAACTCCTTTTTCAGTTGGTCGGAATTCTCCGTTTTTAAAAATAAAAAGAGATAGATATATTTAGTATTAGTAGTAGGGGCTGTTGAAATGTTGAAAACCCTTTTCAGCCCGCTTCCCGACTGTTCCCGCCCGTCAACAACTTTTTCAACCGCCAAAACCCGATTTGTTGAAACCAAAACCACCGGTTGAAACTGTCGAAAGTGTGTTTGTTGAATGCTAATAATTCGGTTGAAAAGTTGAAAGGGTGTTGGGAAGTGGTTGAAACTCCTCCACCACCGCCTTCGGCGGCTCCCCGTGGAAACCCCTCCACCGCGCTTCGCGCGGTCCCCCTCCCCTTTCAGGGGAGGCTATTTGAATTCTATAAAAAGTTGTGCGATGTACTTACTTATAGGCTCCCCTGAAAGGGGAGCTGTCAGCCCCACAGGGGCTGACTGAGGGGTTTTCGAGGGGTTACACCGCCCTCAATCTCTTCTCAATCTCCTCGACTGTTTCGCGGAGGTCGGAATTCTTGGCGAGGGTGTCCTTGATGTCGGCATAGGAAATAGTCATCGTCGAGTGGTTTCTGCCGAATTCCTTGCCTATGTCGGTAAAGGACATGCCCTTGAGTTCTCTGATTATGTAGACCGAGACCTTTCGTGCAAGCGAAATCTGTGCGGAGCGGTTTACAGACCTGATGTCCTCGGCGGTGACGCCGAACGCGTCGGCGACGTCCTTTATGATGCGGTCGCAGGTTATCTCTGCCGGCTGGGCGTCGATAAGCGTCTCCTTGATGACTCTCTGCGCCATCTGTA
Organism: Oscillospiraceae bacterium; assembly: GCA_021202155.1. Taxonomy (GTDB): domain Bacteria; phylum Bacillota; class Clostridia; order Oscillospirales; family Ruminococcaceae; genus Faeciplasma. The sequence continues at coordinate 21,523 of JAJQDP010000025.1, read as the reverse complement.
GCGACGGCACCTCGTTCGAGAACATCGTTAAGCCCTTCATCTTGTTTACCGCGCCCTCAAGCTGTCTTATATTCTTTGTGATTCTCTCGGCAATAAGACGCGCCACGTTTTCAGGGAGCTTCAGGTCAAGGAGCTCGGCTTTTCTGTTGACGATCGCCATTCTCGTCTCAAAATCCGGCGGCTGAACGTCCGCCTGGACGCCCAAGGTGCACCTCGTCTTGATTCTGTCCTCTAACCTCTTGATTCTGTTCGGGGAGACATCACTTGTCAGAACAATCTGCTTTCCGGCATTGTAGAGCTCATTAAATGTGTGGAAGAACTCTTCCTGGGTCATTTCCTTGTCGACCATGAACTGGATGTCATCGACGAGGAGGAAGTCGCACTTGCGGTACTTTTCGTGGAAGGCGGTTGTTGTCTGGGTGGAGACGGCTCTCACGAGCTCGTTTGTGAAGTTCTCCGCCGTCGTGTAGATGACCTTCATCTCAGGGTGGCTGTTTCTGACCTCGTTCTCGATAGCCTTGAGGAGGTGGGTTTTTCCGAGTCCCGAGTCGCCATAAATGAGGAGGGGATTGAACATCGAACGCTTCATCTGCTCGCTCGGACGGTTCTTTCCGCTGACAGCGATGCAGTAGGCATAGGCGAGCTCGTTCGATTTGCCTTTGATGAAGTTCTCAAATGTCAGCTCATAGTCGCTTCTCTTCTGGGAGTTCATCAGGTCTTCCATGCGTCTTTCGATTTCATCAAAGCCGTCTTCCTGCTCCTGATCGGGATTAGCCTTCACGGCGAATGTAATCTCGACCGGGAAGCCCATGATCTGCTCGAATGCGTGCTCAAAAACCGCGCCGTAAATCTCCTCGGTGGTTTTCCGCATAAATTCGGAGGAAGCATAGAGGGTGATTTTCGTGCCCTCCATCTTCCCGGGCTCTATATTCTTTATCCAACGGTTGTAGCCGATCTCCGAAACCTTCGGGTCAGCCTGGCAAGCCCGTCTTACGTTTTCGTAAACTTCTGCAAATGTTTCCATAACGCAGATCATCCTTTCATAGTTAGTTTGTGATCATCCTCAGATATATCTCAATTTTGAGTCATATTTTCCTGATTACTATGATACCATATTTGCGACTATTTTTCAAGTATGTATCTTAAAATAGAAGGGTAAAATTTAGGGGCTTGGAAGGAGAGGAGTTTGTGCAATGCGACTGCGGAAACGCTCCCTGCGGTCGCGTCGCCCGCAGGGCGACTCTGTAGGGGCGGATACCATCCGCCCGCATCTTACGTTGGGTTCGGGCGGATAATATCCGCCCCTACAAAAAAACTCTTGACAAAGCCTCAATTTTCTTATATAATATCATTCTGTACGGTTGTATCATAGGCAAAATACGCTAATGAATGATAACCAAGTTCCATGTAGAGACACGTTCCAAGTAGAGACACGTTCCACATGGAACGTGAAAATAATACCCAAGACGTAAGGAGGCGGGAAGAATGCAGGTAAAAAGACCCTACCAGCCCAAGAAACTTCACAGAAAGAAGGAGCACGGCTTCTTCAAGAGAATGTCCACTCGTAACGGCAGAAAGGTATTAGCGCGCAGACGTGCTAAGGGAAGAGCGAGATTAACTTACTAATCGTAGCCAACGCACCGGTTGTTTGACATAGTCGGCGACCGGTGCAAATTCAATGCAGTTGCTTCGCAACTGCGCTAATTTAAGCTTCGCTGAAATTAGCACCCCTCAGTCGCCCTTTGGGCGACAGCTCCCAAAGTTCGCTTGCGAACTTCATGACAGAGGGAGCAACCCCTCAGTCTGCCCCTGCGGGGCATCCAGCTCTCCTTTCAGGGGAGCCTATAACTGCCTCTATCAAGGCTTTTGAGAGAACAATAATAGCCTCCCTCTGAAATGAAGTTCGCAAGCGAACTTCCGGAGGGGGACCGCGCGAAGCGCGGTGGAGGGGTTTATGCTCTACACAGAAAAAATAAAAGACAACAAGCTATTCCTCAAGCTCTACCGCAAGGGAAAATACACTGCAACCGAATATTTTACGGCTTACTATATGCCAAACAAACTGCCTTACAATCGCTTCGGAATCACTGCCGGGAAGAAGATAGGCTCTGCTGTCATACGAAACCGCGCAAAGAGAATCCTCCGGGAAGCGTACCGCAAAAATGAGCTTTCAACTCCCATCGGCTATGATATAGTGTTCGTAGCGAGAGCGGGGATTGTCGGAGCGAAGACGGGGGATATTGAGAAGGCACTGCTGTCGAAAGTTATTCGCAACATTGAGAAATAATAATGCGTAATTCGTAATTCGTAATTCGTAATTAAGGTGTCCTGCTTCGCAGGACGGATTTAAAAATCATCGCCGAAGGCGATACCATAATTACGCATTACGCATTACGCATTACGAATTTAAAATTGTTATGAAGTACATTGTAATTGCACTTATCAAATTTTATCAAAAGTATCTGTCTCGGCTCAAACCTCCCTGCTGTCGTTACTACCCGACCTGTTCGCAGTATACTCTTGAAGCAGTGAGAAGATTTGGTGCGGTCAGAGGCTTGATTTTGGGCTTCTGGCGCATATTAAGATGCAATCCCTACAGTAAGGGCGGGATTGACTATGTGCCGGAAAAGTGGCACTTATATACTTTGAAATCAGAAAAAAGGCGCAAAATGAGGGGATAACCCCTCAGTCAGCCTGACGGTTGACAGCTCCCTCTGAGGGAGCAACCCCTCAGTCAGCTTCGCTGACAGCTCCGGAAGTTCGTTTGCGAACTTCATTTCAGAGGGAGCTTATAAGTGCATCGTACAAACTTCTGAGAGAACACAAATAGCCTCCCCTGAAAGGGGAGGGGGACCGCCGCCGAAGGCGGTGGTGGAGGGGTTTCCACCAACGAAAAGGAGAACGCTTATGTGGAGTATCATCGCTTGGCCATTCGGCAAAATTCTTTATTTTTGTTATCTGCTCGTTAAGAATTACGGGTGGGCGTTGTTTCTGTTTACGCTCATCATAAAGCTTATAATGTTCCCGTCGTCCTATAATCAGCAGATTTCGACAGAGAAGATGAACCGCCTCAATCCTAAGATGGAGGCACTCAAGAAAAAATATGCAGGAAATCAGGACAAGCTCAACGAAGCTACGATGGAGCTCTACAACCAGGAGAACGTCAACCCGATGGGAAGCTGTCTGCCGACCCTCATCACTTTCGTTTTGCTGTTCGCAATCATCGAGGTTGTCTACGCGCCTTTGTCCTACATAGGAAATGTCGACAGCGACTCTCTCGACGCCGCGGAAGAGATGGTTACAGATGTCTACAACGTCAGCTCGGTTATAAGTGATCACGAGACCACCGTTTCTGAGCTTCTTGCCGAGAACACTAATCTTTACGACATACTTCTTGAATATAAGGCAGAGGAAGACTCCGACCTCGCTGACTACACTGATGAAAGACTTGAAGAGCTTGCAGGCTACTTTGAGCTCTATAACGACGCATACGACTATAACGGCGATATGATTGGTCTGGACGAGTATTTCCTGGACTCCAATCTCGTTTCATCAAGACTTGTTGCGACCAGCAACCGCGCACAGCTTCTTGTAATTTCCGTTGCGAAGGTCTATCCCGACCTGTTTGCCGACGACGTTGTCGACCTCTGCGCAGACTTTGACTATACATTCTTGGGAATAGATTTGGGAGACTACCCGAGCTGGTCGTCAGTTCTGATTCTCATCCCGATTCTTTCGCTTGCACTCCAGCTTCTTCTCACATTCATTTCGCAGTACTACACAAAGAAGAAGGGCGGAGCGGCTACAAGCGGCTCGATGAAGATAATGCTCTATGCGATGCCGCTTATTTCCTTCTGGATCGCGTTCAGCTTCCCGGCAGGTATCGGTATCTACTGGATATTCTCAAGTTTACTTTCGCTCGTTCAGACAGTCGGGCTTAATCTCTATCTGACTCCTGCAAGAGTTGACAAGATAATAGCCAGGAACAACGAGAAGGCAAAGAAGAAGCGCAAGAAGAAGTCCTTCTATCAGCAGGCTCTCGAAGCCCAGCAGGCGGAGAACGCCGGAAGAGCAAAACCCTCGAAGTATGACGACGATGATGACGATGACGACGCTTCCGAGGAGGTCAAGCTTTCCCGTGCCCAGAAGAAGGAAGTCGAGAGACAGACCCTCAATGAGGCAAGAAAATGCTATGCTGAGAAGTATGGGGATAGTATTGATGTAGATGTCCCCGAGATGGAAGATTCCAAGGGGAAGAAGAAATAAATTCGTAATTCTTAATTCGTAATGCGTAATTGATGCGCTTATAATTACGAATTACGCATTACGCATTACGCATTAATTCAGCAAGGCACCACCCACCACTCCACACCACACGGTGCTTGCTGTCTAATAAAGGAGACCAAATAATGAAAAGTACAGTAGTAACAGCAAAAACAGTTGAAGAGGCGAAGGCTAAGCTTTGTGAGGAGCTCGGCGTTCCGGCTGAGAAAATCGCCTTCACAGTTCTTGAAGAGCCGAAGAAGGGTCTTTTCGGAATGAAGGGTGAGGCGAAGGTCGAGGGTGAGTACACCGAGACCAAGGCGGACATCGCCGCAAAGTATGTGAGCGACATCATGGTCGCTATGGGTTACGTTAAGCCCACAATCACCGTGACCGAGACCGAGGAGGGCGCAGTACTTGACCTTTCCGGCGAAGGCGTTGACGGCATCACCGGTAGACGCGGCGAGACTATCGACAGCTTGCAGTATCTCGCTTCACTCGCCTGCAACAAGCAGGACAAGGAATTCTACAGAATTACTCTTGACTGCGACGGCTTCCGCGCAAGAAGAAAGGTTCAGCTTGAAGAGTTAGCCAAGAAGATGGCTGAGAAGGCGAAGAGAACCGGCAGAACCATGTCGCTTGAACCCATGAACCCCTATGAGAGAAGAATCATCCATGCGGCAGTCGCAGAGGTCGAGGGTTGCACCTCCCGCTCTGTCGGCGAAGACCCGTATAGAAAGGTTCTTATCTCCTCCACCGAGCGTAGACCCTACAACAATGGCGGCAACAGACGTTATAACAATAACGGCAGGAATGACCGCAGAGGCGGCAACAACCGCGACGGCGGTTACCGCAAGAACGGCGGCAGACGCCGCGAGGACTTCAAGGCAAGAAGCCTTGACATCTCCTCCTCCTTTGAGAAGGACTACAAGAAGCCGAAGCCTGAGGATGACCTTGGGAGCGGACTCTACTCAAAGATTGAATTCTAAGAAAATAGCACAATCGGCTTCTCCGGCGGTTTCAGTTTAATGTGAAGCCGCCGGAGAGTTTTTATCAGAGGTGACTGAAAGTGGAAATTTTAAGAGAAAACGAAGTTACTGAGTTCAAGAGAACGACTGGTGAAATCAATCAAGCTGTAATTTCTATTGCCGCTATGCTCAATAAGCATGGGCATGGAACGGTGTATTTTGGATTGAATAATGACGGTTCACCATTCAGATTTACTATCGTCGATTCCACTTTGAGAGACGTTTCCCGGAAGATTTATGAAGGAATAAAGCCACAGATATTTCCTGAAATCAAAACTATTGTGATAAATGATGTCGAAGTTATAGAAGTCAGCTTTGAGGGAAGGGATAAACCCTATTCAGCTTTTGGAAAATACTATAAACGAGTTGCTGATGAAGACAGGGAGATGTCGCCAGGTGAACTCCGTACTGTGATGATAAACCGGGAGTACGAAGAGCATTGGGAAAACACGCCCTCGAAGGAAACTATCGATGATGTCAGTGAAGAAACATTGTCTGAATTCTACAAGAACGCAACTTCCTGCGGACGCCTTCCTGAATTGGACGACGACAAATCAGTACTGATGGGTAAGTTAGGACTACTTGCCGATGGACACCTCACTAATGCCGGAAGAGCATTGTTTTCCAAAAACAAACCAATAACGCTTAAGATGGCTGTGTTTGCAACAGAGCATAAAACAACCTTCCTTGATATTTCAAGAGTAGAGGGAAATATTTTTGAGTTGATTGACGAAGCTATCAGCTACATAAAAAGAAATATCAGGTGGAGATTTGAAATGAGCAGTGACGGAATTCATAGGGTAGAAGTTCCCGAAGTTCCTGTCGATGCAATCAGAGAAGCCGTTATCAATAGCTTTGCACATGCGAGATATGACTTAAACGTCCAGCATGAAATAGATATTTATTCAAACCGAGTTTCCATTATAAACCCAGGTTCATTCGCTAACGAGTATACGCCTGAGGATTTTGTAAATCATGATATGCACTCGTTTTTGAGAAATGAAATAATTTCGAGAATGTTGTATCTGTGCAATGATGTTGAGACTTTTGGTTCCGGACTGAAAAAGATATATTCTTTATGTAAAAAAGCCAATGTAAGGATTTCGTACATAAACTACGAAAGTGATTTCACTTTAGATTTTTATCGAGAAGAAAAAATTATTATGACATCTGATGTCGTTAATAATGTCGTTAATAATGTCGTTAATGATGTTGCAATAACTGAATTGGAATCTAAGGTTCTTGAATTGGTAAGAGGCAACAGGAATATTTCGATTTCAGAGATGGCTCAAGTCTGTGAAAAACCGACCCGAACCATTGACAGAGCTATTTCTTCTTTAAAAGAAAAAAATCTACTTGATCGTGTTGGACCGAGAAAAACTGGACACTGGCAAGTATTACAAAAATAAAATAGAGGTGAAACCATGTCAACCATCGCCGCAATATCCACCCCCGTTTACCAAGGCGGGCTCGCTGTTATACGCATGAGCGGGGACGATTCACTTAGGATAGCTGATAATATATTTGTGGGGAAAACACGCCCTTCCGGGATGTCTGGCTACACCTGTCAGTACGGAAAAATTGTCTGCGAGGGGCGGACACTTGATGATGTCATTCTCACCGTCTTCAGAAGCCCCCACAGCTACACCGGCGAGGACACCGTCGAGATCTCCTGTCATGGCGGAGTTTACTTAGCGAGAGAAATACTTAAGCTTATAATTGAAAACGGTGCCGAGCCCGCGCCCGGCGGGGAGTTCACCAAGAGGGCGTTTCTCTCGGGCAAACTCAGCCTCACTCAGGCGGAGGGTGTGCTGGATATTATTTCCGCAAATGGAGAGAGGGAACTGGTAAGTGCAAGAGCTATGAGGGAGGGTAACCTCAGCAAAAATATTCACTCTGTCGCTGAGGATATGGTCAAGATTTCCGGCAACCTTGCCGCCTGGTCGGACTATCCCGACGAGGACATCCCTGACGCCGACACCTCCCACCTTGAGGGCGACCTTTCAGAAATAATCAATAGACTTGAACATGTTTTAAGCAGTTACGACAAGGGAAAAATTCTCCGCCAGGGAATCGACACCGCCATCGTCGGCAGACCGAACGTGGGGAAGTCAACTTTAATGAACCAACTTCTTGGCTACCGCCGTTCAATCGTCACCGAGAACGCCGGAACGACAAGAGATGTCATCGAGGAGTCGGTGAGGTTGGGGGACTTCGTCCTGAAGCTCTCGGACACTGCCGGAATTCGCGACACTGTCGACCCAATTGAGTGTATAGGTGTTGACCTTGCCACACAAAAACTGGAAAATGCGGAATTAGTCTTAGCGGTCTTCGATTCGTCCGAGGAGCTGACAGAGACCGACCGCGAAATCCTTGAAAAAATCAGAAATAAGCCGCACATTGTGCTTTTAAACAAGTCAGATTTGCCGGAAAAGTTAGACTCTAAGTATTTAAATGACGAGTTTATACTCTCTGTATCGGCAAATTCCGGCTCTGGACTTGAAAAACTCCCCGAAATGATAGCCTCGCTCTTCAAGCTTGGCGGCTCATCCGACACCGCGGAGATATATATCAATGAGCGGCAGAGGCGTCAGGTCAGTAAAGCACTTGAGTATGTCAGGCTCGCGCTCGCTGAATACCAGGCGGGAATCACTCTCGACGCCGTCACCGTCTACCTTGACGAAGCCCTCAACGCGCTCCTTGAGCTCACCGGAGAAATGGCGACCGAGGCGGTTGTGAACAACCTGTTTGAGAGGTTTTGCGTGGGGAAGTGACGCGCCGACGCAGTCGGCGCACCCCTCCACTACCGGCTTTCAGCCGGCGGTCCCCCTCCCCTTGACAGGGGAGGCTATTTGAACCACACGCAGGAATTTGGGAGGGGAGCACATATAGCTCCCCTGACAAGGGGAGCTGTCGCCGAAGGCGACTGAGGGGTGCGCGACCATCGGGAGCGCGTTCGCACTCTCGCAGAAGCTTCTGACAGAGGCAGAAAAGCCTCCCCTGAAAGGGGAGGGGGACCATGCGAAGCATGGTGGAGGGGTGCTATTTCCGGCGTAGCCGGAAATAGCGGGCGGATAATATCCGCCCCTACACATGCACGTACTGTAATATCACAGTCAAAATATACATTCCGTAATACAAAAGAGGTCACCAAAATGGACAATCGTACCAACTTTATGGGAAAATTTGATATAGTCGTCATCGGTGCGGGTCATGCTGGGATTGAGGCGGCATTGGCTCCGGCGCGGCTGGGGCTCAGGGTCGGGCTCTTCACAATCACCCTTGACGGCATCGCTAACATGCCTTGCAACCCGTCCATCGGCGGCACTGCCAAGGGAAACCTCGTCCGCGAGATTGACGCCCTCGGCGGGGAAATGGGCAGAGCCGCGGACGCCACCTTCATCCAGTCGCGCGTCCTGAACCTCGGTAAAGGTCCTGCCGTTCACAGCCTGAGAGTCCAGGCGGACAGGGTCAAGTACCACATCTATATGAAGCAGGTTCTTGAGAGCGAGCCTAATGTCGAGATAAAGCAGGCGGAGGTCACTGAGATTCTTGTGGACGATTCGGGCGCAGTATCGGGAATAAGAACTAAGCTTGGCGAGGAGTATGACTGCCGGGCTGTCATCGTCGCGACGGGGACATATCTTGGCGGAAAGATTCACGTCGGCGAGACTAATTATGAGTCGGGACCTGACGCCACCCTCCCGGCTAAGGCACTTACTTTATCACTTAAATCCCTGGGAATTACCATCCGAAGATTCAAGACCGGAACCCCGGCAAGAGTCCATAAACGTTCGATTGATTTTTCCGTCCTTGAGAAGCAGGACGGCGATGAGCACATCATCCCGTTTTCGTTCGAGACGAAAGGCGAGCTTAGAAACCAGGTTTCCTGCTATATCTCCTACACGAATTCGGAGACGCACAGAATAATTCTTGAGAACCTTGATCGCTCCCCTTTGTACGCCGGAAGAATCGAGGGGGTGGGACCCCGGTACTGTCCGTCCATCGAGGACAAAATCGTGAGATTTTCTGATAAACCAAGACATCAATTATTTATCGAGCCGATGGGTCTTGACACCGACGAATATTATCTGCAGGGGATGAGTTCATCGCTACCTGTTGATGTTCAGCTTAAATTTTTAAGAACGATTAAAGGTCTTGAACATGTCGAGATTATGCGCCCGGCATATGCTATCGAATACGACTGCTGTGACCCGACCGAGCTTTTGCCGACTCTTGAGTTCAGGGAGCACCCCGGGCTCTACGGCGCGGGTCAGTTCAACGGCTCATCCGGATATGAGGAGGCGGCGGCTCAGGGTCTGGTCGCCGGAATCAACGCGGCGTTGAAGCTTCAGGGGAGAGAGCCGATGATTTTAGATCGCGCGTCCTCCTATATCGGCACTCTCGTCGACGACCTTGTTACGAAAGGCGTAACCGACCCATATCGGATGATGACCTCCCGGAGCGAGTACCGGATTCTTCTCAGAGAGGACAACGCCGACGAGCGACTTACTCCCATCGGGCATGAGGTCGGGCTGATTTCTGACGAGCGGTACGAGCGGCTTCTTGAAAAAGAGAGGCTTATTGCGGATGAGGTTTTAAGACTGGAGCACACAAACGTCGCGCCGTCGGAATCACTCAACGATTACCTTATTAATAGAGGTACAGAGCCTATATCGAACGGCACGACCCTTGCGAAGCTCATCCGAAGACCGCAAGTGAAGTATGACGGTTTGATTTGTGCTGATAAAGACAGACCGGATTTGCCGGATGAGGTCACCGAACAGGCGGAGCTTCGTATCAAGTACGAGGGCTACATCAACATTCAGCTCAAGCAGGTCGAGGACATGCGGAAGTTGGAGCAGAAAAAGCTCTCGCCGGACACCGATTACACGAAGATTCAGGGGCTCCGGCTTGAGGCGGCGGAGAAGCTCCAGAAGAGAAAGCCCATGAGCGTCGGTCAGGCGTCAAGAATCTCCGGCGTCAACCCCGCTGATATATCAGTACTTTTAATCTGGCTTGAAAAGAAGAGGAGGGAAGAGCATGGCGGCGATTGACACGGCGAGTCTCAGGCTCGTTTTCGCGGGTTTTGACATCCTCCTCACAGAGGAACAGGTCGGCATGTTTTCAACATACGCTGACATGCTTGTTGAGAGAAACAAAGTCATGAACCTCACCTCTGTGACTGATAGCGAGGGTATAATTATCAAGCACTTCGCGGACTCCTGCCTGCCGCTCACGATGGTGGATGTTCCACGTGGAGCAAAGCTTATCGACGTCGGCGCAGGTGCGGGCTTCCCCTCAATTCCGATGAAAATTGTTCGGGACGACCTCAGCCTCACGCTTCTTGACAGCCTCAACAAGCGGGTGAATTTCCTCCGGGAAGTCTCCGCGGCGTTGAATTTAGACGCCACCTGCATTCACTCCCGCGCCGAGGATGGCGCAAGAACCTACTTACGCGAGAGTTTCGACATCGCGACCGCCCGCGCAGTCGCCCGGCTCTCAGTCCTCAGTGAGTACTGCCTGCCGTATGTGAAGCCCGGCGGCAGATTCATTGCCCTCAAAGGCTCAGATTGCAAGGATGAAATCGCCGACGCGAGGGAAATTATCGCAAAGTTAGGCGGAGAAATCTCGCAGATAACCGAGTATTGCCTCCCAAACGGCGACCGGAGGACGGTTGTTGTGGTGGAGAAAGTAGGGAAGACGCCGGGGGTTTACCCGAGGAGAGTGGTGAAGTAATTCGTAATTATTTTTGGAGGATACCGAAATGATTTCTAAGGTGAATGACTCAGTACCGAAGGCAGTCGATGAGATGACCCGGGAAGAATTCGATTCTATGATGGAGTTGAGTCTCAGACAGGTGAAAAACGGAGAATCTATCCCTGCGGAAGAGGTTTTTAATAAGATTTTGGGCAGGTGACTGCCTGCAAAAGCGACTTGGCGAAGCCAAGTCAGCTATTTTCGCCTTCAGCGAAAATAGCGCGCTCGCCTATGGCTCGCGCACCTCTCAGTCAGCCGCTTCGCGGCTGCCAGCTCTCCTTAAAAAGGAGAGCCATTTTCGTTCTATGCAAACTTTGAGTGATGTACAACTTTGATTTTAAAACTTTGTGCATTAGGAGAAGCTTTCGGTAGAAAGTATAAAGCTTCCTCCGAAGGGGATGAGACCGGCGAAGCCGGTGGAGGATTTCCTGTCGAACCTCCCCGATAATTTCCTCTGGAAATAATCGTGTCTTTATGGTAATATTTATGGTAAGAACACTTATATTACTACAAGGACGTGATAGAATGGCAAAAATTTTCCTGCCGAAGAAGGAGAAGATAGCGGCGAAGGTGGTTGAGATTCCGTGCGAGGAGATCGCGCCGTCGCCTTACCAGCCGCGGAAGACTTTTGAGCGTGTTGATCTCATGAACCTTGCGGCGAGCATCAAGGCGGACGGGATTCTCTCGCCGCTGAGTGTGCGGGAGACGCCCTCCGGCTATGAGCTGATAGCAGGGGAGAGGAGACTCAGAGCTGCCATGCTTGCTGGCTTGGAGACCGTTCCCTGCATAGTTATCGAGGCAAGCGACAGGACGTCGGCTCTGCTTTCTCTCGTCGAAAACCTTCAGCGCGAAGACCTCAGCTTTTTCGAGGAGGCAGACGCTATCGCCAAGCTCATCGACCTCTACGGCATGACCCAGGAGGACGCCGCCTACCGCCTCGGCTATGCGCAGTCGACCCTTGCGAACAAGCTGAGACTTCTTAAGCTCACCAGCTCACAGCGGCAGATTATTACCGAGAATGACCTCACCGAACGCCACGCGCGTGCCATCCTCAAGCTCCCGAACGACGAAAAGCGGGACGAAGCCCTCAAAAAGGTCGTCAAAGGCAGGCTGAATGTCGAGAAAACCGAGGCGTTGGTGGAGAGTATGCTCGAATACGACAAATACTGCGCGAGAATCCGCAAAGGCAGTGCCGTCCTCAAGGACGTCCGCCTTTTCGCGAACACCATTAATAAAGCTGTCGAAACCATGCAGATAGCCGGCGTAGCTGTGAACGTTGACAAGACCCAGTCGGAGGATTTTTTGGATTATCATATAAGGATACCGTTGAAGAATAATTCGTAATGCTTAATGCGTAATGCGTAATTTTGGAATCCAAACCGCATTGTGTAGGGGCGGATATTATCCGCCCGAAAGCCTACATGGTCGCCTGCGGCGACGCGCCCACGGTGTGGGCACACCCCTCAGTCAGCTTCGCTGACAGCTCCCCTTTCAGGGAAGCCTTAACCTGCCTCGTCAAAATGCTTGAATAGAACCGCAAATAGCCTCCCTCTGAAATGAAGTTCGCAGGCGAACTTCAGCAGATAACGCCTCAGGCGTTTTCTGTGTGGAAATTTCGCGAAGCGAAATTTTCCTGTTCGGCGTTAGCCGAACTGTTCCACGTGGAACATTCCACGCATCCCTCAAAAATAATTTGTCGAAAGTAGTTGCAAACTCCGAAATTTGTGCTATACTTAATATTAGAGGGAGTGAAACGGACTCGGAAAATGGATAGATTGAGTCCGAAATTCACCCAAACTAATAGTAAGGGAGCGTATCATGGGGAAAATTATCGCCGTATCAAATCAGAAAGGCGGAGTTGGGAAGTCAACTACCGTTGTTAACCTTGCCGCCGCACTCGGCGGGAAAGGAAAAAAGGTCTTAGTCGTCGACATCGACGCCCAGGGGAACACGACAACCGGTCTCGGAGTCAGAAAGCGAGCAATAACAAGCACCGTCTATGAAGTGCTGATAGGGCAGTGCAGGGCGATCGAGGCAATTGTGCCGACTGCCTTCAAGGGCGTTTCGCTTCTGTCATCGGCGCAGAAGCTTGCGGGAGCAGAAATTGAACTCGCAGGGGTCGAAAACCGGCTTATGAGGCTGAAAATGCAGCTTCTGCCGGTCAAAAATGACTACGATTTCATACTTATAGACTGTCCGCCGTCGCTGAGTATCATAACTCTGAATGCACTTGCCGCCTGCGACTCGGTTTTAATACCGATTCAGTGCGAATTCTACTCGCTCGAAGGCTTGGTTCAGCTTATGGACACGATAAAGCGCATCAAGGACGGCTACAATCCGTATATGTACATAGAGGGCATTCTCTTCACAATGTATGTGGGAAGATACAATCTCACCGCGCAGGTGGTCTCGGAGGTCAAAAAGTACTTCCCGAACGACGTCTACGAGACGGTTATCCCGCGAAATGTAGCACTTTCAGAGGCACCGTCCCACGGGAAGCCTATCATGTACTATGACCACTCCTCAAGGGGTGCGGAGGCATACGAGAAATTCTGCATCGAATTTTTGGAGAGGGCAAAGAAGAAGACCGGTCAGACCTACGGCAGGCAGTCGTAATGTGGAAGGGAGGATTTTATGGCAAAGGTTAAAGGACTCGGGATGGGGATGGACGCGCTCTTTTCCCAGAACGAAACGGAGGAAAAGCATCAGAAAACCCTCAGACTGACGGAGATTTCGCCTAACCGCGAACAGCCGAGAACCGATTTTGACGACGAGGCACTCGGAAAGCTTGCCGACTCGATAAAACAGCACGGTGTTCTCCAGCCGCTTCTTGTGAGACCGCTCGAAACAGGCGGCTATCAGATAATAGCGGGGGAGAGACGCTGGCGCGCCGCCCGGATGGCGGGATTGGATGAGGTTCCGGTCGTAATCCGCGAGATGGACGACAAGGGCGCGATGGAGCTTGCACTCGTCGAGAACCTTCAGCGCGAAAACCTCAACCCAGTTGAAGAAGCGTTAGGCTACAAGGAGCTGATGGAGAAGTGGGGCTACACCCAGGAGCAGGTCGCGCAGGTCGTGAACAAATCCCGCCCGGCGGTTGCAAACTCAATCAGGCTTCTGAGTTTGGATGAGAAGACGCTCAAGATGGTTCGTGACGGAGAGATTTCGGTAGGACACGCAAAGGTGCTCGCTGGAATCGAGAACGAAGAGCTCCGGGCAGAACTCGCCATGCAGGTCAAGCGGGACATGCTGACCGTCCGCAACTTAGAACAGCTCGTCCGCGCGAAATCCACCGCGAAAAAAGCGAAAAACCACCCTCAGAAGGAGACCTTCTTAAGAGAGATAGAGCTCTCCCTCGCCCAGACCACCGGAAGAAAAGTAACCGTCTCCGGCAAGAACGGAAAGGGAAAGCTGGAAATTGAGTATTACTCGGAGGAGGATCTGGCGAAGATAGCGAGGATACTTGAGGAGCTTGGGGAGAATTCGTAATTCTTAATGCGAAATTTTGAAAGAATACAAAAGGCTCTCCTTTTTAAGGAGAGCTGGCAGCCGCGAAGCGGCTGACTGAGAGGTGCGCGAGCCTGTAAGGCGAGCGCGTCGCCACAAAGTGGCGACTTGTGTAGCCGGTTAGGGGAATGGCAGTTTGCCTTCGGCAAACTGCGCGCCTCCCTTCGGTCGGCGCACCTCTCAGTCGCTTCGCGACAGCTCTCCTTAAAAAGGAGAGCCATAATTGCGAAGCACAACAAATTTGAAAGGACAAACCAAAAAATGATAGACATAAAATTAATCCGTGAAAACCCGGAGTTGGTAAAAGAGAACATAAAAAAGAAGTTCCAGGACGAGAAGTTGCCGCTTGTTGACCAGGCGGCGGAATTAGATCGCGAATATCGCGCCGCTATTACCGAGGCGGATTCGCTCAGAGCCCAGAGAAACAAGCTTTCAAAAGAAATCGGCGGCTTGATGGCTAAGGGCGAGAAGGAGAAGGCGATGGAGGTCAAGGCGCAGGTCACTGCGCAGGCTGAGAGACTTGCTGAGCTTGAAAAGCTTGAGGACGAGCTCCAGGAAAAGCTCCACAAGATCATGATGGTCATCCCGAACATCATCGACCCATGCGTCCCGATTGGTAAGGACGACTCGGAGAACGTCGAGATTGAGAAGTTCGGCGAGCCGTTTGTGCCGGATTTTGAAGTGCCATATCACACCGACATCATGGAAAAACTCCACGGAATCGACCTTGAGAGTGCCAGAAGAGTCGCCGGAAACGGCTTCTACTACCTCATGGGCGACATCGCCCGGCTTCACTCGGCGGTCATCGCGTATGCAAGGGACTTCATGATTGACCGTGGGTTCACCTATTGTGTTCCGCCGTTTATGATTCGCGGAAACGTTGTCGACGGAGTCATGAGCTTCGCCGAGATGGACGCTATGATGTACAAGATCGAGGGGGAGGATTTATACCTCATCGGAACATCTGAGCACTCGATGATCGGTAAATTCATCGACCAGATCATCCCTGAGTCTGAGTTGCCGCTCACCCTCACCAGCTATTCGCCCTGCTTCAGAAAAGAGAAGGGTGCGCACGGAATCGAGGAGAAGGGCGTATATCGAATCCATCAGTTTGAAAAACAGGAAATGATTGTCGTTTGCAAGCCGGAGGAGAGCCCCTACTGGTTCGATAAGCTCTGGAAGAATACGGTAGATTTGTTCAGATCCATGGATATTCCGGTCAGAACTCTTGAGTGTTGCTCGGGAGATCTGGCTGATTTGAAGGTTCGCTCTCTCGACGTCGAGGCGTGGAGTCCGAGACAGAAGAAGTACTTCGAGGTCGGCTCCTGCTCGAACCTTGGAGACGCGCAGGCGCGTAGACTTAAGATCCGCGTAAACGGCGAAAACGGCAAGTACCTCGCCCACACCCTCAACAACACGGTTGTCGCACCTCCGAGAATGTTGATTGCGTTCTTAGAGAATAACCTGAACGAAGACGGCTCAGTCCGCATCCCCGAGGCTCTGAGACCTTATATGGGTGGGAAAGAGGTTATTACGGGGTAAAAAATTTTCAAAAACAGTTGCATTTTTCTTACCTATGCTGTATACTATAAGTAGGAGTTTTACAGTGTACTCTGAACGCTGTTTATACAAGTACGCTTCACAATGTGCGGCAGAGAAACATTGTTTAACAAGTCTCCGACGCAAGTCGGAGATTTTTTGTATCTGGAGAAGAGAGGAACATTTTCTTTCTAAAAGAATAAATCTTAAAGAAATTGCTTGCAATTTGCTTCAATATGTGGTATACTATAGTCATAACTCAGAAAGGAGTGAGCCATATGACCACAGTCAGTATTCGTCTGGATGACGAGGAAAAGAAAGATCTTGATGTTATGTGCGCTGAAATGGGCATGAACATAACTACGTTCTACATGATTTATACGAAAAAAGTGCTGAGAGACAGAAGAATTCCGTTTGAAATTGCAGCTCCGGAATCTGACTTCTATTCCGAATCGAATATGAAACAGCTTCGGAAAGCTATGAAGCAGTATCATGAAGGTAAGTTTGTCGTGAAAACAATGGACGAGTTAGAGGAACTGGCTAATGAGTGACATCAAGTTTATTGAGGATGCCTGGAATGAGTATCAGTATTGGCTTTTTCAAGACAAAAAGATGCTAAGAAAGATAAATGCTCTTCTGAAAGAAGTACAAAGAACGCCTTTTGAGGGAACCGGAAAGCCGGAACCTTTGAAGGGTGACCTCAGTGGTTCATGGAGCAGACGAATCACTGAAAAAGATAGATTGATATATCGGTTTGAAGACGATACAGTAATAGTTTTGCAGTGCAAAGGGCATTATGAGGACAAGTAATGCCCTTGCTTTGCAGTACAGTACAGAAAGGAACATTATAATGCCCAAAACCCTAAAAGAAGTTTACGCTCCGTACTTTACGGTCGGCGCGGCGGTGTCTGCCTGGTGGCTCGACGAGGCGGCGGAGGTTGTTAAGGCGAACTTCGACACTGTCACCTGCGAGAACGAGATGAAGTATCTCTCTATCCACCCCCACGGCTATCAGCCGCCGGAAAATGTCAACAGATTCAACCGCGGCGAGGACGAATATCGCCCGGAAATCACCGACCGTGAGAGTCTTATCCACCCGACCTTGGTCGTCGACACGTCGGGAGCGGACAAAATCGCGAATTTTGCGCGCGAAAATGGCTTGAAAATCCGCGGACACAACCTCGCCTGGCACGCCTCATACCCCTGGGGAGTGTTTGAACAGCTATCCCCGAGCGAGCTTCGCTCAAATCTGGACGAACACTTCAAGCTGATGGCTGAGAAGTACGGCGACTGCTACTGCTGGGACGTCGTCAACGAGGCTCTGAACGACAGACTTGACGGCGGCGACCTCCGCGACAACGTCTTCCACAAGAAGCTTGGCGACGACTATCTCTTCGAGCTCCACGGGCTCGCGCGGAAGTACTTCCCGAATAGTGAACTCTGCCTCAACGACTACAGCGAATTCCGCCCGGACAAGCGGGACAGAATCATCAGAACCGCGATGGCTCTGAAGGAGAGGGGACTTGTCGACGTCATCGGTCTTCAGTGCCACACTAATATCGGAATCCTCCGGCACGGCTTCGGCGAGGTCAGAAGGTCACTTGATATGTACGCGAAAACCGGGCTCAAGCTCCACGTGACCGAGATGGACGTCTGCTGTATTGAGTGGAAGAAGGACCCCAAGCCCGCCACCCCCGAGATGACCGCGCAGGTCGCCGAGGTCTACGAGCGGTTCTTTGAGATTTTCAAGGAGTACAGTGAGTTTATTGAGAACATCACCCTCTGGGGCGTCTCAAACAAGCACTCCTGGCTCAACCACATGGGACCCAAGGAGTGCCACGGCACGAACAAGCCGCTTCTGTTTGACGATAATTATCAGGCGACGGAGAGCTTAGAGCGACTTTTGCAAATGGTGTAAATCGGTAGGGGCGGATATTATCCGCCCGAGTCCTCGGCAAGTGGCATTGTCGCCTTTGGCGGCAACTCCGCCGCGGAAACCCCTCCACCATCGCCTTTGGCGATGGTCCCCTCCCCCCTTCGGGGGAGGCTATTTGTATTCTATGCAAGTTTGCGTGGAAACCCTTCCGCTCCCTGCGGTCGCGCCCTCTCAGTCAGCCCATTGGGCTGACAGCTCCCCCAGAGGGGGAGCCAAGATTTTGCGGTAGGCGAAGCTACTTGGCTCTCCCTTTGGGAGAGCTGTCTGCGCCAACGGCGCAGACTGAGAGGGCGCGCGACCAACGGGAGCGCGTTTTGTACATCACTTGAAGCCCTGTATAGAACAAAAAAAGCCTCCCCCGAAGGGGGAGGGGGACCGCCCGAAGGGCGGTGGAGGGGTTTCCGCCGGCTGGCTCAATCCCCATCATCCAGCTCATCCTGCTTCCTGCTGACATGAAACCTTCTTGCCGGCTGGGGATAGTTTCTCATGGCAATCTGGACGTCCTCGGAATTGAGGGTGATTCTTTCGCCGGCTTCGTTTTCGACGACGAGGCGGGCGTTATCGTCTATCTCAACAGCCTTGGCGTAGTAGGGCTCACTGCCGTCAAGGGGAGTGACCAGCACATCGCGCCCTAAGATAACCGACATCTTGCGGTAATATTCGAGGAACTTGCGATCTGTAAGAGTATTCTTAAGAATGTAACAGGTGAATCCTAAGATGTCGTCGAGGAGAGTTATCATTTCCGTACCCGGTTCTTTATCGAAAAGGGTGGTGGTCTTGTCGGCGAACTCCTCGGGGAAGCCGTCCTTCGGAGGGGCGAGGTTTATTCCGATGCCGATGACATAGAACCTGTCGCCCGAATCGTCAACCCCTGATTCGGTCAGAATCCCGCAGACTTTTTTACCAGTAATCATTATGTCGTTTACCCACTTTATTCCAACACGGTCATAAGAATATTCTTGTATCGCAAAAGCCACAGCGCAGGCGACAGCGGGAGTTATAAGAAGAGCTTGCTCGGGGGTCAGCTCCGGGCAGATGGCTTCACCGCTCGCGTGGACGTTTGCGTTCACGGTATAGCCGGGGCGGATGAGAATCGAGAGATACATTCCGGAACGGAATGGACTGTAAAAGCTTCTGCCTTTACTGCCCTTGCCGGCAGTCTGCCCGTGGGCGAAGACGACAGTTCCCGACTTCGCGCCCTCCCTTGCGGCTTGCATCAGCATGTCATTGGTCGAATCGACCGTGCTGTAGGAGTTGATTATAAACGGACCGTATTCGGACTTGCTCAGTGGTCTTTTAAGCATAGTGACACCTCTATTACGATTTGTATATTTTTGCGTGGATATTACGGATTGGATGGAATGTGTAGTTTACGAGAAGTAGAAAATAATTGAAATATTACAATCTGGATAAGAATTACTATTTGCAGATTGTAATATTTGTATCAAATAATACTTACAGTAGTTAGAAAAAGCCTCCCCCGAAGGGGGGAGGGGGACCGCCGGCTTTGCCGGCGGTGGAGGGGTTTGTCAGTTCTGCACCGAGTAGTTCGGAGCTTCCTTTGTGATGAAGACGTCGTGCGGGTGGGACTCCTTGAGTCCAGCACCGGTGATTCTGACGAACTTCGTTTTCGTTCTGAGCTCGTTAATATTGTGGCATCCGCAGTAGCCCATTCCGGAGCGCAAGCCTCCGCACAACTGGAAAATCGTATCGGAAAGCATTCCCTTATATGGAACTCTTCCTTCGACTCCTTCGGGGACTAATTTCTTTGAACCGGTCTGGAAATAGCGGTCCTTTGAGCCCGCGTTCATAGCTCCCAAACTTCCCATTCCACGGTAGACCTTGAAGGAACGTCCCTGGTAAATCTCAATCTCGCCGGGAGCTTCGTCGCATCCTGCAAGGAGCGAGCCGAGCATGACAGCGTTTCCGCCGGCAGCAAGAGCCTTGACAATATCACCCGAGTACTTGATTCCGCCGTCCGCGATAATCGGAATTCCGTACTTCGCGGCGACAGAAGCCGCATCGTAGATAGCAGTGATCTGGGGAACACCAACGCCGGCAACTACACGGGTCGTGCAGATGGAGCCGGGACCGATACCCACTTTAACACAATCTGCACCGGCTTTAATCAAAGCCTCCGTGCCCTCGGCTGTGGCGACGTTTCCGGCGATAACCGGAGTGTCCGGGAATGCGTTCTTGACCTTCTCAAGGCAAGTGAGGATGTTGTGGGAGTGACCGTGGGCGGAGTCCAGAACCAGGCAGTCGACGCCGGCATTGACAAGAGCACCGGCTCTGTCAAGAACGTCGTTCGTGACGCCGATAGCCGCGCCGCAGATGAGTCTTCCCTGAGAGTCGGTCGAGGAGTGTGGGTACTTCACAGCCTTCTCGATGTCCTTTATAGTGATGAGACCCTTGAGGTAGCCCTCAGAATCGACGAGCGGGAGCTTTTCAATCTTGTATTTGCGGAGGATTTCCTGCGCCTGTTCCAGAGATGTTCCGACGGGTGCGGTGACGAGGTGATCCTTCGTCATGACGTCCTCAATCCTGGTCGAGAAGTCGGTGATGAACCGCATGTCGCGGTTTGTGATAATTCCGCAGAGCTTTCCCCTTGCGTCGACAATCGGGACGCCGGAAATGCGGTATTTGCTCATCAGGTCGTTTGCGTCAGAAACGAGGTTGTCCGCAGATAAAAAGAACGGATTGACGATTACGCCGTTCTGGGAACGCTTAACCTTGTCAACCTCATCAGCCTGCTTATCAATAGTCATATTTTTGTGAATGATTCCAAGTCCGCCTTCGCGTGAAATGGCAATAGCCATCGCAGACTCGGTGACAGTGTCCATCGCCGATGTCAGAATCGGGACATTGAGATGAAGCCCCTTTGCTATATCAGTTTCAAGGCTGACGAGATTGGGGGTAACATCCGACTCCGCGGGCACTAAAAGAACATCGTCAAAGGTAAGACCTTCTTTACCAAACTTTGCATCGTAATTAGTTTCGAGAAAATTGTTATCGTGCATACTGTCCTCCTTGGGCTAATTTATATTTAGAATACAATACCACAAAACTTGGTGATTGTCAAGTAGAGAATGGCGGATTATAGCGATTTCGGGGATTTCGCGGGCGAGCACAGCCTTTGCGCGGAAACCCCTCCACCGCCGGCTGAAAGCCGGCGGTCCCCCTCCCCTTTCAGGGGAGGCTATTTGCATTCTATGCAAACTTCCGCGTGAACCATTGTTGCCCTGCGGGCGACGCCGTATCCGCGACGCGCCCCTTGACAAACCCCTCATCATATAGTATAATATCAGTGGGAAATCCCACTGTGGGATAGATTTTGATTTCAGGAGGTACTTATTATGGAATCTGCAAGAGAGGTAGTCAGGAACTACGACGTTCACATCGACTCCAAGAAGCGCGTCACCCTCCGCGGTGCGACCTATCACTATTACAACGTCAAGGAGTACGAAAACGGTTGCATCATCCTTGAGCC
>JAJQDP010000029.1 GCA_021202155.1 Oscillospiraceae bacterium | reverse complement strand
TTGACTTTGTTGCCAATTTCGCTTAAGTGTACGCGTATGCCTTGACAGGGGAGCCAATAGTCTCCTCTCACAAGGTCTTTCCTAGAGACAGAAAAAGCCTCCCCTGTCAAGGGGAGGGGAACCGCCGGCAAAGCCGGTGGTGGTGGGGTGCGTCTCCGAAGGAGACGCGTCGCTACTAAGCGATGATAATAGTCTCTATTGGAGAATGAAATTATGAAAGAAACACCAGAAAGAGAAATCATCCCACAAGAATCTTACAACTACACCGAGTGGCAGAGAAAGAAATTCGACGGCATAAGCCCTGAAGATTTCAATGCCGCGGCTGTGGCTTATGCGAAGGAGAACCCTTTGCGTGCTAATTCATGATATAACCACGCATCAACACTAAGGAGAGAACGCGACCTTATGAACAAAAAAATATCCCTCGGGCTCGCCATCTCTCTTATGGCGATTGCGGCGGCTTTGACGTTTATCATTTCCACGAGCTATTCTGTAAGCTTATATAACAACCTCATCTCCGACGTTCAGGAGAGGGCTGAGATGTACACGAAGCTTGAGCAGATTGATACCTACGTCCGCTCATACTACAACGGCACTATCGACGAGGACGAGCTCATCGAGGCTCTTGCAGAAGCCTATATCGGCGTCCTTGGTGACGCCACCGCCGAGTATTACGACGAAAACGAGTACGAGCTCTATCAGGAGCACGTCAGCGGCACCCACCTTGGAATCGGAATCTATTTCGAGGACGTCGGCGGTTGCCCGAGCGTTACCGACATCATTCCGAACGGTCCTGCCGAGACGGTGGGAATTGCAGTCGGCGACAGCATCATCGAAATTAACGGCTACTCCGTCCTTGAGATGGGCTATGACTGGGCGTATTCTATGCTCACGGCAGAAGCCGGCACACAGCTCACTCTCACGGTCCGCTCTTCCGGAGAGGACACAAGCTACACTCTCTCAACCGTCCAGATGACCGTTGCCACCGTCACCTCCCAGAGGTTCGACACCTACGCCTACATCAAGGTTACCGAATTCTCGGAGATAACCTACCGCCAGTTTATCGCGGCATACCTGAGCCAGTTGTCGAACAGCGAAACCACCGGCATCATAATCGACCTGAGAAACAACTCCGGCGTCATTTTCGACCCGGTATTCAACCTCCTCAATGTCCTTCTCCCGGCTGATTCAGTCCCCTACATCTCGACGTCGCTTGACGGAACACAGTCCTCGGGCGACCTCTGCGACGGTACAAATACCCCGGCTGTCCCGGTTGTGGTGCTCGTGAATTCGAGAACCTCCGGACCCGCGGAGCTCTTCGCGGCGGCTCTGAGAGACGGATTGGGGGCGACCATTGTCGGAAGCACAACCCAGGGCTCTGCCCAGCTCTTAGAAGTCTACAGCCTCTATGACAGCACCGCTATAAGCATCCCGACCGCGACCCTCTCAGGACCTCTCACGGAATTCTCAGGAATCGGCGTAAAGCCCGACTATGAGGCAGACCTCAACTCAGATTTGAAGCTATTGGATGAAACAACCGACGGTTGCATCAAGAAAGCAATTGAAGTGCTGTCGCAGAGCTCGACTACTGTGGAGTAACCCCTCCACCATGCTTCGCGACAGCCCCGCGGAAACCCCTCCACCGTGCTTCGCACGGTCCCCCTCCCCCCTTCGGGGGAGGCTTTTTTGCCTCAGGAAAACTTTTGCGAGAGCACATGTCGCCGCTTTGCGGCGACGCGCCCCTTGCGGGGCGCACCTCTCAGTCAGCTTCGCTGACAGCTCCCCTTGAAAAGGGGAGCCGGAATTCTTTTCCCGAAAGCTTCTGCTAAAGCACAAAGTAGCAAAATTCAAGTTGTACATTTCTCAAAGTTTGCATAGAACGAAAATGGCTCTCCTTTTTAAGGAGAGCTGTCGCCGTAGGCGACTGAGAGGGCGCGCCGAAAGGCGCGTTTTTGCTCCGCACAAACTCCCGGCAGAAAATAAAAAACCTCCCCTGAAGGGGAGGAGACCATGCAAAGCATGGTGGAGGGGTTTCGGCTGAAAGCCGGTGGTGGAGGGGTCACCGCAAAAGCTTCACTTTAAGAATTGCAAGTTGCGTCTTACTGTCCGGAATCTCTCCGCGCATGACCATATCGACCGCTTCATCGAACGGTATCTTCACGACGTCGATGAACTCGTCGGGGTCTAATTTCTGCTCGCCGAAATCCAAGCCTTCTGCCATGAACATGTGGATTATTTCCGTGTCATAGGCGACGGTCGGGTAGAGGTGTCCCAAGTATGTAATCTTCTCAGCGGTCGCGCCGACCTCTTCCTTGAGCTCCCTGATTCCGCACTTAATCGGCTCTTCGTCGCCCTCGCGCTTGCCGGCGGGAATCTCCAAGAGAACCTCACGGAATGGGTATCTGAACTGCCGGACGAAAATTATCTCGCCGTCGTCTGTAAGCGGCAGAACGCATACGCCGCCGTTGTGCTCGATAACCTCGCGGTAGCTCGTGTCTCCGTTCTCAAGGCGGACTTTGTCGCGCCTTAATTTCACAACCTTGCCCTCGAAGATTCTCTCCGAGGACAGGGTTTCTTCATTCAAATGGCTGGGAATCTCGTTGATGATTTCTCCCATCTTAATCCTCCAAATACCTGATTACAGCGACAACACGCCCGATTATGGACACTGTGTCGGAGATAATCGGATCCATTTCGTCGTTTTCCGGCTGGAGGCGATAGTGTCCGTCCTCCTTGTAGAAACGCTTTACGGTGGCGTCCTCTTCGTCTACGAGGGCGACGACGATTTCGCCGTTCTCGGCGGTGGAGCACTGCTCGACAACGACGGTGTCCCCGTCCAAAATTGCCGCATTAATCATCGACTCGCCGCGGACTTTCAGCGCGAAAAGCTTGCCGTCATAGTGCTTCTGGGACGTGAAGTTCAAGTAGCCCTCAATCTCCTGGATAGCTGTTATCGGCTGTCCGGCGGTAACTGTTCCCAAAATCGGAACCTTCAAGCCTCTCTCCTCCCCAACGAGCTTGAGTGCACGGTTGAGGTGCGTATCGGGCTTTTCAATGAGACCCGCGTCAGCGAGCTTCTGAATGCTTCTGTGGACGGTTGAGGTTGACGGATTGCCGATTGCCTTGCAGATTTCGCGGACTGTCGGCATTACTCCTGCCTCAGCACCCTGCCTTATACATTCGTAAACCGCTCTGTCTCTGTCGTTAAGTTTGACTTCTTCCATCGCTTCGTTCCTCCTTCAGGATTTTTGATAATTTATGTGAGACCTTGTAGATGTCCCCACAGCCCATTGTTATAACGAGGTCGCCCGACTTTATCTCCGACCTCAGATACTCCACGCACTCACCGAACGTCGGAGTTAAAACGCACCCGTCAATCTTTGCGGCGAGGTCACTTGCCTTGACGCCATAGGTGTTCTTCTCGCGCGAGCCCATAATCTCTGTGAGTACTACCAAATCCGCAAGCTTAAGAACCCTTGCGAAATCGTCCATGAGGGTATAAGTCCTCGAATAGGTGAACGGCTGGTGCACGGCAATAATCCGGTTGAAGCCGAGCCCCTTCGCCGCCTGTAGCGTCACCTCAATCTCCCGCGGATGGTGCGCGTAGTCGTCCGCAATTGTGATTTCGTCGACCTCAGCAAGCTTCTCAAACCGCCTCTCTGCGCCCTTGAATTCACTTAAACCCTTGACTATATTCTCATCCGAAATGCCTAAGTACCTTGAAGCCGCAATCGCCGCGGTGGCGTTGAGGACGTTGTGCTTGCCGGGCACGTGAATCTCGGCATCGAAAAGCTTCTCATTCTTATAATAAACCGTAAACGTCGTCAGAAGCCCTCTCTGAGCGTTTATGACGGGGTAGTAATCGTTCTGCTCACTCCACCCGAAAGTGATTAAATCCTTGCCTGTGACGCCTGAAACAGCTTCAAGGGTGTTCGCGTCGTCGCCGTTATAGATGAGGCACTTCGAGGCATTCCCGGCGAACTTGTGAAAGGACGCTTTCAGGTTATCCATCGTCTTGAAGTAGTCAAGGTGGTCGGCATCGATGTTTAAGATAATTGCGATGTCGGGGTAGAGCTTTAAAAACGTGTCGACGAACTCGCAGGATTCGCAGACCATCTTGTCGCCGTTTCCTGTACGACCCGAGCCGCCGATTGAGCGGAGTTTTCCTCCGATAACGCACCCGAAATCCTCGCCGGATTCTCTCATAATTTCCGCAAGCATCGAGGAAGTGGTGGTCTTCCCGTGAGTTCCCGAGACGCAGACGGCGTTATCGTAGCTCTTTGTGACGAGCCCCAAAAGCTCCGAACGCTCCAAGACCGGGACTCCGCTTGCTTTAGCCGCGATAAGCTCAGGGTTGTCGCTCATGATGGCGGCAGTGTGTACGATGAGGTCTGCGCCCTCTATATTCTCAGCCCGCTGTCCCATGAAGACGGGAATGCCCATAGCTCTGACCTGTTCGAGAGTTTCCGTCTCGTTATTGTCAGAGCCGGTCAGATAGAATCCCATCCCGTGAAGAATCTGCGCCAGCGGAAACATCCCGCTCCCGCCGATGCCGATAAAGTGTATATGCTTCCTGCCAGCGAGGATGGAGTCGCGGGCGAGGGAGAAGTGTTCGGACATGTAGTTGCCTCCCAGCAAACCCCTCCACCACCGCGCTTTGCGCGGCGGTCCCCCTCCCCTTTCAGGGGAGGCTATTTGAGTTCTCTCAATAGCCCTAATAGAAGCAGTCATAGGCTCCCCTGAAAGGGGAGCTGTCACGCGAAGCGTGACTGAGGGGTTTCTATAAGCGCGACAGAGGGGCTACAAAAGTTCACCTTAAGTATAT
Source organism: Oscillospiraceae bacterium (assembly GCA_021202155.1). Taxonomy (GTDB): domain Bacteria; phylum Bacillota; class Clostridia; order Oscillospirales; family Ruminococcaceae; genus Faeciplasma. The sequence goes on along the minus strand of JAJQDP010000029.1, from coordinate 511 downwards.
TACATTTTCCCGAAAAAATAAACACCTTTTCGGGATTTTTCTCAAAAAAATTTCGTTCCGGGATGATTTTCAGCTCCCCGATGGTATAAAATCCCTGCCAGGCGGCAAGACTATGGGTAGTTCAAGATTTGAAAGGACAATTTGCCATGACAATTACCGGAATCAAGATTCGTAAACTCATCCCCGAGGGCAGGCTCAAGGGAATCGTGAGCGTAACATTCGACAACGCCTTCGCCGTCCACGACATCAAAGTCGTCCAGGGCGACGACCGCCTCTTCGTCGCAATGCCCTCTCGCCGCGACGACACCGGAGCCTTCCGCGACATAGTCCACCCCATCTCGACCGAGGCGAGACGGGAGATGGAGAGCGAGATTCTTAACGCATATCACACCTCAGTGCGTGAGCAACTGTAGGGGCTGATACCATCCGCCCGAAACATCGCGCTCGGTGCTACGACGGGCGGATAATATCCGCCCCTACTACCTTGTCTCACTTAAAACTTTACATTTCA
>JAJQDP010000024.1 GCA_021202155.1 Oscillospiraceae bacterium | reverse complement strand
TCGCCTACGATACTTGGATGGCGACGTCCTGGGAAAATTGGTGTTGCCGACACTTTTGCACCATTAGCTCAGTTGGTAGAGCAACTGACTCTTAATCAGTGGGTCCTGGGTTCGAGTCCCCGATGGTGCACCATTGGCCCGTTGGTCAAGCGGCTAAGACACCGGCCTCTCACGCCGGTAACGCGAGTTCGATTCTCGCACGGGTCACCATGGCTCTTCACGAGGAATGCCTTGAGTTTCCCTCGTGAGGGCTTTTTGTTTATATGGTGTCACTATACGAGTTTACACTAAGGGCCAATAGCTCAGTTGGTTAGAGCTACCGGCTCATAACCGGTCGGTTCGGGGTTCGAGTCCCTGTTGGCCCACCACCTTAGGGGTATAGCTCAGATGGTAGAGCAGCGGTCTCCAAAACCGCGTGCCGAGGGTTCAAGTCCTTCTGCCCCTGCCAACCGTCAAACGGCGATAATACGTCGTTTGACGGCTTTTTTATTTCTAAACTTTCCTAAGCAATTTCCTTGTTTTCTTACACTTTTCTAACATTCCTGTAGGAGAAGCTACTGGTATTTCCGCATTTCATAAAATCTCATAAGACAAGAAAAGCTGACGCTCATCACGCCGGCTTTGAGTTTACGATGACTTCTTCATCATTATTTATCAATCGTGCCATTAGCAGTATCAATGATCCATGTACCTCCGTCTGTCAAACTGCTGAAAGTGATGATTCCGCTTTCCTCATAGACATTGTCGAAGCTCACTTGCTCAGTGATTTCGTATTCTGTAGGAACATTCTCAGTAAGGTCGTTGACGACAATAGAAGTATCGGTTTTGTATACGGCGTAGCTGTTGCTGACGCAAATAAAGGTATCAGATGGAAGATCCAAGTTTTCTAGCGTGTTATTGTTGATATTCAGCTTATAGAATTCGCCATTATAGGTCGAGAACATCAACGTCTCATCATCAATCCAGTTGATATAGCCAACGGTAGGGGAGAGCTCGCCCAAATCAAGCCTCGATTCTTCGCCACTTTCCAGATCCACAATCCAGATACCGGGCTCAAGGCACATTTCGCCGTTCTCGGCGTATTTATTTGACCAATAGGCGAGTTTAGTGCAGCTTTCGTTGACCGTCGGGACATCGTACCACACTACCTCGTCCCACTTGCCTGTGAGAGCTTCATAATATTCATCATGAGTGAAGCCGTAGACTTCGTCTGGCAGGAACAGCTCTGTTGCATTGATTACAATATTCTCAGGCGATATATAGTAAACATACTCACTGAGCGTATTGACTGTTTCGCCTGTGTTGGGAGCTATCATTATGCCTCCATCCGAGGTTGGCGAAATTGTGGATATAATCGTATTCTCATATGGTATGGGGAAGTCTATCGCAACTATTTCTCCGGTCGCGACCCTGATGACATACATCCTCATCTCGCTGGAAGATAGCTGAGAATAGCCCTCCGCAAAGAAGATGAAGTTGTCCGTGACGACATAGCCCACAGAAAGCCCAGTTCCTTTGGCGATAACTTCTATTTCGGTGTCAGTTGTCTTGCAGATATACGCTGTCATATCGCTCCCAACTCTGAAGGCGATGTAATTGTCGACACGCTCGACATCGTAAATCGTGTCAGGGTCGACAATCTGATCGAGCCAGAAAATATCCGACAGGTCGACATCTTCTTCATAGTCCTTCTCCGTAAAGATATAATCCGAACAGCTCTCGAACCACTGCTCAATGTTAGCATCCACGACTTCTACATCCTTCGGCAGAATCAGGGATTGACTCTTAATGTTCTCGTAGTACCAATCAACGACTTCAAGCTCGTCCGAATCATCCTCAATAGGGGAGGTGGTCGCCCTCGTGACCTTTTCTTCAGGAGAGCTCACAGTCGTGGTGCTGGGATTATCTTCTATCCGCTCAGTCACGCCGCAAGACACCAGTAGCATAAGAGCCAAAGCCATTGCGATAATCTTCTTCATAATAATTTCTCCTTTAAGACTTAATAAATACAGTATACCATACAAAATCATTAACCGCAATATCTCAAAGATTAAGATTTGATTAAGATTTCTTAATAATTCTTGATTTCCGCTATTTCATTTGCTATCATGAGGTCACAATCTTTAACAGCAGGTGATTTTATGAAATCGAAAACAAGAAAATCGGGAGTAGGAAGACTTATTAAGCTTATTATTCTGATTGTATTAGCTTGGTCGGTGTATTTTTTATCACCCATCGCTCAGCACTCTATCAGAGATTTGGCGGAATTATTTCGGGGGGTACACAGCAGGTTGATTCCGTGGAGAAGTATTCCTCCGAGGATTTCGGCATTACCGAGTATGTAAGCTCTGTTGACCATGACGGTGACGGCATTGACGACCAGACGGATATTCTGGAACATCGTGATGACATCGTGGGGCATTTCAGAATATCATAGCATAAGAAAAGCCGACGTTTTACCATGTCGGCTTTGTTGGTTTTGCCATTTACTCCTCTTCCTTTTCCATATTCGCCTTGACATAAAACTCCGCCTGCGTTTCAAAGAAAGTATAGTACAGTCCGTGTAAGTTCATTAACTCCTCGAACGTCCCATACTCCTTAATCTGACCATGGTCGAACACGGCTATCTTGTCGCAGAAGCGTGTGCTGTTGATTCTGTGGGAGATATACACCGTGAGCTTACCGTCGGATATGTCTGCAAAGTTGCGGTATATCTCGCATTCGGCAATCGGGTCAAGGGCGGCAGTCGGTTCGTCAAGGATGAGGACAGGAGAGTCTTTATAGAGTGAGCGCAAAATCGCAATCTTCTGCCTTTCTCCGCCCGACAAATCTATTCCTGCTGCAAACAGCTCCTTTGTGATGGGCGTGTCCAAGCCGCGATACATCCTCCCGATTCTTTCTTCCATTCCAACACTTTGGCACAGCTCCATGAGCTTTTCTTTTTCTTCGTCCGTGACCTCGCTCTTTCCAGCGACGTTTTCAAGAATGGTGAACGGGAACAGGAAGAAATCCTGATTTACTGCCGAGAAGATTTTCAGGTAATCCCGATAGTTTATCTTCTGGATGTTTATTCCGTTGAGGAGGATTTCGCCCTCTGTCGGTTCATACATTCTGGTAAGAAGTAACGTGAAAGTCGTTTTTCCTGCTCCGTTATAGCCTACAACGGCGAGTTTTTCCTTACTGCTGAGCTTCAGATTGATGTTCTTGAGAACATAAGAAGTGCTGTTAGGATAGCGGAACGACACGTTCTTAAACTCGATTTCAATGTCGTCAAGGTTTAAGTCTTTCAGCGTCAATCCCTTGTCATCGTCAAACTTGCTTTCATATGTAAGGAAGGATTTATACATATGGATATAGCTAAGACTGTTGTTGAAGTTCAGCATATTCGTCGCCACATACGAGAACGCCGACATGAAGCTGATGAGTGATGCAATTCCCATCGTGAACTCACCGACCGAGATTGTGCCTTTCAGCGCATCTATTCCAATCAGAAGATAAGCTGAAATCTGGAATATCGTGGTGAGAAAGAAAGTTGCTAAGTTTATCACACCGTCTTTCTTGATCCGGCGCAGGTTGAGCCTGAGGATATTCTTCTGGAAATGCTCAATTTTACTGAAAACATAACTCCGAAGGTCAAACATATCAATGTCTTTCTTTGCAGGGATGTTTTTCGGAATCTGAGACACATATCCGAGCCGTCGCTGTTCTCTTGAGGAGTCATTCTGAAACTGCAGGTTGTATTTCTGCCTTACGATTTGCAAAACCGACTGCAAGCCAATCAGAGCCACAGCAATCAGAAACAGCCATTTGTTCAGCATCGTCATAATGGCAATTATACCTATCAGTGAGATGATATTCGATAGCGTATCAAACACCGTTGTGATACTGGTAAAGTAATTGTTGCCCTGAGCAATCTGATTCGTGAGCTGTATGCTGTCCTGAAAAGAAGTATCGTTGAACTGCTCGTAGTCCATGTTCAGGCACTTCTGGCTGATGTCGTTGTTAAGTCTGTTTGTGAACTTCAAAAAGAGATACTCTTTGATTTTCCCTAAATAGATACTGATAGCTTCAAGGACAAATATCGACCCTAACATCAGAAGAACATAGAAGACAATCTGTGAATATGCCTCTTTCTGAGAAATGCTGTCTATAATCAGTCCCGACAATATGATATTTGGAAATGGTCTTAACGCATTGATAAAGACCGTAACAATAAGTATCAGAAACAGCCTCTTATCATATTTCCATATTTCCCGGAACGAGCTTATCATGTCGTCTAACTGTACTCGTCTTTTCTCTTTCATACGACACCTCGCTTATTCCATATTAAGGGATACAAACATATCGTGGATCAGCGAATCTACCGAAAGCTGAGAAGTATAGCATTTGTAAGCTCCCAAGTCGGTAAGCCTGTCCATCATCTCCCGCTCGGAGTCGAAATCGGTGAACACCATTGCCAGAATCACAATCTCAGAGTCAAGCCCTTTTATTCTCTGTACCAGTTCAAAGATGTCATAAGCCTTGCTGTTAGATATGAAAACTATCTGCGGGCTGAACTCCGCCACTTTGCTGATAATATCCTCTTTCGCATTGACATGCTCAAACTCATATGTGTCCGGCACCTCGTTCTCAATCAGGTCACTTAAGCTTATCGCTCCCTTCTTGACCTTCTTCTCCTGAATAAATAATATTTTGATTTTGGGCATGTTTTTTTGTTTCTCCTTTCATGCTATTCCTACACTATTATAGACACCAAAATGAGCAAAAAGGTTTCAATTAACATTTTACCCTCCGCCAAAATTTTGTCAAGGGGAGCGCAGAAGTTCGCAAGCGAATTTGCTTCACAAACTCCGATTGAGAGGTGTGCGGGCGACACGAGCGCATTGCGCCCGAGATGCTTTATTCCGCAATATAATTCTCCGCCTGCTTTGTGAACATCTCGCAGTACAAGCCATTCCGAGCCATCAGCTCATCATGCGTTCCCATTTCGGCAACCTGTCCCTTGTCTATGACGATAATCTGGTCAGCCTTGACGACTGTCGAGAGCCTGTGCGAAACGAAAATAACCGTTTTATCTCTGCCGAGCTCGTAGATTTTCTTGAAGAATTCATACTCGGCATTCGGATCTAAAGCACTCGACGGCTCATCGAAGACCAGAATATTGGCATCCCTGTAGTAAGCTCTGGCAATAGAGATTTTCTGCTTCTCGCCGCCGGAGAAATCAACGCCCTCTTTATCAAATCTCGTGGAGAAAACGCTCTTTTCTTTCTTCGGAAGAGAGTCGATTTTCTCCTCCAAGCCGGAGAACCTGATACTGTCCTCGATCTTGCCGGAATCAATATCTTTCTCGCCACGGAAAGCGATATTTTCTTCCAGAGTAAGCGGGATATTCACCGAGTTCTGCAAGACAACCGACAACTGCTTGTACCACGAGGACAAATCCACATCGTTTATATCGGTTTCGCCGTTAATGAGAATCTTTCCGCTCGTCGGAGGATAGAGTGCTAAAATCAGCTTAAGAAGCGTCGTCTTTCCTGCGCCGTTCTCACCGACGATTGCAATTCTTGAACCGGCTTTAATCGAGAATGAAACGTCATTCAGCGCATTCTGCCCCTGATTCGGATATTTGAAGCTGACGTTTTCGAGCGCGATTTCCTCGCAGTTGTCAATCTTCTCAGTGCCATTCTGGACATACTTCTCATCTTTGATATAATCCATATAGAATGATGCCTCGTTGACGTTGTTCTTGAGATTTATGAACAGTCCTAAGAAGCTGTTAAAATTCTGCGTAAACTGCTGGACAGCCACAAACAGTGCCGAATAGGTGGCGACATCGAGCAGTCCCGCAAACAGCATATATCCGAAGTAGAGGTATGCCGAAAGAAGCTGAACATTGCCGAGGATGATTGCAAGGTAATTCCACCTGAATCTCTGCCTGTCCTTCTTGTTGCCCTCAATAGCAATAGCCATGCCCTTTTCGTTGACCGTCTCTATTGAATAGTCGAAAGCCTCATTCAGCTTGACGGTGGAGACATAGTCCTTCTCATTGAAAAGCCTCTGCAAATACTGCAAGAGTCTGACCTTCGGCAAACGTTCGGTGTTCTGATACTTGAACCACAAATCGTTGACCTTGTTCATGCAGAGATGGGACAGAATCAGAGTTGCGAAGATTATAATCACGATTATAACGCTGACCTGACCGACGATGTACGAAACGCCTATCAAGGTTAAGATGCAGGTGATCATCTGCGAGAGTATGTTTATGACTTCATCCGCACCGACATATGTATAGTTCAGAGCCTTCTGAAGCGCATCATACTCACTGCTGTCCTCGAACGCCAGCATACTGTTTTCGTTCATCTTTCTGTAGATATGCTCCCGAAGCTCGACGCTGATATACTGAGTGTTCATGCTCTGCTTGAGCGTCAGTCTCCGCTCGACATACGCCCACACCGAGATAATCAGGATATATCCGCAAATATACCCGACACCCAGCCACAGGTCTTCCTTATAGAGAAAAGCGTTCAACGACATCTTTGGCAGGTAAATCAGCAGCATATTGCTGATAAACCCATACAAGGTCGTTATGATGTAGATAAAGAAGTAAGACTTGTGCGATTTCCAAGCGATTTCAAAGAAAAGCTTGTTAGTTTCTAAGAAGGTTTTCAGTTTTTTCATAGTATCTTCTCCTTTACAAAGTTATATAAATATTATACCCCCCTAACTGTTTTGTCAAGAGATTTCACGAATTTTCACGAATTGAAAAACTTTAGGAGGATATATTTATATTTAGAGTAGCTTTGAGCCAATTGTTCACTCTATGTTAATAGTATACCATATCCTCTCAATTAATGCAACTCGATAATTATTAAGATTTCATTAAGATTTAAGCCGACGCGTAATCACGCCGGCTTTTTGAGATGATGCAAACTTGGCTCTCCCTCTGGGAGAGCTGTCGCGAAGCGACTGAGAGGGCGCGCGAAGCGCGTTTGTACTTCTCGTATAAAGCTTGCATAGAACGAAAATAGCCTCCCTCTGAAATGAAGTTCGCAAGCGAACTTCCGGAGGGGGACCGCCGGCGAAGCCGGTGGTGGAGGGGTGCGCCCCGCAGTGGGGGCGCGTCGCCGCGAAATAGCGACTGTCAACTCCTCATCAAATCCCGAATCGTAAACCCATCCAGATACTCCGAAATCATCTTATCAAGCCCTTGCCACATGGGGTAGGACCGGCACTCGTAGCGGCGTTCGCACTGCTCGACGGACTTGTCAACGCAGGAGACCGGGGCGAGTTCGCCCTCTGTAAGTCGCAGGATTTCGCCAACAGTGCATTTTTCCGGTGGACAGCTCAGCTTGTAGCCGCCGCCTTTTCCTCTCTGACCTTCCAGAACTCCGCCCGAAACCAGGCTCTTGACGATGGCTTCGAGGTATTTTTCCGAGAGGTGCTGACTGTCGGCAATCTCCTTAAGCGGGATATATTCTGAAGTCTCCCTCTCGGCTATATCAACAACAACTCTTAAGGCATATCTGCCCTTTGATGAGATAAACATAATAGTCACTCCTATCTGATATTAGTATACATCATCGGGGACTTGATTTCAAGTCCCAGCAAAAATGTTGATTTGTGACCCGCAAAATGGGGCAGATTCCCTTGACAACTTGCTCCCAATGTGCTACTATATCTTTAACCTACCTTCGCGGTTGGTTTTTAAATGTGTAAACTGCCGCTTGCGGCGATTAATAAAATTACGGAGAGTGAAATCAGTGTCCACACTTTTGAAAGTCAGTAATCTAAACGTTTCGATTGACGATAAACACATACTGCATGATGTAAACATGCAGATTAATGAGGGAGAAGCCCATGTCCTGATGGGACCGAACGGGGCGGGCAAGTCCACCCTCGGTTATGCCCTGATGGGTAATCCCCAGTACACAATAGACTCAGGCAAAATCATTTTCTCGGGCGAAGATATAACCTCTGAATCCCCCGACAAGAGAGCTAAGGCGGGAATATTCCTCTCGTTCCAGACGCCTCTTGAAGTCCCCGGTCTCAGCGTTGAGAGCTTCCTCCGCAGTGCCTTAGAGCAGAGAACCGGCAAGAGAATCAAACTCTTTGACTTCAAGAAGAAGCTTGCCGCCGCAATGGAGCTCCTTCAACTTGACCCGTCTTATGCCAAGAGAGACCTGAACGTCGGCTTCTCAGGCGGTGAGAAAAAGAAGACGGAAATTTTGCAGCTTCTCATGTTCCGACCGAAGCTTGCAATCCTTGATGAGACCGACTCCGGTCTTGACGTCGACGCAGTAAGGCTCGTCTCAAAGGGAATCAAGACATACTTAGAAGAAGAGAACGGCGCACTCCTCGTCATCACCCACTCAACAAGAATCCTTGATGCATTCGATATAGATAAGACCCACGTAATAGTTGACGGTCACATAGTCGCAGACGGCGACGCCTCAGTTGTCGACGACATCAACGAAAACGGTTACGAGAAGTATATCGAAATGGCTGGAAAGTGAGTGCACGATGAAAGAAAAGAGTCAGGTCGAAAGCATCGACCGCAACATGTACGATTTCCGAAATGTTGATACCGACAACTACAAGCTTAAAGCCGGTCTCACCGAAGAAATCGTCGATAAAATCTCAAAGGAGAAGAATGACCCGGCGTGGATGAACCTCTTCCGCCTGCAGTCTCTTCAGATATATAACCGGATGGAAGTCCCGAACTGGGGACCGCCGATTGACGGCTTGGACATGGATAACATCGTAACCTACGTCCGCCCGAATACAAAGATGAGTGCCAAGTGGAGCGATGTTCCCGACGAAATCAAAGACACTTTCGAGCGTCTTGGAATTCCGCAGGCTGAGAGAAAATCTCTGGCAGGAGTTGGAGCTCAGTACGATTCCGAGCTCGTCTATCATAACGTCCGCGAGGAAGTCGCCGCGATGGGCGTCGTCTATACCGACCTCGAAAGTGCAATGCACGGCGAATATGCCGACATGATAAGAAGCCACTTCATGAAGCTCGTCAAGCCAACCGACCACAAGTTTGCGGCACTCCATGGTGCAGTCTGGTCAGGCGGCTCGTTCGTTTATGTCCCGCCGAAAGTCAAGGTTGAAATCCCGCTTCAGTCCTATTTCAGACTGAACGCCCCTGGTGCCGGACAGTTTGAGCATACGCTTATTATCGTTGACGAGGGCGCAGACCTCCACTTCATCGAGGGCTGTTCCGCTCCCAAATATAACGTCGCGAATCTTCACGCGGGATGTGTAGAGCTATTTGTCGGCAAGAACGCTCGCCTCAGATATTCAACTATCGAAAATTGGTCGAAGAACATGTATAACCTCAACACCAAGCGCGCAACCGTTGAAGAAGGCGGCACGATGGAGTGGGTTTCCGGTTCCTTTGGCTCGCATGTGTCCTACTTGTACCCGATGACAATTTTGAAGGGCGAGAATTCCCGCATGGAGTTCACCGGAATCACATTCGCCGGCAAGGGTCAGAACCTTGATACCGGTGCGAAGGTAGTTCACATCGGCGAGAACACCTCCTCATATATCAACACAAAATCAATCTCCAAGGACGGCGGAATCAGCACCTTCCGTAGCTCCGTGACAGTAGGCAAGAACGCCCACAAGAGCAAGGCGGCGGTTTCCTGCCAGTCTCTGATGCTTGACGACATCTCCCGTTCCGACACAATCCCGGCTATGGATATTCGTACCGGCGACGCAGATGTCGGTCACGAGGCAAGAATCGGCAGAATCAGCGATGACGCTGTCTTCTATCTGATGTCCCGCGGCATTTCTGAGGAGGACGCAAGGGCGATGATTGTTGGCGGTTTCGCAGACAACGTCTCGAAGGAGCTTCCGCTCGAGTACGCCGTCGAGATGAATAACCTCATCCGTCTTGAGATGAAGGGCGCAATAGGCTAAGGAGGGGACAAGATGACAAATGAAAATATAATTCTAAATCCGCTCCCCGTGAGAACCTGGAACAGCCTCAAAATGAATGAGGCGACCTATTCGGGAACTATCCCCGATGACTCATGCACTCCTGAACTGACGAAGCTACCGGATGAACTTAAGCTCACCAAGAACGGGACTTTAGATAATATCAAATCCGCCGCGGGAGAAGAGCTCAGTTCTCACCTCGCCGGCGACTCAATTCTCATAGAGTCAGATTCCGATGCATCCTCCGCGGTCCTTAACTACGATTTCACCGGCGGCAAGCAGGCAAGGCTCTTCCTTCATGCAAAGAAAAACTCTACTCTTCCCGTATCGGTCATCATGACAGGTGATGGAACAGCGGTTCTTGAAATAAAGATTTTGGCAGAACCCGGCTCAACCGTCGATTTATCCGTAATTCAGGCGGTAGGGGACAGTTGTGACGTCATAACCGACATCGGCGGTACCTGCGAGGAAAACGCTTCATTTAATCTCACAAAGCTTGAACTCGGCGGCAAGAGTGAATATGTGGCGGTCTCAGTCGATTTAGAGGGTGACCACAGCTCATTTTCAGCGAATGCCGGCTACCGGGTCAGGACAAATCAAAGCCTTGACATGAACTATGTCGTTCGCCACACCGGTAGGAAGACCGAGTCAAATATTTTCGCTTCCGGAATTTTGGAGGGAGACTCCACAAAGCTTTTCCGCGGCACAATCGACCTCATCAAAGGCTGTGCCGGGGCAAAGGGAACTGAAAACGAGGACATTCTTCTCTTGGGCGACAATCAGGTTAATCAGACGATTCCTCTCATCCTCTGCAACGAGGAGGATGTCGAGGGCAACCACGGCGCATCTATCGGCAGGCTTGACGAAAACATCATTTTCTATCTCGGTTCGCGTGGAATCTCTCCCGAGGCGGCTGAGGACATAATCGCCCATGCAAAGCTTGATGCGATAATTTCGCATATTCCGGACGACGATATAAAGACTCTGGCTCACAGCCTCATATCTCCCGAGGCGGACGGAGGCGAAGATGCGTAACTATAAAGATGATTTCCCACTTCTCAGAAGTGTGGATATAGCCTATCTCGACAACGCCGCCACCGAGCAAAGACCTCAGGTTGTCCTGGATGCGGTCAGAGATTTCTATGAGCACTCAAACGCAAACCCCTTAAGAGGCTTGTATTCACTTGCTTATGATGCCACCGAGCACTATGAAAACGCCCGTGATAAGGTGGCGGGATTTATCAAAGCCCCGAAAGCGAGCGAGATTGTTTTCACCCGCAACACCACCGAAAGCATAAATCTGGTAGCATACAGCTACGGCTTGAATTACCTCCACGAGGGCGATGAGATATTGATTACAATCTCAGAACATCACTCAAATATCCTCCCGTGGCAGATGGTCGCAAGAAAAACCGGTGCCAGGCTCAGGTATCTCGAATGTGAGCCGGATGGCTCATACCCCTTGGACAAGCTTAAGGAAGCCGTAACCGAGCGCACCAAACTCGCCGCAATGGCGCAGGTTTCTAATGTCCTCGGAGGCGAGAACCCGGTAAAAGAGCTCTGCGCACTTGTCCACGCTAACGGCGGAGTTGTGCTCATAGATGCCGCACAGAGCGCACCGCACATGGCGATAGATGTTAAAGATATGGACTGCGATTTCTTAGCCTTTTCCGGTCACAAGATGATGGCTCCTATGGGAATCGGCGTTCTCTACGGCAAGGAAGAGCTTCTTGAAAAAATGCCGCCGTTCTTGTCGGGTGGTGAGATGATTGAATACGTCACAAGAGACTCGGCTACCTATGCTGAACTCCCGCACAAGTTCGAGGCAGGGACAGTCAGTGCAGGTGACGCAGTCGGTCTCTCAGCGGCTATCGACTATATCGAAAGCATCGGCATGGACAATATCCACGCCCGCGAGGTTGAACTCACCAAGCTCCTTTTCGAGGAAATGCAGGCGATTCCTCACGTAAATATAATTGGAAGCTCTGACTACAGAAATCACTCCGGAATCGTCAGCTTCACAGTTGACGGAGTCCATCCTCACGATATTTCGGCAATTTTAGACGAGGACAAGGTCGCGATACGTGCCGGGCATCACTGTGCTCAACCGCTTCATGTATTCTTGGGCGTCCGCTCCTCGGCGAGAGCAAGCCTTGCATTCTATAATGATGAAGCGGACATCGAACGGTTTATACAGTCACTGAAAACACTAAGGAGGCGAATGGGTCTTGGCGAATAATACATTCTATAACGAAGTCCTTACCGACCACAACCTGTACCCACAGTATAAGGGAACTCTTGAGGACGCAACCTGTGCCTTGGAGGGCGTGAACCCGTCCTGCGGCGATGACATCGTCCTGCAACTCAAGGTCGAGGACGGAGTAATCGTTGACGGCTCCTTCGAGGGCGACGGCTGTGCCATCTCTCAGGCGTCGGTCGACATAATGTTGGATCTCGTAATCGGAAAGACAAAGGAAGAAGCCCAGCACTTGTCCGACCTCTTCTTAAAGATGATAAAGGGCGAAGCAACGGACGACGAGATAGAGGAGCTTGAAGAGGCGGGAGCTTTAAAGGACGTCTCTCACATGCCCTCCCGGGTCAAGTGCGCAGTCTTGGGCTGGCGAACGATGAGCGAGATGCTCGGTAAAACCGAATAAGCATAAAAAACAGGAGCCACGAAGACTCCTGTTCTTATTTTCGGTTAAATCAGGTTCATCCAGACCCTCATCTGGTTCTCGCCGCGATTGCACCATGCGTAATAGGGAATAGCCTTGGCGTAGCCCTCCTCATAGGTCGGCTTACTCATGGTGTAAAGCCCATCCACTTCACAGCACTTCTTGGCAGAAACCTTGAGTGCCACTATCTCATCTGGAAGCCCCTCTGCCTTTTCCGGGGAAATATCGTCGCTCCCTGTCAGAGACAGTGAAAGGATATTGCCGTCGCACCAGCTATTATCCTTGCCCTCGAAGCAGTAGACAAGCGGTCCGCGGCAAAGTGCTACAGAGCCGGTTAGCTCCGGAATCTTATTTGATGGATAGACGTAGTAGGGTAGTGAATCAAGCTTGAGCACTATCTCGTCGCCTTTTTTGACGTCAAGATAAACGTAGCCGTTCTTGGGTGCGCACTTGGTTATCTCACCATTGACTGTCAAGGCAAAATCCTTGCTCCACTCAGGAATCCTGATTCCAAGCTTGCTTTCGCCGTCAAGTACGGTGTAACTGACATTAAACCCGAATGGATACTCCGTCTTGCAGGAGAGCTTGAGTCCGTTCTCAAACGTGACCTCACCCGAGGCAAACATGTGGCAGAAAGCGGTCTTCTCGTTCTCGCCGTAGGCATACTTTCCGAACGAGCAGACGCATCTTGCTAAGTTCGGAGGACAGCAGGCGCAGGCGTACCACTTTGGTCTTTGAGTCAGGTCGTGCCGGTGCGTTGAAGCCTTTCCTGAAATTCCCGGAACGCATTCGAGAGGATTTACATAGAAGAAGCTCTTTCCGTCAAGCTGGATTCCGGCAAGAACGGTGTTGTAGAAAGCTCTCTCCATGACGTCGCCGTATTTTGAATTTGCATCGCTCTCAAGCATTCTTGAGGCAAAGAACATCAGCCCGATAGAAGCACATGTCTCGCAGTATGCAGTGTCGTTCGGCAGGTCATAGTCAACTGTAAAGGCTTCACCATTGCAGGATGAACCGATTCCGCCGGTCAGATACATCCTCTTTCCTGTGATACTCTCCCAGAGCCTGTTGCAGGCTTCCAAGAGCTCCTTGTCGTCTGCCTCGCTCGCCAAGTCAGCCATTGCGGTGTAGAGATAAACCGCTCTTACCGAGTGACCGGTGGCGTCCGACTGCTCCCTTACCGGTTTGCCACTCTGCTGATAGTCGTGGTCTCTTCCGTCTCCGCCCCAGACAACCCAGTCACGGGACTTACGCTCCTTCTCGAAGTAATGCGGATCGACTCCTCTTACGTTGATAAAGTGCTCCGCAAGCTCAAGGCACTTGTGATTTCCCGTTAGCCGGTACATCTTCATGAGAGCCAATTCTACCTCCGGATGTCCGGGATAGCCCTTGTGCCCGTCGGTGATGAACACGTCGTAGATGTGCTCGGCGTTTCGCTCCATGACCTTAAGAAGCTTGTTCTTTCCGGTAGCCTCATAATAGGCGCAAGCCGCCTCCATCATGTGCCCGGCACAGTAGAGCTCGTGCCCTTCCAAAAGATTCTGCCAGCGGTGATTCCTGTCCTTGACCGTGAATGCCGTGTCAAGATACCCGTCCTCGTCCTGAGCTGAAGCTATAATGTCGATAACCTCGTCTGCAGTGCCTTCAAGCTCCTTGTCAGGGTGAATCGCCAGCGAATAAGCGACCGTTTCCAGCCACTTTGCGGCGTCGCTGTCCTGAAACACCATCCCATAGAATCCGTCCCCGACGTCCTCGCCCCGAAGAGCCTTTCCTGCGTTGATAAAGTTCGCAATAACATGGCTCTTTTCGGTGTCAGGTGCTTCGTCCTTGAGAACGGAGTATTGATAGGGGATGACCGTCTCGCGGATAAGCTCCTGCTCACGTCCGATAAAGCCGCCGTCCGGCTTATAAGCCGTCTGTCTGATTTGCTTCTGATTTTTCATAATATAAATGCTCCTTTCGTAACTGAAAGCTATTAGCTATTATATAACATATCCGCCTTCATTGCAAGAAAAATCTCCCCAAGTTTTACCTCGGGGAGATGAATTTTAGTTTTTACTGAATCGAGCAGTCGTCAACGTAAAGTACTCTCGGCTCGTTGTCAGCCTTCTTTGTAACAGCGACCTTCTTATCCTTCTCAAGTCTACTTGCAAAGAACTTGGTAGCAACCTGCGGGAAGAGGGCATAGCTAAGAACATCTTCCTCGGAGCCGTTGAAGCCGGGAACGTTCTTGACTTCTTCACGGTACTTGTCAAGCTCCGGTTCAATCAGGTCAGCAGGACGGCACGAAATAACCTCGTCGTCGCTGATGCCGGCTTTTCTTCTGACATCCTCGTTGACCTTGCCGGGAAGACGACCATACTCGCCTCTTAATAGTCCCTTGGACTCTTTTGTCAGCATCTTGTAACGCTCACCGGAAAGGACATTCATAACCGCCTGAGTGCCGACAATCTGGCTCGTAGGAGTTACGAGCGGTGGATAGCCGAAGTCCTCTCTTACTCTCGGAACTTCTGCCAGAACCTCGTAGTACTTATCCTCGGCGTTTGCCTGCTTGAGCTGTGAGATGAGGTTTGAGAGCATTCCGCCCGGAACCTGATACATAAGCGTTTTGGTGTCGACGTTCAGCACCTTCGGGTCAAGCGAACCCTCAGCCTTAAGCCTGTTAGCAACGGTTCTGAAATGAGTTGCCGCTTCGTCAAGCTTCTTCTGGTCAAGCCCTGTGTCTCTATCAGTACCAGCAAGGGTAGCTACCAGCGATTCAGTAGCCGGCTGTGAAGTGCCGTTTGCAAGAGGAGAAAGCGCAGTGTCGACAATGTCAACTCCCGCCTGTGCCGCCATCAGGTTGACCATGTCGCCGGTGCCGGTGGTGTTATGTGTATGAAGATGAATCGGAATCTTAACGTGAGCCTTGAGCTCCTTGACAAGCTCTGCCGCATCGTAAGGAAGAAGCAGGTTCGCCATATCCTTGATGCAGATAGTGTCCGCACCCATCTCTTCGAGCTCCATAGCGAGCTTGACGAAGTATTCCTTGTTGTGAACAGGGCTCGTGGTATAGCTGAGAGCCGCCTCGCATTTTCCGCCGTACTTCTTTGTGGCGGTAATAGCCGCCTGAAGGTTTCTTGTGTCGTTCAAGGCATCGAAGATTCTGATAACGTCGATGCCGTTCTCGATAGACTTCTTTACGAACGCATCAACAACGTCGTCAGCATAGTGCTTGTATCCCAAGATATTCTGCCC
Organism: Oscillospiraceae bacterium; assembly: GCA_021202155.1. Taxonomy (GTDB): domain Bacteria; phylum Bacillota; class Clostridia; order Oscillospirales; family Ruminococcaceae; genus Faeciplasma. The sequence goes on along the minus strand of JAJQDP010000024.1, from coordinate 85,990 downwards.
ACGGAAAAGCATCTGGAGCTTGGTGTTCGGAAGAGCCTTTCTCAGAGCTCTTAACCTCTCCCAAGGGTCTTCGTTCAAAAATCTCATGCAGGTGTCGAACGTCGCTCCGCCCCAGCATTCAAGCGACCAGTACCCGATTGAATCGAGCACGGGGCAAGCGGGGAGCATATCCTCAAGCTTCATTCTCGTAGCGGCTTGAGACTGATGTGCGTCTCTCAGAATTGTATCTGTAATGTATAGTTTGTTAGCCATCTGAAACTCCTTTCATATCAGCCTAAAAGCGAGATAAGAACACCCGCGGCAATAGCAGAGCCGATGACACCCGAAACATTCGGACCCATGGCATGCATGAGCAGGAAGTTTGAGGGGTCTTCCTTCTGACCTTCTCTCTGAGCAACTCTCGACGCCATAGGAACGGCGGAAACACCAGCCGCACCGATAAGCGGGTTGATCTTGTTCTTCTTAGAGAAGAGGTTCATAATCTTTGCAAGGATTACGCCACTTGCAGTACCCAGGCTGAACGCAACGATACCGAGGACGAGAATTCCAAGGGTCTTGAGGTTCAGGAAGGTGTTTGCAGTAGCTGTTGCACCGACGGAAACGCCTAAGAATACAACGCAGATATTCATAAGCTCGTTCTGAACGGTCTTTGAAAGTCTTTCGGTAACGCCGCACTCTCTCATGAGGTTTCCGAGCATCAGGCATCCGATAAGCGGAGCCGCAGAGGGAACCAAAAGTGCTACGAATATGGTAACGACAATCGGGAAGATGATCTTCTCGGTCTTGGAAACAGGGCGAAGCTCCTTCATGACGATTCTGCGTTCTTCCTTGGTTGTAAGAGCACGCATAATCGGCGGCTGGATAACAGGAACCAAAGCCATGTATGAGTATGCCGCAACCGCTATAGGACCGAGTAAGCTCGGAGCCAAGAGGGAAGTGGTGTAAATAGCTGTAGGACCGTCCGCACCGCCTATGATGGCGATAGCTCCCGACTCAGCAGAGGTGAAGCCCATAAGTGTTGCGCCAAGGTATGTAATGAAGATACCGACCTGAGCGGCGGCACCAAGAAGCAGGGTTTTCGGGTTTGCAATCAAAGGACCGAAGTCGGTTGACGCACCGACGCCTATGAAGATAAGGCAGGGATATACGCCTAATTTAACGCCCAAGTAGAGAACGTCAAGAAGTCCGACGGAAACCGTCTCTCCGGCGACAAGCGTGCTCGCTACAACCGTGTTTTCAAGCCCGTCGATAAACTCCTGAGTAATTGCCGCTCCGCCGAACAAATCCCAGTGGATATGCCCGTCCACAAAGAGAACCTCGTGGAACATCTCAGCACCCGGAATGTTGGTAAGAAGCATTCCGAAAGCGATCGGGAGCAGAAGCAGCGGTTCCATTTTCTTAACTATCGCAAGGTACAGAAGTACGCATGAAATAGCAAGCATGATGATAACCTTCCAGTTATCCGCAATCATAGCGAAGCCGGTGGTTTTCAAAAAATCTAAAATCGCATCCATTTAAGCTTTTTGTCTCCTTTCCGTAAATACGGTTACAAACCGCTGTTATTCGATGGCGCAAAGAACGTCGCCGGTCTTGACCGATGAGCCCTTTGATACGTTTACGGAGACGACCTTGCCGGACTTCGAAGCCATGATTTCGTTTTCCATCTTCATAGCCTCCAAAATCATGAGTACGTCGCCCTTGTTGACAGACTGCCCCTGAGTGGCATTTACGGAAAGAATAGTTCCGGGCATAGGAGCAGAAACTGTCTCAGCACCGGTGGGAACAGCGGCGGGAGCAGAAGCGGCAGGCTTAGCTTCAACCTGACGGGACTTTGCTTCCTCAGCGGAAATTTCCTCAATTTCGATTTCGTAATCGGTTCCGTTTACGTTAACGTGATAGTGTTTCATAATGTGACCTTCCTCCATTGTCATAAAAATGCTGTATAAAGTATTACAGCTTCTTGATAGATTTAATCCTGATTGCTTCTACGTCTTGCCCGAGCTCCTCCGCAATGACAGCGGAAATAGCCGCAATAAGCTCCTGCCTGTTGACAATAGGCTCAGCAGTGGGTGTGCTTACAGCGGGAGATGTAGCAACAGCGGCAGGCTCTTTATCAGCCTTGCCCTTGTTCACTCTCGTCATGATGAAGCCGAGCAGATAGCAGATGGCGATAAGACAAATCAGTCCGAAGAAAACCATGCCAATGCCGAGACCAACAACGGTACCGGTCGAAATGGTTTGCGCTTCTAAAAGTATCATAGCAGTTCTCCTTTCAAATTGCCGAATCAAAAATTATTATAGCACAACACCCGCATTTTTTCAAGCCCTAATGAGTGTGATTTCGGATATAATTTTCACAGATTCGACATTCGCTCAAAAATGTATAAAAAATAGTGGAAATTTTTCTTGCAAAGTGATATACTGTATCGTGAAAGATTATGTGAACACTAAGGAGCGTAGTATGACTATAGCTGTAAACGGCATAAAAATAAACTATAAAATGACAGGCACCGGCGATACAGTTCTCTTCCTTCACGGTTGGGGAGCGAACATGGAGCTTTTCGATAAGCTCATGACCGCCGTCTCTGAAAAATATACTGCACTTGCACTCGATCTTCCCGGCTTCGGCGGGAGTGAAGAGCCGCCCGAACCGTGGAGCGTCGACGACTACGTGAATTTTGTGAACGCGTTCTTGGACGCACTTAATGTGAAGCCCATCTGTCTCATCGGTCACAGCTTCGGCGGCAGAATCATGATAAAAGAGCTCGCCGGTAATCTCCTCCCGAGCGTCACAAAGGCAGTCTTCATAGATTCCGCCGGCATCAAGCCTAAGAAAACTATCAAGCAAAATCTCAGCCTTGCCTGCTACAAAGTCGGAAAAGCAGTTTTAAGCTTCAAGCCGATTAAGGCACTTTTCCCGGACGCGCTCGACAAACTCAGAAGCAAGCGTGGCTCTACCGACTACAAGAATTCCACGCCAACAATGCGCGCAACCCTTGTAAAAGTCGTGAACGAAGACTTGACCGAGCTCTTGCCAAAAATCAAAGCCTCATCGCTTTTAATCTGGGGAACTGCCGACACTGCAACGCCTATCTCGGATGGCGAGATTTTTGAGAAGCTAATCCCCGATGCCGGACTCGTCAGAGTTACAGGGGCTGGTCACTATTCCTTCCTGCAAGCTCCCGAGCTTTGTGAGCGAGCCATCCGCTCATTCTTAGGAATCCCACTATAATAAACCGGAGGTTATAGCCTATGATTAACCTGATCAAGATACTCAGCGTCGTAGCATATCTATTCGCGGCATGTCTCTCGGCGCGCCACTTCATCCACATGTTTCAGCTCAATTCCTATAAGCCTAAAGTTCAGGCGAAATGGCTTCTTTCTCATGCCTCGACATATATGGTGGTGCACCTGATAGTTCTTGTGATTGCAATCGCACTTAGCGCAATCTGCACAAATGCCCTGATTCCGCTCATACTATCAGCAATATTGATTCTATTGACAGCCCTCCCGGACATTCCCAAAGGCAAGGACAAAGTCCCGCTGAAATATACCGCCCGTGTCAAAAGGCTTATAACGACTCTTGCAATTCTTTATCTTATACCAATAATTCTTTTGTGGGCTATTCCTGTGAAAATCTCCGTGCCTCTTATGGCACTTTGGATATTCTTAGTTCCGTGGATGGTACTTTTGGCAAACCTTATCAACCGACCGATGGAGCTCGCCATCAACCAGCACTATATCAATGATGCGAAAAGAATTTTAGCTGACTGCCCGAATTTAACCGTAATCGGAATTACAGGAAGCTTCGGCAAAACAAGTGTCAAGTACTTTCTCGATTCACTCTTAAGTGTAAAGTATAACGTCCTGAAAACTCCCGGCAATTTCAATACTCCCCTTGGAGTCGTCAAGACTATCAGAGGCTCACTCCGTGCCACCCACGACATCTTCCTCTGCGAGATGGGCGCAAAAAATGTTGGCGACATAAAGGAAATCTGCGACATAGTCCACCCGACTCACGGAATCATAACCTCAGTAGGTGAGATGCACCTTGAGAGCTTCGGCTCGATTGAGAACGTCAAAAAGACCAAGTTCGAGCTTGCAGACGCTGTCAATGGCAAGGGTATGCTCTTTCTGAACATGGATAACGAGAATATCCGGTCGCTTGCGCCCGAGTATGACCACATCTCCTACGGTATCGATGACCGCTCCGGCTACTATGTAACTGACCTGAGCATCTCCGAGAAGGGCTCTGAATTTACTGTCCATTCTCCCTCCGGCAGGAGCTGCGAATATCACACTCCTCTCATAGGCAGGCATAATGTTATAAATATCTGCGGAGCGATAGCAGTTGCGAATAGCCTCGGAATCTCGCTTGAAGAGCTCAGAGCACCGGTAAGAAAGCTTGAAAGCGTTCCTCACCGTTTACAGCTCATCAACAAGGGCGACTATACCGTAATCGACGATGCCTACAACTCTAACCCCTCCGGCGCAAGGGCGGCTCTTGAAGCTCTTTCCATGACCGATGGCATGAAGATTCTTGTAACTCCCGGAATGATAGAGCTTGGCTCGAAGCAGTATGATTTGAATAAAGAATTCGGCACAGAAGCCGCCGCAGTATGCGATTTCGTTGCCCTCGTCGGGTCAGCTCAGACCAAGCCCATCCACGACGGACTCACAGAAGCCGGCTACCCTGAGGATAAAATTAAAGTTTCGGAATCGTTAAATCAGGCTATGGGAGCAGTTTACTCCTTGACAACTGACGGAAAACGTAAGATAATACTACTTGAAAACGACCTGCCCGACAACTATTGATATAAGGAAGGAAGACCAATATATGAAAATAAAACTCGCACTCTTATTCGGAGGCAGAAGCACCGAGCATGAGATTTCAATTATCTCCGCGCTTCAGGCTTACTCATATCTTGACAAGGATAAGTATGACATCATCCCTGTCTACATAGCCAAAAACGGCGAAATGTACACCGGCGAGCATGAGGCGGACATTGAAGCCTATAAGGACATTAAGAAGCTTCTTTCGGAGAGCTACCGCGTCACATTCGCTAAAGTTGGTGACAGGGTAGAGCTCCACAGGGTAGAAACAAAGCTTTTTCAGAAGCCGTTTGTTGACTATGTCGACATAGCTTTCCCGATAGTCCATGGCACCAACGTCGAGGATGGAACACTTGCCGGGTATCTCAATATGCTCGGACTCCCGTATGTCGGCTGTGACGTTCTTTCGTCCGCTCTTGGCATGGACAAATACGCCATGAAGTGTGTCTTCAAGGATAATGGAATCCCTGTTCTTGACTGTATGCTCTGCTATTCGGACGAATTCGACGAGAATCCGAACCTCGTCATGCTCTCAATCGAGAAGAAGTTCGACTATCCCGTCATTGTCAAGCCTCTGAATCTCGGCTCAAGCATCGGCATCTCAAAGGCAGATTCGCGCGAAAAGCTTGAAGCGGCACTCTCTGACGCCTTCCGGTACTCAAAGAAGATCCTTGTAGAGCGGGCAATAACCAATCTCACCGAGGTCAACTGCGCAGTCTTTGGAGACGACCGCGAAGCCGAAGCCTCCGTCTGTGAAAGACCGGTAAGTGCCGACGAAATCCTTAGCTTCAACGACAAGTACATGAGTGGCTCGAAGTCCTCAAAGGGCATGGCGAGCACCAAGCGGATAATCCCCGCGGACATTTCCCAGGAAAGCACCACCATCATTCAGGAGTATGCGGTCAAGGCGTTCAAGGCTCTTGGCTGTAACGGCGTCGCCAGAATCGACTTCATGATTGATAACGACTCCGGCATGGTCTACCTAAACGAAATCAACACCATCCCCGGCTCACTTTCCTTCTATCTCTGGGAGCCGAAGGGTGTCAAGTACGCAGTTCTTTTGGAGAGAATGATCTCCCTCTCCCTCAAACGCTACCGCGAACAGCAAAGCATCACCTATACTTTCGACACGAACGTCTTAAGCGGCGTCCACCTCGGTGGCACCAAGGGCATCAAAGGTGGAAAAGCATAAAAGGAGGAATCCGACTTGGACTGGAAAACCGTCAAGAAAATCGATGCGCATGTTCACCTCGTTCCCGAAGAAACCCTTGCTTGGATTGAAGGAGTCTGGAAACACGCAGAACGTGAAGAATATATCCGCCTCATGGACGAATACAATGTTGAAAAAGCCGTACTTGTTCCGATAAACGAGGCTGCAACCTATAATTCCGATTGCAGTAAGACAAACCAATGGCTTGCGGATATGATGAGTTCCTCTGATGGCAGATTTATTTCATTTGCAGATGTTCTTCCGGCAGGTGGATATTTCTATGACACGGCACCGGATTTTCTGGAACAGGCTGTCAATGAATATGGCTTAAAGGGTTTGAAGCTCCATCCATCAAACCTCGGAATACCGGTTGATTCTCTTGAAATGATTCCGGTGATAAGGACGGCATGCGATCTGAAAATCCCGATAATGATTCACTCATACCCATTCGGAGGAACTGACTTTGACCTGTGTTCTCCTGCCAGGATTCACAACATCTCAAGAATCTTCCCGGACGGAACCATAATAATTTCCCACATGGGCGGCTCACGTTGGCAGGATGCCCTTGAGGGCAATGAATATGTCGACATTTCAACCTACCTTCCTGAGCTCGTTCGTATCTACGGAATCAAGACCTCCAACCGCATTCTCCGTGAATTCGGTGCAGATCGTCTGATTTTCGCCACAGACTATCCGCAAGTCTATCGCGTAGAGCCAGAAAACATCTATGAAACCTACTGCGAAATCCTCAATCAAATGGACTTCACGGACACTGAAATCGAAAAGATAGCCTATGGAAACATCTCAGACATCTTAGGACTATAAAAATCTCCCGTCACGACCATCATCGTGGCGGGTCTTTTTATGCCCAATTATTAAGAACTATTAAGATTAGATTAAGATTTCTTAATATTTATTGACTTGCAGGAAATGCGGGGTGTAAACTTGACGTATCAAAACGAACGGATAGTGTTTCATGGCACAGGAGGCAGACCTATGAAGCTTAGATTATTGAAAATTCTTATGAAAGAGCAGTTATTCCCCGCGTTGGCAGCATTTGTCGTTGCGCTGATTGCCCTTATCGTCTCTTGTTTGGTGATTGCGGGAAATACGGCGATAGAACACAGGATTCAGATTTGGATTTACGGCTGTGGGCCGCTGGACTTCTTTTTGCCTCTATTAGCCTCTCTGCCGTTTTCTTTTACTCTGTATTACAAAAAGTCAGATGGATTTCTGCATTATTCCGGCACGAGGATGTCTCGTAAACGATATGTGGCATATCATATGGCGGCAGGCTTCCTGCTCTGCGTGGCGGGAATTGCTATTGTCTATTTTTGCGGGCTTCTGTTCTCAGAATACATCATTCCGTTTGAAACGACTTCCGGCTATCATTCCAGATTGGAAAGCTATGTGTTTGGCGAATTGATGGTCTCCCAACCCGTGTTCTTCGGCTTTGGATGGTGCCTGTGGAAAGGGTTCAATGCAGGATTGTTCACCCTGTTCGGATACGGCTTAGCCCTCTATGCGGAAAATGTTTTTATCGCAAGCGTCGCACCCTTTGTGTATTTTGTGGCGGAAAATCTGATTACATCTCTGCTTCAGATTTCTGAATACAGCATTGTCACGTCGATCCAGTTGAACCGGCTCAGTCCCGACAGTATGCACATTTATAACTACTTTGCCGGAACGATTTCATTCGTCATCATCGCAACTGTGATTGTACTGGCACTAAACAGGAGGGAGAAGAACCGATATGAGGTTAAAGCTCATAATAAGCAAATTATTGAAAAAGGATGACATATTCGCATATCTTATCATCTTATCGGTGTTCACGGTTATGAGTATCAGCAATCTGACGATGGCGCAATCAGCCGGGCTGTCTCTGTCTGAATTTGTCTTGTATTCGCTGGCAGACCACTATTATCTGATTTATGGATGGCTGTTCTTTCTGGTGTTTGTGACCGGAAAGGAGATGCGAAATCATTCTGATTCTGAGATTATACGATACGGCTCTTTTTCCCGCTACAATTTCGCAAAACTCACCGTTGCCGCAGTCAGACTTGCACTGCTGATTGCTATTCATATCCTGATTGCCGCCATTATCGGTTCTTTCACCCTGACATCGATCAACACTTTTACGGTGAGTGAGTCGTCAGGCTATTATGACAACAATCTGGAACTTCTGGTTGGCTACCGGCAATATTTTGGAAGCCCTGTGACGGCACTGGTCTGTGCGGCTGTATACTTGTGGTTGGGCAGTCTGTTCATCTATGCTGTGATTTTTCTTGCCAGTGGATTCGGGGGAAGCAAGGGAATGCTGACAGCCTGCGTTCTTGTCATCGTGAGTGCTATCGCCGGGTTTGTATCGCATTTTGATGAGTCGCCATTGGAATTCCTTTTTGTCAACAATTACTATATCCTTCATCATGCGTTGTTGCTTGTCTCACCGATAGCTGCCACTGTCAATCTGGTTGCAATGGTGACACTTATTTTGGCAGGAGCAAACGACCTGCCCCGCAAAATACGAAGAAATGGCGGGACAAATCGCTCCGTCTATTTTTCTCCTGCACCGAGAAAGGGGCTTGTACCGCTTTACCTGATACTGCTGATTGCTCTTGGGGTATTTCCGCAGCTTTCTTCTGCCGGCAGTGTCGTTGACTTTGCATGGTCACTGTTGAAAGGCTGCTCCGCAGAGAACGTCAACCTGATTGAGCTTTTGTATACGCTTGCATGGTTTGCTTTACCGCTGATACAGATCAGCGTGTTCTGGCAGGCGGAAAGGGAGAGGAAAAACGATGCGGCATTGCTCCGCACCGGCAGTTTTCGGAAGTGGCGCACCCTGACCGACAGGGGATGCCGAAGATTTATCATGCGCTATTGGCTCTGTTATGCGGTACTGTTGACAGGCACGATGGCGGTTTTGTACTTCCTGTATGGCTACGGGGCAGAATTGGCGGCAGAATATTGCAGTTATTTCGGCGTGACGGAGGCAGGCTTTATCGCCGCTCTTCTCGTTGCCGCATTGCTTAAACTGCCGGAGCTGTTGTTACTATATGAGCTGTCTCTTGCCCTGTATAGACTGTCCGGAAATACGGTTCTGTCCTTCTTTCTTCCGTTCCTCGGCTATGGGATAGGGCTTCTGATTCCATTCCGCTGGTACCCATTTGGTATCTCAACGGCATATCGGCTTTTACAGTTTTGAAATTATTTAATGTTACAAGGAGGAAAAAGCGATGAATCCGATTATAGAATTGAAAAATGTCAGCAAACGCTTTGGGAGCAAAGAAGTCTATCGTAATGTGAATTTGAACATCAACGAAGGTGAGTGCATCGGGTTTGCGGGGCGCAACGGTGTCGGAAAATCCGTGCTGTTCCAACTGATGGTGGGACTGCTCACGCCAGACAACGGAGAAGTCAAGGTCAATGGTGAACTGCTGGGCAGTGGAGGAGAGGATTTTCCCAAGGACGTGGGAATTCTCATCAATGAAACCGGCTTTATCTGGTATCTTTCCGGGTTCCAGAACCTGAAAATGCTGGCGCAGATACGGAATATCGTGGATGACGAAACGATTCGGGAAACTATTCGTTCTGTCGGGCTGGACGATGCAGACAAGATACCGGTGCGAAAATACTCCATGGGAATGAGGCAAAAGCTGGGCATTGCACAGGCTATTATGGAAAACCAGAGCATTGTGATTCTGGATGAACCATACAATGCTCTGGATTTTGAGGCAAACCGGGAAGTCACACAGATTCTGGAACGGCTGAAAGGCCAGGGGAAAACGATCCTGCTGACCAGCCATCAGCACCAGTATCTGGAGAAGCTCTGTGACAAGATTTACTTCATCTGCGACGGAGGCATCGTCCCATTCACAGAGGAAATCAGGGCGCAATATTTTTCCGTCTGAGATTTTTTAGAGTGTAATGATAAACGTCGTGCCGATACCCACTATCATCCATCCTGAATTATGTCAGCCTTTTTATGAAAACTCAGGCTGCCTTGGGGCAAGCTTTATTTAGCTGTCATTATGCGGGGTGTAAACTTTAAGTATCAAGCCTGAAAGGAACATGATTATGAAAAGAATATTAGCTCTTACTATTTCACTTGTCCTCGCAATTTTCCTCGTCGGTTGCGGCTCGGATGATATGATGTTTTCTGAAAGCAAAGCAAGCTCCAACGATTCGTCCTATTCCATCCCGTACTATGTGGCAGGAACCGACAGCGTCTTTTATGTCGATTGCACTGTGAACTCAGTAAACGTTGAAGAAGGGAAGATAGCCTCCGTTTCTGATACGGGCAGAATCAACGACTGGTACTCTGCACTTTCCGATGACGGAACTCTCGCCGACGGCTACGTTTTCGTGTCAGTCGAAGTCACCCTCAACAGCCCCGAAACCATCGACTCTCTTAGCCTGTCATGCTTCTGGCTCTGCTACGGAAAATCGAGCAAGAACTATGACTTCAAGGAACCGAGCTACATCAGCGACTCAGCCGCTCCCGATGATGTACACAATGCTATGACCGTAAACATTACTGCAAATGAAGACAAAACCGTGACAATAGGCTATCTCATGGCGAAATCGGGGCTCGAAGACGCCAAGTATATTGCCCTCGGAGCGGCATTCACCGATTTCGGCGATGACGGCGACTATACAAACCCGCTCATCAAGCTCGCCAACAGCTTGGAGGAGCTTTCATGAAAGTGACACTAAGATTAGAGCTTCGCAGGCTATTCTCATCAAAAGAACTGTATATAGCTCTTGCCATAGGTCTTGCACTGGTTGTTTGGCTGTTTGTGCATGAGGTTTCGGAATCGGTGCGCTTTGCGGAGGAATATGCTTTATACGGTGACAAAGTTTCCGGCTATCTTCACTACCCGAAAACGGTCTTCAATTCCTGTATTGAGCTCGAATATGATGCTCTTCCGCCGATACTTCTTTATCTTCTCTTTCCGATAATCGCGGCGTTTCCTTATGCATCGACCTATTGCAAGGACAAGAAGACCGGCTACCTCAAGAATCTTCTTGTGAGAATCGACCGCAGGGACTGCTTCATGGCAAAGTACATAGCATCTTTTTTCAGCGGCTTTCTTGTCAGTGGAGTAATCCTCCTGTCAAGCTTACTTCTCACCATGCTCGTCTTCCCGATTCTCACTCCTGAGGCAGTCACCCAGAACTACTATGTGCAGTCGGGAGACATGTTTGGAGTGCTCTTCTACACTCACCCGATGGTGTACACGTTCCTCTACATCCTGATTGACATGCTCTGGTGCGGCTGTATGGCGAGCTTCACGCTTCTTTCGAGCATGTTCACCCGTTCAGCGTTCTTAGCCGTCACCGGTAGCTTTATCGTTTTTGAAGTATTGGACTATGTCCTCTCGCTATTCTCGTTATCTCAATTCAGCCCGATTACTTTTTTAAGACCGATTCAGACCGCCGGCGGCATATCTCTCGGAATAATCCTGACAGAATTTGTGATATTCACAGCCGCAAGCTTCGCCGGCTTTTACTTTCTGGAGTGCGAAAAAGATGTATTTTAAGTATGACCTGAAAGTCGGCTTTCTGCGGGACTTACCAAAGCTATTGATACTCACCGGCATAGTCTTAATCACAAATATCTCGCTGTACAGATACGCGGGATTTTATTCCTTGAACCTGGGAAGTTTCGACTATATCCTGTATCTCGTGAAATCCATCGCACCATTCCCACAAAGCGGCGAAGAATTCCGATTCCCGGTTGTCTGGTACCTCCAACAACTTTATCTTATGTGGATAATCGGCAGATACCCGTTCTCTTCCGTTTGTGAAAGTGCTCTTATATACTGCGGCTCCCGCCAAAGGTGGTATCTCTCGAAAGTGGCTTGGATAGCGATAACAGTTCTCATATACTATCTCGTGATGATTATAGCTTCGCTCCTGTTTTGCTTGGCAACAGGCGTCCCGATTTCGTGGGAGATTAATCTTCTTGAACACGCAGATGAGATTTCAACAGCAACACTTTTCCTCCCGATAGTAACGTCATTCGTAACCGGCGTATTTCAGCTATTTCTGATGACCCTGACAACGCCGATAATCGGCTTCTTTGCGATAGCCGCCATCTCAGCCGCCTCAACCTATGTAACAAGCCCGTTACTCTTCCCGAACTGTTCCCAGCTTTTAAAGCTCTCGGCATTCTCGGAAGACGGCATCGGAACTGGCACAAGCTATTTAACCCTACTTATAGTATTTGCACTCAGCCTTGCATTGGGACTTATAATCTTCAACCGGCGGGACATTCTTAAGAGCCAAAGAGACGAGGAATGAATATGATTTTGGAACTACAAAACGTAACGAAAACAATAAAAGGCGTGATGGTCTTAGATAACATCACCCTCACAATGCAGGGCGGCAGGGTATACGGCTTCCAAGGCAAGAACGGAAGCGGCAAAACGATGCTCATGCGCCTTATCTGCGGGCTCATCGAGCCCACAAGTGGACAAGTCATCATAAACGGCGAAATCTTGGGCAAGGACATCTCGTTTCCCCGAAGCGTTGGAGTGCTGATTGAGAATCCGTCGTTTCTCCCCGAATACACAGCTCTCATGAATCTCCGTCTTTTAAGCGACCTGAGAGATCGTCTTTCCGACGACGAGCTCAAAGCTGTTCTTTCTGATGTCGGTCTCGACCCGGAAGATAAGCGTAAATACCGCAGTTTTTCACTTGGCATGAAGCAGAAATTAGGCATAGCCGCCGCAGTGATGGGTGAACCGGAACTCGTAATCTTAGACGAACCCATCAACGCCGTCGACGATGCAGGAGTGGAGAATATCCGCAAAATTCTTGCAAGACTCAAAGATAGCGGCTCGCTGATTATAGTTGCATGCCACGACAGGGAAGAGCTCGAACTCATCTCCGACGAAATTCTCAGGATAGACGCCGGGAGGATAGTCTTATGAAGCGGATAGTAGCAATCATCGCTGTAATTGCTATAGCCCTTACAGCAAGAGTTGTATATGTCAATGCCATCGAGTACCGTTTCACCGAAAAAGCCGTTTATTCCACCGGCGAGACCTTCACCCTTCACGACTTGGAGCTCACCTTTACCTACGACGGCATCTACTCTTCCGAAGAACTCACGAAGATTTACGGCGAAGAAGTCCTCAGTTACTGCGACGAGTCCGACCTGATTCTGACCATCGAAATCACCAACTCAACAGGCGAGGAAAAGACGCTCGACCTCATCTCCCTCCGTATGCAATACGCCTACACTTCCGGCGGAGGCATCAACCCCTATCTCTTCGCCTACCTGAACCCAAATATCGGCTCGAAATGTACTATAGAATCCGCCGAAACCCTCACCGCCATACTCCCATACCCCTACGACTGGGACACTTTCGGCACGGAGAAGCCCTACGACCTCGTCCTGTCCCTCTATCCCGAAAATGTGAGGGTGAGGATAGTGGAGAAGTAACCAGTATCAATAAAATCTCTCCCACTCAGTATTATTTCCTTAGTCTCGGTAAAAATAATTGAAGTATTTTTTGAGGAGATGTTATTATGTGGGGAAGAAGTGCGGCAGAAGCGACAGTCAAGCGGCTTGTGATATTTGTCGCGGGTGGGCTTACTTATGGGCTCTTGGAGATAATCTGGCGGGGATATACGCATATTTCGATGTTTGTGGTTGGCGGGTTGTGTCTTGTGATAATTGGGAGCATGGACGAGAGTGGGGAAGTGCCTTGCCTTTTGTGGCAGGCTTGCCTTGGAAGTCTGACGATAACCGTGATGGAGTTCACCTCCGGAGTGATAGTGAACCTTGTGATGGGACTTGAGGTATGGGACTATTCGCAGTTGCCACTCAATGTCATGGGGCAGATATGCTTGCCTTATTCTGTGCTGTGGCTTGTGCTCTCGATTCCAGCTATATACTATGAGGATATTTTAAGGCACTATCTTTTCGGAGAGAGCATCCCACACCAAAGACTGTTCCCTGAAATCTTGGTTTCTGAAAATTCGGCGAAAAGGGCGAAATAGCGGGTAAAATCATTGACTTTTAGCTGTGGTTGTGCTATTCTTTTTATTTGAGCGGATATATCCCGCAATGTATAACGCCGAAAGGAAATGGTACTTACGAAAAAATCAACTATAAAAAAGTACGCCAAGCTCATAGTAAGAGTTGGCGCAAATGTCCAGAAGGGTCAGACCGTTCAGGTCTATGCCGACGTCGATCAGGCTGAGTTCGCGGCTCTCGTTGTTGACGAGGCTTACAAGGCAGGAGCTAAGAAGGTCAATGTCGAGTGGGGCTGTGATTCCATCATGAAGCTCAACTACAGACACGCTTCAGTCAAGACCCTTTCAACCGTTCTTCCTTGGCAGGAAGAGAAGATGAAGTGGCAGAGCGAGGAGCTTCCCGCAAGAATCATGATTGAGTCGAGTGACCCCGATGGTCTCAAGGGCATCAACATGGAGAAGATGCAGAAGGCTTCCCGTGCAAGATACAAGGTTTCAAAACCCTATTCCGAGAAGATGGAGAATCGCCATCAGTGGACTATCGCCGCTGTTCCGGGTGAGGCTTGGGCAAAGAAGGTATTCCCGGGGCTCAGAAAGAATCAGGCTGTCGAAAAGCTCTGGCAGGCAATTCTTGAAACCGTTTACGTCACTGATGATAACGACCCGATTGAAGTATGGAATCAGGTCAATGAAGACTTCAAGACGAAGTGCGCTAAGCTCAACGCTTATCATTTTGAGAGACTCGAATACAAGTCCTCAAACGGCACTGACTTCAAGGTTTGGCTGATGCCCCGCGGCAGATGGTGCGGCGGCGGGGAGACTGACTTAAACGGCAGATACTTCAACCCGAACATGCCCACAATAGAAGTGTTCACCACTCCCGAAAAGGGCAAGGCAGAGGGCAAGGTTGTCTCCACAAAGCCTCTTTCCTATCAGGGTCAGCTTATCGAGAACTTCTGGTTTGAGTTCAAGGACGGCAAGGTTGTAGACTACGGTGCAGAGAAGGGCAAGGAGCTCCTTGAGAAGATGGTTACCATGGACGAGGGCGCATCAATGATTGGCGAAGTTGCTTTAGTCCCCTGCGAGTCTCCCATCAACAAGCAGAACATCCTCTACTATAACACCCTCTTCGATGAGAACGCAAGCTGCCACATCGCTCTCGGCAGAGGCTTCAACGACTGCGTCGAGGGCTTCGAGGACCTTAAGAAAGAGGACTTCGACGCCATGGGCGTAAACGACTCGATGATTCACGTCGATTTCATGGTCGGTGCACCCGATATGTCGATTGTCGGCTACACTCACGACGGTCAGGCAGTCCAGATCTTCGAGAACGGCAACTTCACCGCAGAGTTCAACTGAACTTCGTTCAACTGATTTTTACCCAACATAAAAGCCCGCAGATTCAAAACCTGCGGGCTTAAATTATGCCTGAATATACTTTAGAACCCTAAGGAAGCCTTAAACTCCTTCGCAATCTTCTGTCCCAGCTCAACCGCATCTTCTCTTACAGCCGCAATAGTGGTGTAGTAAGCCTTGATCTTCGGCTCGGTGCCGGAGGGACGGATGATGACGGTTGCCTTGTTTTCGAGGGTGAACTTGAGGACGTCCGACTTCGGAAGGTCGATGCCCTTTGACTCTCCGGTAACAAGGTCGGTGTCGGTCTTCTTTAGGTAGTCGGCAAGAGCAACAACCTTGAATCCAGCGATTTCCTTCGGAGGATTCTCGTGGAGGTCGCCCATGATCTTTGCCATCTCAGCCATACCGGCAACACCTTCGCAAACGAAGCTCTCGACGGTGTGGACATAGTTGCCGTACTTTTTGTACATAGCCTCTCTTGCATCAAGAAGCGAAACGCCAATTGAACGGTAGTAAGCCGCCATCTCGCAAATCATCATAGAGCCAACGACAGCGTCCTTGTCTCTGACATAAGAGCCGGCGAGGTAGCCATAGCTCTCCTCAAAGCCGAATATGTATCTATCGGCTTCTCCTGCCGCTTCGAGATAACCGATCTGCTCGCCGATGAATTTGAATCCGGTCAGGACGTTTCTCATCTCAACGCCGTAATCGGCGGCAATAGCGTCCGCAATGGCGGTGGAAACGATGGACTTGACCGCAACGGGTCTTTCAGGCATTGTGCCTAACTTGATTCTTTCCTTGCAGATGTATTCAAGAAGCATAGCTCCGACTTCGTTGCCACTGAACAGGACGTAGTTTCCATCCTTGTCGGGAACAGCAATTCCAACTCTGTCGCAGTCGGGATCGGTGGCGAGAAGCAAATCGGGCTTTACAGTCTTGCAGAGCTCGAGTCCCAAGTGCAAGGCTTCTTTGATTTCGGGGTTCGGGAACGGGCAGGTGGGGAAGTGACCGTCCGGGTTCTCCTGCTCAGGAACGACGGTGACGTCATTAACGCCGATTCTCTTGAGGATAGCTCTTACAGGCTTGTTGCCTGTGCCATTAAGAGGAGTGTAGACAACCTTCAAACCGCTGGCGGCGCAAACCTCCGGGTGAATCTGCTGTTTCTGAACCTCATCAAGATATGCGGTGATAACATCCTGAGAGATGTATTCAATCATTCCGTTTGCGAGACCCTCATCGAATCCGACAAGCTTAGCTCCTCCAAACATGGGAGTTGCATTGATTTTGCCGAGAACTGTGTCAGCCGCTTCAATTGTCATCTGGCAACCGTCCGAGCCGTAAGCCTTGTAGCCGTTGTACTTAGAAGGATTGTGAGAAGCGGTGCAGACTATACCCGCCTTGCAGTGAAGGGTTCTTACAGCCCATGAAAGCATAGGTGTCGGCATAAGTTCACTGTAGATGTAAGCCTTGATTCCATTTCCGGCAAGAACTCTTGCCGCCTCTTTCGAGAATAGGTCAGACTTGATTCTTGAGTCGTAAGCAATAGCAACCGCGTTGTCCTGTCCGGGATAAGCCTCGTTGACATAGTCTGCAAGTCCCTGAGTAGCTCTTCTTATCGTGTAGATGTTGAGTCTGTAGGTTCCTGCACCGATGACGCCTCTTAAACCTCCGGTACCGAATTCGAGGTCGCGATAGAAGCGGTCTTTGATCTCCTCATCGTTCCCCTCAACCGACTTCAGCTCCTCGATAAGGTCGGGATCCTCCGTCGCATTTTCAAGCCAGAGCTTGTAAAGCTCACTTTCACTAAGTCTTGTTTCACTCATAATAATAGCCCCTTTCAATGTATTTGTATTTTTTGGCGATCAAGCTTAATCGCCGTTACGAATCTGGAGAAGCTTCTGCTTGAGGTCGTCCTCCATCCTGACCATCTCTGCCTCTGCGGCAAGTCTTGCGGCACGACCGTCGGACTGAATCTTCATGACGTCGTCAAGAGTCTGGATAAGCTGTTCGTTGGTCTCCTTCAAGGTCTCGATGTCGACGATTCCTCGCTCTGCCTCCTGAGCAGTCTCAACGGAAGCAGTGTGAAGCTTCTCGGCATTCTGTTTGAGGAGGGCGTTTGTGATGTCGGTAACCTGTCTCTGAGCCTGAGCCGCCTCGGTGGAGTGCTCGATTCCAAGAGCCAAAACCATCTGGTTCTTCCAAAGAGGAATGGTGTTATTCAGTGTGGTCTGAATCTTCTCGACCATAACGTTGTCGTTATTCTGAATCATGCGAATCTGCGGAGCAGTCTGGATAGCGATAGCTCTCGTGAGCTCCAAATCGTGAATCTTCTTCTCGAACCGGTCGCACTTGTCAGAGAGGTCTCTTGCCGCCTGAGCGTCTTCAGCGAGTCCCGTCTCCTTAGCCTTGGCTTCAAGTTCCTTGAGCTTTCCGTTTCTGGTTTCCTCAAGCTTCTGCTTGCCTGCCATGATGTACATAGTAAGCTCCTTGAAGTAGGCAAGATTCTGGTCGTACATCTTGTCAAGAACCGCGGAATCCTTGAGTAGCCTTACCTGGTGCTGTTGAAGAGCGTCGCCGATTTTCTCGACGTTCACCTCAGCCTTGGCATACTTCGTCTTCATGGCTTCAAGCTTATTTGACTGCTTGCGGAAGAAGCCAAGGAAGCCCTTTTCTTCCTCCTCATTGATGCCCTTAAGCTCGTTGACCATGCTTGAAATCAGGTCTCCGACCTCGCCCAAATCCTGAGTGCGGACACTTGCTAAAGCGGCATCCGAAAAGTCTGCCATCTTCTTCTGTGTGCTTGCGCCGTACTGCATAATCTGAGCGGTGTTCTCGACGTCAATCTTGGCGGCAAACTCCGTGACAGCCTTCTGCTCCTCGGGGGAGAGGGTGGTCTCGGCAATCTGCGTCGGCTTCTTGTCAGCCTCGACAATCTCAGCCACAGCCTCGTTTTCGAGGACAGGCTCAAGCGTCAGCTCCGGAACGCCAGAGAATTCCTTATCGTTTACATTGTCCATAGTTATGCTCCTGTTCTTTTGTATTTGTGTATAGTAATTTTTTATTTACTTGAAATCGTCTCCGGTGAGACCTTCCTGCGCCAAAAGAGTATTGAGAACGGAAATATCGCTCGAAACGTCCATTGCTGTGTCTGAGAAGAGTTCATCCAAGAGCTTTTCAAATGCGATGTTCAGGGTGTCAAGAGTTTCCTCAATCTCTCGCTTTGGAGCCTGGATATTCTCGCCCTGAACCGGTTGCTTATCCATTTCCGCGTAGGCGTTGAGAAGCTTGACGGTCATCGGAAGATAGTAATCCATCAGCTTCTTGAGGTCGGGGATAATCTCGGGATTGGTTTCAGCTCTCTCAAAAATCCTCCTGACGATAAGCTCCATGCGTGAAATTTTTCCGGAAATCTCCTCGCCCGGGATAGCGTCGTTGCAGGCTCTTATCTGAGCTATGAAGCTGTTGCCCCTGTCTAAGACCTCCTTGAGCTTCGCGTCCTTTTCGGACTCACGCTCCTTAGCCTTGTCCTTGACCGATTGCTCAGCCTGCTTGATGAGGCTCTTCTGGTAGTCCTCATATGTCGCGTCGCTTGTGATGAGAATAGTCTGCTCGTTGTCGAAGTGACCCTCCAAGAAAAGCCCGTCATCTATCATTCTCTTAAGCTCTTTGCGGACTTTTTTGACGCTTTTTCCTACGCCCTGGGCAAGCCGGTCTATTGTGCAGTGTGTCTTCTGCCCTAAAATCTGCCGATACGTCTTGAACCTGTTTGCAGAGCCCACCTGCTTGCCGCCGCTGACAACCATAGGTAAACCGATAACTATCCCGGCAAGCGCAGGCAAAACGGTAAGCAGTCCGAAGTCCATATAGAACCACCATGCGACAAAGGCTATGAGAGCCGACAGGCAGACAGCACCACCACCGATGACAATTCCGCCGATAATCTTCATAACTCCGCCGGAAGTGATTTTGCTCGGGTCTCCGTAAAGAGCGGGCAAATTCTTTGCAGATGGAACTGCCCTCGGAGTGGAGTCACTCCCATCCTGGTATTCGCCGCTGTCTGATTCATCGTAATAGGAGCCAGAGCCTCCGCCTGTTGCCCTTCTGAATATATCGGTGCCCATATTTATAACATTTCCGACAAGATTGCGAACCGATTCGTTCAGCTCGCTGTAATCCTGGGAATAAATAGCTTTGTCTATAACGTCGCGGATGTCGTTACCCAAATCGTCCCAATTCAGATTGTTCTTCGCCATGAAATTCCTCCTCCCTCTTCAGTTTCAATCTCATTCATCTCATTATACAGCTTTTTTCATAACTTTACAAGTGCCAATGAACAGTTTAAAGCAATTTTCACGCGAATTTTTCCTGAATTTTTTGAAGAATGCGCCCGCGGGCACTTGAATAACAATCGAAAATAATGTAGAATAGTAATATAAATACAGAAGTCAGGAAGGAATGAGCGAAATGTTTTCAGAAATCAAGAGTGTGGGCTTATTCGGAATGAATGCATTCGAGGTGAGCGTCGAGGTTGAAGCCTCAAAAGGCATGGAGAGATTCGACATAGTCGGTCTTGCAGATATTGCCGTAAAGGAGTCCCGCGAGAGAATCCGTTCGGCTTTCCGCTCTTCAAAGCTTCGCTTTCCTCCAGTCAGCATAGTAGTAAATCTTGCTCCTGCTGATGTCAAGAAAAGCGGCTCTTCACATGATTTGGCAATAGCTGTCGCTATCCTTGCATCTTCAGGAATGTTCCCGGTTGAGCGCACCGAGGATTCCTGCTTTGTAGGAGAGCTTTCCCTCGGCGGAGACCTCCGCCCGATAAACGGCGTCCTTCCCATGACAATATTTGCCCAGCGAATGGGCATAAAAAAGATGTTTGTCCCAAAAGACAACGCCTACGAAGCTTCCGTCGTCGAGGGCATCGATGTCTACGGCGTCGAGTCACTGAGTGAACTCGTCCATTTCCTGAGCGGAGATTTGATTATAGAAAAAGCTCCGCCATATGTTCCAGCCGAAAAAAACATGGCAGACCTCCTCGACTTCGCTGATGTCAAGGGTCAGCAGTTTGCAAAGAAAGCTCTTGAAGTCGCCGCCTGTGGAGGGCATAATCTCCTGATGATAGGCTCGCCCGGCTCCGGCAAGAGTATGCTTGCAAAGAGGCTTCCATCAATCCTTCCGAAGATGACATTTGAGGAGTCTATAGAAACCACAAACATCTACTCGATAGCCGGTCTTGTCGACAAGAATGCACCTCTCGTGACCGAGAGACCCTTCCGCTCACCGCATCACACCATATCGACAGCCGGACTCGCTGGGGGTGGAGGAATTCCTCGCCCCGGCGAAATCTCGCTTGCACATAACGGGCTTCTGTTCTTGGACGAGCTTGCCGAATTCTCAAGAACTACCCTCGAAATCCTCCGCCAGCCGATTGAAGATGGAAAGGTAACAATTTCCCGTGCTTCCGGCACAGTTACATACCCGTCGAATATAATGCTCGTAGCGGCGATGAATCCCTGTCCCTGCGGCTACTACGGTCACCCCAAGAAAAAGTGCACCTGTACCAAAAAACAGGTCTCTCAGTATCTCTCGAAGATTTCAGGTCCGCTACTCGACAGGTTTGATTTGCACATAGAAGTTGCGCCGGTTGAGTACGAGAACATCTCCTCCACCAAGAAGGAAGAATCAAGCGAGGCAATCCGCGAGCGCGTCCAGAAGGCAAGAGAAATCCAGAACGAGAGATACAAGGGCACAGGGATCACCTGCAACGCAAGAATCACCTCCGAGCTTTTGCACGAAGTCTGCCCTCTTACTGATGATGCAAACACTCTCTTAGGCGAAGTCTTTGACCGCCTTGGTCTTTCCGCAAGAGCCTATGACCGAATCCTCAAAGTCTCAAGGACTATGGCGGACATGGACGGCGAGGAGAGAATCGACCGCAAGCACGTCGCTCAGGCGGTAAGATACCGTTGCCTTGACAGAAAGTACTGGGAGAACGGATGATGAGTAAGAATATATCTGAACTGATGCCGACCTCCCGCTCGGTCGAGCTTATCTTGGCATGTGGCGGCAGAAGCAGACGAATGGGCGGCGAAAATAAGCTCTTGTCCCTGATTTCCGGGAAGCCGTGCATATACCGCGCTTGTGAGCCGTTCTCAGAATTCGACGAAATCAAGAGAATAATAATCTCCGCTCCCGAGGAGCTTTTTGAAACCTATAAATCCGCGCTTTCCGGGATAGAAAAACCGATTCTGTTCGTAAATTCCGGTGAAACCCGCCAGCAGTCTGTCGCAAATGCAGTCAGAGCCGCAACGGAAGAAATAATCATGATTCACGACGGCGCAAGACCGCTTATATCTCACGAGGAGATCAGGGCTTCTCTTGACGATGCATTCAGGTTCGGAAGTTCAATTGTCTCCGCTCCCATGACCGAGACAATAAGATATTCTGACGGTGAAAGCTCCTATTCGCCCGACCGTTCAAAGTACTATCTCATCAAAACTCCCCAGAGCTTTTCACGCAGGCTATATCTCTACGCTCTTGAGAACGCGACCGGCGACTACACCGACGACGCACAGCTCCTTGATTCAGTAGGTATCGCGCCTCACCTGACTATGGGCTCAAGGAATAACATAAAAATAACCGTTTCGGAGGATTTGAAGATGGCAGAAGGACTTATTGGAAGTTCAACAAGAATCGGTCACGGCTATGACGTTCATAAGCTTGTTTCCGGAAGAAAGCTGATTTTGGGCGGAGTCGAAATCCCGTATGAACTTGGACTTTTGGGGCACTCTGATGCCGACGTTACTACTCACGCTCTCATGGATTCACTTTTGGGAGCGGCGGCTCTCGGCGACATAGGAAAGCTTTTCCCCGACACAGACGACCGCTACAAGGGCGCAGACAGCATAGAGCTCTTGAAAGAAGTCTGCCGTGTTCTGAGAAGTAACGGCTTTGAGATAGTAAACACAGACATAACCGTAATCGCCCAGAAGCCGAAGCTTTCGCCCTATATTCTCAGTATGCGGGAAACACTTGCCAATGCTATGGGAATTGACATAGGCTGTGTTTCTGTGAAGGCTACAACCGAAGAAGGCTTGGGCTTCACCGGAACGGGCGAAGGAATAGCCGCACATGCTGTCTCGCTTATAAAAGGCTGATAGAATCATACTGAATGGCTCTGCTCAGGCAGGGCTTTTTTATTGTGGCAATGCGATGTATTTCCACATATACTATGTTAGCCTCTTGTATTCAAGAGGCAGTAACAAGTGCGAGGTGCACTTTGAGATGAAATACACTCTCTTAGCCGTTTCCTCGATAACCTACGCGATGAAGGCGAAAAAGCTCCTCAACGGTATGGGAATATTCTGTGAAGTGACAAAAACTCCGAAGAATCTTTCCTCCGGTTGCGGCTACTCGGTGAGGATAAGGGATAACCCCGACTATGTTGTGGGAATTCTTGAGAAAAGCGGAATTGCGGTTAAGGATCGCGGGACGGTTGAAATGTAAAATACGGTCTTTACGAAAGGATCTGTCAATGTGAAAACAGCTTATTTTGACAATGCAGCCACGACCTACCCGAAGCCTCCGTCGGTGCTAAGAGCCACTGCGGAAGCACCCGTAAAGTACGGCGGAAACCCGGGTAGGTCGGGTCACGCTTATTCATATAACGCCGCGGCGATGGTCTATGATGCCAGATGCACAGCCGCTAAGATGTTCAAATCAAGTCCGGAAAACACAGTCTTCACCGGAAACTGCACCCATTCTCTGAATCTTGCCATCAAAGGTATAGTAAGACCAGGCGACAGACTTATAATATCCTCGATGGAGCATAATTCTGTCGCCAGACCAGCGTATGCCCTCTCAAAAGCAGGAGCAACAGTCGATGTTGCGGTGGTAGGGAAGACCGACGAGGAAACCCTTGACAGCTTTCGCAAGCTGATTACGCCTGACACCCGCTGTGTCGTCTGCACAGCCGCCAGCAATGTGACCGGCAGGATAATGCCGGTTCGCGAGATTGCTGAGATGTGCCGGAGCATGGGCGTTTGCTTCATAGTCGACGGCGCGCAGGCTTGCGGAATAATTCCCATAAGCCTTGAAGACGGGATGAACTTCATCTGTACAGCCGGTCATAAGGGGCTATATGGCGTGACAGGAACAGGGCTTCTCATCTCTGATGGCAAATACGTCCCCGAGACTATAATCGAGGGTGGAACAGGTGCAACATCTTTGGAGCTTGAGCAGACCGGATTTATGCCTGAAAGATTGGAGAGTGGGACTCTCAACACGGTGGGAATCGCTTCGCTGAAAGCCGGAATCGACTATGTCAACGCCTACGGCATGGAGGACATCTACAGCCACGAACAATCACTTTGCGAGATATTTATTGACGGGCTTTGGAGCACCAACAACGTAATAGTATATCGGAACGGTGAGAACTTTGTCCCGATAGTGTCTTTCAATATCGATGGAATCCCGTCCTCTGCGGTTTCGGGGGCACTTTCCGAAAGAGGCTTTGCACTCCGGGGAGGACTTCACTGCGCTCCGCTTGCTCACAAGACACTCGGGACTCTGCCGGAGGGAACGGTCAGATTTTCGCCGTCTGTCTTCAATTCCGAGGCAGACGTCAGGAGACTCATTGGCGAAGTAAAAAAAATCGCAAAAGATGGACTTTGACTATTGAAATTTCCCGCGATAGCTGGTAAAATGGAAGAAGTATCAATGCCGATGTCAGGCGGAAAGGGAAATGGACTTGGAGTTTATCAGCGATGTTTGGGTAAAGTTCATAAGTATTGTCAGTTCAATATCTATCAGGGACTTTATCGATATAATCATATTAGCATATATCCTCTATAGGCTTATCAAAATAATCCGCGAAACGAGAGCTCAACAGCTCCTGACCGGTATTTTGATAATACTTGGTGTGTATCTGATTGCATCCTGGTGGCAGTTGAAGGTCATGTCCTATCTCTTGGAGAACTTCTTCCAGATAGGCATTTTGGCGGTAATCATCGTCTTCCAGCCGGAGCTGAGGCGAATCCTTGAGAAAATGGGTCAGGCAAACGTCAAAAGTCTCGGAATCTTTGGTGGCGGAGGCTATAAAGCCGATGACGAAGCCAAGAACTGGGACGACACCATCGAGGTTATCGGTGAGGCTGTAAGCCAGCTTTCCGAAACAAGAACCGGTGCGCTAATAGTAATTGAGAGAACCACCCGCCTTGGCGAGCAGATTGACAACGGAACAGTCATGGACTGTATTCCGAGCGTCGCAACTCTCGGCAGTATCTTCTTCCCGAAAACCCCTCTTCACGACGGCGCGGTAATCATTAGAAATGCAAGAATCATAGCGGCAGGCTGTTTCCTCCCGACTCCCCAGAAGGAGGAGAGAATCAACAAGCAGCTCGGTTCCCGTCACAGAGCGGCAATCGGCATGAGCGAAAACTCCGACGCGATAATCATTGTCGTATCCGAAGAGACCGGAACAATTTCTATAGCCGAAAACGGCGAGCTCACAAGAGGCTACACCAAGGAAAGAATCATAAAGTATCTCAAGTCCCAGATTATGGCGGAAAAGAATACTGGTGACAAGAAGTTACTTGGCAAGCTGTTCACAAGAAAGGAGAAGACTGATGGCGGAGAAAACAACCGAGAAAACACAGAAGACTAAGTTCTTCAAAAGCGGCAACTTCTATCTGATGCTCTTTTCTGTGGCTCTGGCGTTCGTTATCTGGATAATCATGTCGCTTACGGTCTTTCCCGAAACGACCGTCACGCTTAAGGACGTCCCGATTGACTTCTCGCTTGACGGCTCCTATGCAGATGTTGCCGGAATTTCGGTTATGAAGACATCGGTTGACACGGTCAATGTTGTAATTTCCGGTGAGAGATACCTCATCGGTGACTACACTGCCGATGACATTCATGTGAGCGTTAACGTTGACGCCGTAAGAGCAACCGGTTCGTATGACCTTTCGCTCGTTGTGACAAGTGTGAACGGCGACACGATAGAGGTCGACCAGATTGAGCCGTCAACTGTCAAGGTCGATTTCGACTACATGGTAACAAAGACCTTCTCTGTTGAGGATGGAACTCTTGTAGCGGACGTTTCAAACCTGACTGCCGCCGAGGGCTATATCATTGACGAGGATGAGATAACAATTTCCCCGTCCACAATCGAGCTCTATGGACCTCAGGACTATATCGACCAGATTACTTCTGTTGCGGTCAAGGTTGACAATGCCGCAATTATTCAGTCCACGATGACGTCGAATCTCAATTCGGTAGTCTTTTACAGTGGAAACGAAGCGTTTGAAAACGAAGACGTGACCGCAGATAACGAAAGCTTTGAGGTCACCGTTCCGGTATACATGTTCAGAGACCTTGACCTGAGCGTTACGCTCACGTCGACAGTTGGCTCCTTTGACCTGTCATCGATAGCCTACAGCATAAGCCCTTCAAGCATACTGGTAAGGTCACAGACCACAAATTTAAATAATCTTGATCCGATAAATCTTGACTATATTTCAGTCAGCGATATAACGGTCGGAAGTGTGGTTACTGTTTCGATTGACAAGAACGCGAATTATGAGAATATATCTGGCGTAGAGACTGCCACGATAACCTTTGAGCTTGACGGCTACGCCGAAAAGGCCGTAACGCTGAGCAATTCGCAGATTTATATAGTAAACAGCCCCGACGACAAGACGGTCACTGTCGAGACAGCTCAGATTCAGAACGTAATCCTTGTCGGTCCCGAGGATGTCTTGGAGCAGATCAGTTCATCCGATGTCATCGCGGAGATTGATATGCTCGACTACGCAAATACAAGCGTCAGCTACACCATTATGGATCTCACAATCTATGTTCCCGGCTATGACAACGTCTGGTGCTACGGAAAGTATCGCGTATACGTAAGTATCGAAAGCGTCGAGACAGTTGATGAAGCAGAAGCTGAGATCGAAGAAACAGAATAATAAAAACCAAAAACCAATTTGTCGGGGCGAAAGCTGATTTTGCCCCGATTTTTTGAGCCTGGGAGAGGGAAGCATAATGCCGATTATAGTAATGAACGTAAAAACTCCGCTTGATGTGAGCGAGGCTGAAATTGTTTCATCTGCACTTCGTGAAATCGGAGTTGGCAGGCGGCATGTCCTCTCAGCATCGGTATACAAGACCTCGCTTGACGCAAGGAAGCGGGAGAGAACCCGTGAAGGCATCCGCCTTGTCAGCTCAATACTTCTATCGCTCGACTCTGAAAATCTTGAGCGAGACCTCTCAAAAAGGCAGAATGTAAAGTATTTCGAGGAGCTCACGCTTAATCCAGTGATTTCAGGCAAGAAATCTGACGGGCGAGTGGTAATCGCGGGTTTCGGACCTGCCGGCATGTTCGCGGCACTGATTCTCTCGGAGTATGGCTATAAGCCGATAGTTTTAGAGCGCGGCGGCTCGGTAGACGAGCGGGTGGAGAAGATTTCCGGATACTGGTCGGGTGGAGAGCTTGACGAGTCAACAAACATCCAATTCGGCGAGGGCGGAGCCGGAACCTTCTCTGATGGCAAGCTGACAACCCGAATCAACGACCCGCTATGCCGCTATGTCCTTGAGAAGTTCGTCGAGTTCGGCGCACCGGAAAGCATACTAAGAATTGCAAAGCCACATTTAGGCACCGATAATCTTTGTGGAATAGTAAAAAACATCCGTGAGCGGATTATCGAAAACGGCGGTGAAGTCAGATTTCACTCGGAGCTGACTGGCATCACATTCGATGGCGAACGGATTGTAAAAGTGTCTACGCCATCCGGCGACATAGAAACAAGCACACTGATTCTGGCGATAGGTCATTCGGCACATGATACGTTCGAGATGCTACTTGACAGCGGCATCAGGCTTGAGCCAAAGCCATTTTCAGTAGGAGCAAGGATCGAGCACACCCAGGATAGCGTTGACAAGAGCTTGTATGGCGACTTTGCCGGAAGCCCTCTCCTCCCGAAGGGCGAGTACCAGCTTTCACACAGAAGACGCGACGGCAGAGCCTGCTACACCTTCTGTATGTGCCCTGGAGGACTTGTGGTTGCCTCTGCAAGTAAGAAGGGGACTATAGTCACGAACGGTATGAGCATGTACAGACGCGACAGCGAAAATGCCAACTCGGCGGTTGTGGTCTCCGTGACTCCTGATGATTTCGGTCATAATGCACTTGATGGCGTCAGATTCGCTTCAGACATTGAGAAGAAGGCGTATTTACTAAGCGGTGACAGCCGTGCGCCCTCGATGACAGTCGGAGATTTCCTTGGGAAGCCAACGAGTCGCACGGTGATTCCGAGTTATAAACCGGGTGTAGCCGAAAGAGACCT
This sequence comes from Oscillospiraceae bacterium, assembly GCA_021202155.1. Lineage (GTDB taxonomy): Bacteria > Bacillota > Clostridia > Oscillospirales > Ruminococcaceae > Faeciplasma. Next base: position 58,258 of record JAJQDP010000024.1, on the reverse strand, counting down.
GAATAATCTTTTCCCACAGTTCGTGACTGACATGATGAAGGAAGGGCTTGCTAAGTTCGCAACCCAGATGGACTGTTTCGGGAATATGGGAGCTGTTCTCACCGCTCCCGAAACGAGAACTTCCTCACCGGTCAGAATCCCAAGAGACGAAAATATGCGAGCCATGGGCACTGAAAATCTCATCCCATGCGGCGAAGGTCCCGGCTATGCCGGAGGAATAATGTCCGCCGCAGTCGATGGAATAAGGGCGGCACTTGAAGTGATGAAGTGCTTTGCGCCGTGATTAGTGGTTAGTAGTTAGTAGATAGTGGCTACATAAATATGAAACCGCCTCCCTTAGAGAAGGGAAGCGGTTATTTATTCGCGGTTTGTAATCAGCCCTAAAAGTCCCGAAGCTACCGGCACACCTGCCGCAAATATCAGCGACCAAGCCATCTCCGGAAGACCGAGCGGCGTCGTCTCCATTGCGACCGACAGGAACGGCACATAGATGCACAGCGCAGTCACACCAGCCGAAACAAGAACCGCCGATACAAGAGCCATATTCTCAAACGGATTCATCCGGAACACAGATTTATGCTCGCTTCTGCACTCAAAAACGTGGATAAGTTGGCTCGCAATAAGCGTCACCAAGGCACAGGTTCTTGCCGTTTCCAGGGCACAGCCGAGATATAGCGAATACGCAAAGCAACCGAGTGTGCAGAGCCCTATGAGAATTCCACGGATAGTAATCCTTCCAAGAAGTCCTCCGCTGAAAAAGCTCCCGGAAAATTCCGTTGGCTTCATCCGAAGAATCTCCTTTTCGCTCTTCTCAAGGCTCAGTGCCATCGCCGGAAGACCGTCGGTGACCAGGTTCACAAGAAGAATCTGTGTGGGAAGAAGCACAACCGGCAAGCCAAGAAGAATAGAGAGAAACATCACCATAACCTCGCCGATGTTGCAGGAGATGAGGTATCTCACAAACTTCCGGATGTTCATATAAACCGTTCTGCCCTGTCTGACAGCTTCACATATGGTCGAGAGGTTGTCGTCTAAGAGAATCATATCTGCCGCCTGCTTGCAAGCCTCCGAGCCGTTCTTGCCGATAGCGATTCCGATGTCCGCTTCCTTGACGGCAGGAGCGTCGTTCACCCCGTCGCCTGTCATCGCGACTGTTTTGCCCTTCCGCTTGAGGGATTGCACGATTCTCAGTTTATCTCCGGGGTCAACTCGTGCGAAAACGGCGGCTTTTGAGATAATTTTGTCGAGCTCCTTGCCGGACATTTTATCAAGCTCGTCTTTTGATATGACCATATCCCCGCGCCTGAGAATTCCCACTTCTTTTGCAACAGCCTCAGCGGTGAGCTTGTGGTCACCCGTTATCATCACAGTTCTGATTCCGGCTTTTCTGAGTGCTTTAACAGAGTCCTTAGCCTCCGCTCTCGGAGCGTCAAGCATTCCTGTAAGACCTAAGAACACATCATAGCCGGTTTTCTCATCTGTAAAGGCAAACGCCATGACACGCAGCGCGCCGGCGGCGTAGCTATCAATCTCCTCATAAAGCTCGCGCTTTTTCTCACCGGTAAGCGGTAAGATACCCGATTCAGTATAAATCATCCGGCAGGTTTTGAGAATCACATCCGGCGCACCCTTGGTATAGGTTTTCGTGCCAGGGTGTCCCGAAACAGTCACGCTCATTCTCTTTGACTCGCTGTCAAACGGTATCTCAGATAGCCTTGTACAGCCGCTTCTGATACTTTCAGGGCTAATTCCGCACTTCTTTGCGGCAACGAGAAGTGCCACTTCGGTTGGGTCTCCGATTCCGTCATTTTCGCTGAGAATAGCGTTGTTGCAGAGGACAGCACAGTTCATAAGCTCCTGCAAGCACTTATCTGCACTGATATTGCCTGTAATGGCAAACTCCTTGTCAGATGTTCTTATCTTTGTGACGCTCATTTTGTTTTCTGTGAGAGTTCCTGTCTTGTCGGTGCAGACGACGTCCGCACAGCTTAAAGTCTCGACCGAATGGAGCTTTCTTACGAGTGCGTTTCTCTTCATCATCCGCCTTACCGCAAGAGCCAAAGCTATCGTTACAGCCGCCGGAAGACCTTCGGGAATAGCGGCGATTGCAATAGTGATTCCAGTCATCAGCATGTCAAAAATCGGCTCTCCCCGGATTATTCCTGCCACCACTACCAGGGCACAGACTGCTGCGCATATCAGGCAGAGAACTCTTCCGAGAGTCCCTAACTTCCTCTGAAGCGGTGTTTCGGAATTACCTGCTTCGTCAATGAGTGACGAAACCTGTCCCATCTTGGTGTTCATTCCGGTGCTTTCGCATACCATGACTGCGTTTCCCTTGGTAACCGAGCTTCCCATGTAAACCATGTTGTCATGACTGCCTTTTCTGACTGCTTCCGACTCGCCGGTTAGAATCGACTCATTGCACCAAAGCCCATTTGAGCGGAGTATCCTTCCGTCGCAGGGAATCTGGTCTCCCGCTTCAATCAGAATCACGTCATCGGGGACAATAAGAGAAGCGTCGATGACTTTTTCCTTACCATCGCGAATCACCCTTGCAGTCGGTGCTGTCAGCTTTTCAAGAGCCTCCATCGTCCGCTCTGTTCTGTATTCCTGAATGAAGCCGAGTACCGCATTCATGAGAACGATCAGTATGATAGTGACCGCATCGTAGATTTCGCCCATGAAAACCGATATAACCGTCGCGCCAAGTAACACCATAACCATGATGTCCTTGAACTGCGAGAAGAATATCCCGACCGGATTCTTCCTGTTTTTCGATTTAAGGCGGTTGTAGCCGTATTCCTTGAGTCTCCTCTCAGCCTCTTGAGATGTCAGCCCGCCAAAATTATTTTCCTGCATGATAAAGCTCCCTTCCGAAACTCGTCCTAAGATGAGTTTATGAAAGGGAGCCAAGTTTTAGAATGGGTTTCAGTCAGCCTTGTAAGCCTTGACTATCTCGCCAATATACATCGTGTGAAGGTCGTTCTCGGGGTAGTTTCGCTCATACACAGTCTTGTCGACGAATGAATCCTCAGTCAGATTCTGAGCATAGAGCTTTCTGCAGACAAGTACGAGATTTGCCTCCTCGAAAGTGACAGTATTATCTGTGAACAGGGGAGTGAGACCCGCTTCCTTCGGCTTGTCGTGATCTCGCCCAGAAACTCTTCCGCAGAGCCCGAGAGCCTTCTTGTAGCCGTCCGGGAAGAAGGTGAGAGTGAAGTACTCGCTTCCGTCTACAAACTTCTTTGTGTATCTCTGAGGTCTTATATAGCAGGTCGCTACCTCTCTGCCCCAGAGTATTCCGACTCCGCCCCATGAGGCTGTCATCGTATTAAAGCCGCTTTCATCTCCAGCCGAGATAAGACACCAGTCATTGCCGATTCTCTCAAACGGATTGAAGGTGAGTCCACCAATATCAAATTCCTTGAGCATCAAAATCATCCTTTCTCAAAAATATTCAAGATACTCTATGCCGGATTACTTTCCTCTATGCTCCTTGAGGAGATTCTGGATCTTTTCGTGCGGGTCGATGATAGCACTGACCGACTTGTCGTGATTAAGGGCAGTGATGAAGTAGGAGACATACTTCGAGCAATCGACAACGTGATACCATTCCCTCTCAAGAAGCTCTTTTGGAGCATATGTGAGATTCGTTCCAAAGACGCCGTCGATAACACCTTCTTCGTAAGCCTTGTCCATCTCGTCGTAGCCCTTTGTGAAGATGCAGTAGGTCGCATAGGTGAAGATTCTCTTGGCATTTCTCTTCTTCAGATCATAAGCAACCTCAATCATCGACTTTCCGGAGGAAATGATGTCGTCCGCAATGAAGATGTCCATTCCAGTGACGTCGTTTCCAAGGTACTCATGTGCCTCAATCCTGTTGACGCCGTCGACAACCTGGCTGACGTCTCTGCGTTTGTAGAACATTCCAAGTGTAACCTGAAGCTCTGACGAATAGTGCATATTCCGATTCATTCCGCCCTCGTCGGGTGATACAATCATGAAATGCTCCTTGTCAATGATGAGGTCAGGGAATGCTTTGAAGAGTGCCTTAAGAGCCTGATATGACGGTACAATGTTGTCAAAGCCCATAAGTGGAACTGCGTTCATGACTCTTGGGTCATGAGCGTCGAAGGTGAGAACATTCTCAACTCCGATATTTTGGAGTTCCTGGAGCATTACAGCTCCGTCAAGGGACTCTCTGCCGTTGCGCCTGTGTTGTCTGCCACCGTAGAGGAGCGGCATGATTACATTGACTCTGTGAGCCTTTCCTCCCGCCGCCTGAATCAATCGTTTTAAGTCCTGGAAGTGGTCATCGGGGGATTTGCGATTTTCATACCCAAAGTATGGATATGTGCAGGAGTAGTTGCCGACATCGCAAACGAAGAAAAGGTCGTAGCCTCTGACCGTCTCATAGATGAAGCCCTTTGCATCACCAGACTGGAATCTGGGACAGCTTGCGGGAATAAGGAATGTGTCAACATCCTGTCCCGATTGCCTTGCCCATGTTACGAGATAGTCGTTAATCTTTTCGCCAAGCTCTTTTGCGTTGTCCATCGCGATGATGCCGAGTGGAGCAACGCTCGCTTCAGGGTTGAAGATTTGCGAGGTCTTTTTTAACATTGTCATTGAATCATGCCTCCATATTGTATTTTGAATAATAGTGTGTGGGAATGCTTTATTCTAAACCTACAGATACTATCTGCAGATTTGATCTACAGATGGTCGGAGTGCTTTTTTCTTGCCCGTCGGACATTGACAAATACAGTCGCCGCCAGCATGGCAATAAGGAAAATGGGAACGAGCCAGGGATTGGTTCCGTCAATCTTGAGCTGATTCCAGAGCGTCTGCATAAGCTCGTTCGCTTCGTCGGAGAGGTTTACAAATACCTCGGTGTGCTCCGTGAGATATTCATCAGACGGATACTGCAGGGGATTATTCTTGACCTCGTCGTCCAAGAGCTCATACGCCGCCTGATTCGGGGTTGAATAGCCGGTGTACTCGCAGTTGGCAAGAGCGACTTCAGCTTCGCAGAGGAAGTTTATATACATTTCAGCCGCTTCCTTGTTCTGAGCTGCAGTGGGAATGCAGATAGCGTCGACAAACTGGTTGGTTCCCTCAACAGGGATGCAGTAGGTCAGGTCTTCGTTCTCAGCCATCATGGTTACTGCGTCGCCCGAATAGTAGGGAGCGATGGCGGCGGAACCGCCCTCCATCTTGTCAAAAATCTCGTCCATTACATATGCCTGGACTATCGACTTTTGCTCTTTAAGAAGAAGTGCCGCCTCCTGGAGCTCAAACTCGTCCTCGGTGTTCTGTGAATATCCCAGGTACGTAAGAGCTATTCCGAATGCATCACGAGGGTTATTGAACATCAGGATATTTCCCGCATACTCTTCATCCCAGAGTGACGACCAGGATGTTATCTCCTCATCAACCATAGTGGTGTTGTAGATTATGACGACCATTCCCCAGAGATAGGGGACAGAGTACTCGTTCGTCGGGTCATATTCGGGATAGAGAAACGTCTCCATGATGTTCGCAAGATTCGGGATATTGTCAAGGTCAAGCTTCTGCACAAGACCCTCGTCAATCATCTTTGAAATCATGTAGTCGCTCGGGATGATGATGTCATACTCCGCGCTTCCCGACTGAATCTTCGAGTAGAGCGTTTCGTTGCTTGCAAATGTGGTGTAGTTGACCTCTATTCCGGTGAGAGCTTCAAAAGCCTCGTTGACATCTAACATGTCCGCTTCATTCAGACACATATACTCGCCCCAGTTAGCCACGTTGAGTATAATGTCCTGCCCCATGAAGCGGGTGTAGTCGTAGTCTGAAAGAAGCTCCTCATCAAGCTCTGAGTACGCACCATATGCATTGCCGGAAGAGCATCCGCAAAGGGAAAGCACAAGAACCAAAAACGCTGTAAGGAAAGCAAACAGTTTTCTCATACCATGCTCTCCTTTCTCTGGGCGGCGCGGAACTGCTCCTGCTCACGCCTCAGCCTGCGGTTGTCGAAAATGTTTTTGGTTATGAGAATCACGCAGATGACTAAGAATATAATCGCCGAGAGAGCATTGATCTCCGGTGAAACCTTAAGCCTCGTCATCGATTCGATTGTGATGGAAAGGGTCTGCACGTTCGTACCTGATGTGAAGTAGCTTACAACGAAATCGTCAATCGAGTAGGTCACGCTCATCAGGAATCCGGTGAAAATGCCGGGCATAATCTCTGGGATTACAACCTTGAAGAACGCCTGCCGTTGATTGCAACCAAGGTCCTGAGCGGCTTCAACAAGACTCGGGTTCATCCCTCTCAGCTTCGGAAGGACACTGTAGATTACATATGGCACATCAAACGAGATATGCGCAAGTATCAGCGAAGCAAATCCGAACTGGAAGCCAAAGGATGTTCTGAAAATCTGGAAGAGAAGCATAAGTGAAACACCCATGATGATTTCAGGGCTGACAACGGGTATATATGTCAGGTTCATGAAAACAGTTTTTGAGCGTTTTTTCATGCTGTTTATGCCAAGAGCTGCGGTAGTGCCCAATATTGTTGCGAATATTGACGCCGCAAGAGCTACTATAACCGTGTTTCTGAGCGATGTCATTATAGACTCATTATGGAACAGCTTTACGTACCAGTCAAGGGTAAAGCCTGTCCAGTTGGAGCGGGACTTGCTGACGTTGAACGAGAACACAATCAGAACTAAAATCGGAAGGTACAAAAACAGGTACAGAGCGTACATGTATAGTCTGGAAGGCAGTTTTCTCATATCACAGCCTCCTCTTCCGAGCCGAACTGGTTGAACAGGCTCATCAGGAATATTACAACTATCATAAGAACCAGTGCCATAGCCGAACCAAGGTGTGGGTTATATGATGTCCCCAAAAACTGAGATTCGATTATGTCGCCGATAAGGTCGCTTGTTCCGCCGCCGAGCATTCTTGAGATGACGAATGTCGAAACACTCGGAATGAAAACGGCGATAATGCCGGAGTTGATTCCGGGCATCGAAAGCGGAAGAATGACCCTTCTTACGAGGTTGAAGTTGTTAGCTCCCAAGTCCCTTGCCGCTTCGATAACGCTTGAATCAATCTTGACCATCACCGAATAGAGCGGAAGAATCATAAACGGAAGGTAATTATATACCATACCTAATATGACAGCACCGCCGTTATTGATGAGGTTCAACGGACCGATTCCGAACAGCCCCAAAAACTTGTTTATAAGACCGTTCGACTCAAGAAGCGTCATCCATGCGTAGGTTCTTAGGATGAAGTTTGTCCACATAGGGACCATTATAAGAACTATAAGCGAGGACTGATTGAATGACTTTGCCCGTGAGATGATGTATGCCGCGGGAAAAGCCAGTACAAGGCAGATGACTGTTGCGATTATGGCAAACAGGATTGAGCGGAAGAGTACCGCCATGTAGTCTGACATATCGAACAGATTTTGAAGCGTAAAGCTTCCGTCAGAATCGGTAAGAGCGAATCCGATTACAAGTCCTAAAGGAATTATCGTAAAGACGAGAACCCATACAGCGTATGGCACAGCGAAAACCTTTGATACCTTCATCTTAAGGTTACGCCTCCGACTTGTGCATGATATGTATGTCCATCGGAGTTACATTCATGCCGATAATCGCTCCTGCCTCCTCGCTCTGAGTGGAGTGTATTTTCCATTTGTAGCCGAGAGCATCGACGCCTATCTCGTAGTGAACGCCCTTGAAGATGCAGCTTTCAACTACTCCGACGATAGCTCCCTGGTATTGCGGAACAACCTTGATGTCTTCCGGTCTGATGACAACGTCAACTATTTCGTCAGCACCGAATCCCTGATCAACGCAGGAGAATTCCTTGCCGGCGAACTCGACCAGAAAGTCCCGTCTCATTATTCCGTCAATGATGTTTGATTCGCCGATAAAGTCGGCAACAAAGGCATTTGCAGGCTCGTTATAGATGTCCTGCGGTGTGCCAATCTGCTGAATGCAACCGTCTCTCATTACGACTACCGTGTCAGACATTGTAAGAGCTTCCTCCTGGTCATGCGTGACATAGATAAACGTAATCTCAAGGTCTCGTTGCATTCTCTTAAGCTCAATCTGCATTTCCTTTCGGAGCTTCAGATCGAGCGCGCCGAGGGGTTCATCAAGAAGTAGAACCTTCGGACGATTGACAAGAGCCCTGGCTATGGCAATTCTTTGCTGTTGTCCGCCGGAAAGGGAATTGACCGAGCGTTTCTCAAAGCCTTGCATATTCACAAGCTCAAGCATCTCTCCGACACGGGTCGCAATTTCCTTCTCAGGAAGTTTCTGAATCCTGAGACCGAAAGCGATGTTGTCGTAGATATTCAAATGGGGGAAAAGCGCGTACTTCTGGAAGACAGTATTGACCTCACGCTTGTGGGGAGGGAGGTTGTTAATCTTCACGCCGTTAAAAAATAGCTCACCGCTTGCCATTTCGGCAAAGCCACCGATGATCCGAAGCGTTGTAGTCTTTCCACAGCCGGACGGACCCAAGAGTGTTACGAATTGCTTGTCCACTATGTCGAGGTTGATGCTCTTGAGCACCTGAATCCCGTCATACTCGACAACAGCATTTCGTATGCTGATGATAGTATTTTTCAATTACAATCTTTGTCTCCTTGTTTTAAACAATTTTTCGGCAGCATGATACCCCATAATGCCACTATTCATTATATAGCAAATTCAGCCCGTTTACAATAATAAAATTATAAATATTCCTGCTATTTTGATAGGATTTTTTTATCCTTTTTTCGACAATGCCACGCTATCAGACCCCGACTTCAAAAAAATCTTCTCACTCTCGCAAAAATAAGCATTGAATTGCGCCCCGAAATGTTATATAATATCATAGGCTGAGAATGTAGAATGAGTAATTATGCTCAGCCACTGCAAACGAATCTGAAAGGCGTGAATATATGAACAAGACACAGAGATTTTTTGATTCTCTTAAAGATATGAGAGTTGCCTTCATTGGAATCGGCGTCAGCCACACCGAGCTTATAAGGCTTTTCCTCTCAAAAGGAATAGATGTAACTGTTTTGGACAAGAAGACCATAGACCAATATGACCAGGAGCTCTATAATGAATTTTCCGAAAAAGGCGTGAAATTCGTCCTGGGTGAAGGCTATCTTGACAGCCTCACCGACTATGACGTTGTCTACAGAACCCCCGGAATGTACTATAATAACCCGAAGCTTATGGAAGCGAGGCAGGCAGGAGTCATCGTCACAAGTGAGATGGAGTCCTTCTTTGAACTCTGCCCGTGCAAGATCTATGCGGTTACCGGCTCAGATGGCAAGACAACCACTACTACAATAATTTCTGAATTCCTGAAAGCCGAGGGCTACAAGGTCTGGCTTGGGGGAAATATCGGAAAAGCTTTGCTCCCAAGAATCGAGAGCATATCGGAAACTGATTTCGCGGTAGTCGAGCTCTCAAGCTTCCAGCTTATCTCGATGCGCCAGTCTCCCGATGTCGCAGTTATAACAAATATATCTCCGAACCACCTCGATGTCCACGGAACTATGGACGAGTACATCGCGGCTAAGTGCAACATTCTTGACCACCAGAGTGCCTTTTCAAAGGCTGTCCTGAACCAGGACAACGCCGAAACAGTCAAGCTTGGCTCTCACGTCAGAGGAAACTTGGTTGGCTTCTCAAGGCTTTCTCCTGTCAAGGTCGGAGCTTACTTGAATTCCGACAGAGTCCTTTGCTACTGCGATGGCAGGAAGACTGTAAAGATAATTCCTGCAGAGCGAATCAAGCTCCCCGGCGAGCACAATATCGAAAATTACCTGGCGGCAATAAGCGCAGTCTGGGGAGATGTTTCTGTCGACTCCATCTGCCGCGTTGCACGTCATTTTGGTGGAGTTGAGCATCGAATCGAATTCGTCCGTGAGCTTGACGGCGTAAAGTACTATAACGACTCAATAGCCTCCAGCCCGACAAGAGTAATAGCAGGTCTCAAGGCATTCGGAACAAAGATAATAGTGATAGCCGGCGGCTATGACAAGAAGATACCATTTGAACCCCTTGCCGAGCCGGTCAATAAGTATGTCAAGACCCTGATTCTCATGGGGCAGACTGCGCCCAAGATTGAAAAAGCCGTAACCGAAACGCCGTTCTATAACCCCGATGAGCTGACGATTCTTCACGCCTCCGGAATGGAGGAGGCGGTCGAGCTTGCAAGAAAGAGTGCTGCTCTCGGCGACATTGTAACTCTTTCTCCTGCATGTGCATCGTTTGACATGTACCCCAATTTTGAGGTTCGCGGCAGGCACTTCAAGTCGATAGTGAGCGGGCTCAAGTAATGATTAGACGAATCGACAGCTTTGACAACGCAAAGCTACTCCTCCGTGACTCTCACTATTCAAGAATAATCCTCTCGCATATCTTAGCCTACGGAACTGAATTCGATTTCTGCGAGTTCTATGAACTTCTGAAAGGCAACAAGCGCATAGGAATCTTCGCCTCGATGAACAGCTTACTGACGGTGGATTTACTCGACGATGCTCGCAGCTCGTCCGGCTGTATCCGGGAAACCGAGGAATTTATCAGGTTCAAGTACCCTATGATTGTCGAAATGCCGGAAGTCCTGATTCCAAGGAGAGGGCTGAGCGAATACCGCAAGGAAAAGAGATATTTCTTTTCAGTGCCGGCATCAGAGGGAGTTTTGGAGGAAAAAGAGCTTCTCCGCGAGTTACCGTATGAATCTGTTTTTGAAACTGCCTTCGCGGGACAGGACGCGAACTATGGCTTATGGCTCACAGACACCGTAAGACGGGTGAACCGCGGAATAGTCAGAATCTATGGCTACCGTTCGGCGGTGCTGACAGTCAAGTGCCAGAGCTACGGAAGAGCATATCTTGCCGACATAGCAACTCCCGAGGAGGACAGAGGAAAGGGCTATGCATCAACACTTATCAGGCTCGTTTCGCAGGAGCTGAAAAAAGAGGGGATAGAGTGTTATCTTGCCTCCGACGAGTCAATGCGCGATTTTTACCTCCGCCTTGGCTGTACTGAACTCGGCGAGGATTATATACTGAAACTGAAGGAAAGAAAAGACTATGAAGAACTTGTTTAATATCGACGAAAGAATTCTCAATCTTGCGGATGAAGCTGAAGCTCAGTGCTCGGAAGCATTCAAGAGAATTGATGAGATAGCAGAATATAACGGCATGAAGGTGCTTTCTGCGTTCATAAAAAATAACGTCAGCGAGACCTGCCTCCATGGTACAACCGGTTATGGCTACGATGATGTCGGAAGAGATACGCTCGATAAAGTCTACGCAACGGCATTCGGCTGTGAGGACGCTCTCGTCCGCCATACAATAGTAAACGGCACTCACGCGCTCTCAACCGCACTTTTTGGAGTCTTAAGACCAGGCGACAAGCTTCTGATGCTCTGCGGCGCACCATATGATACACTTGAAGAGGTCATCGGCAAGCGTGGCGAAAAGGGCAACGGCTCACTCATGGACTACGGAATTGAGTATGAAGAGATTGAGCTCCTTGAGAACGGTATGCCCAATCTGGATGCTATAACCGAAAAAGTAAAGAATGCAACTGTCGCCTATATCCAGCGTTCAAGAGGCTATTCAACCCGACCTTCCTACACAATCGCCGATATTGAAAAGATGATAGAAGCGGTGAAAAAAGGCAATCCGGACGCCATAATCATGGTAGATAACTGCTACGGCGAATTTGTCGACACTAAAGAACCCACCGAAGTCGGAGCAGACCTCATCATGGGCTCGCTCATCAAGAACCCAGGCGGAGGAATCGCCTCAACCGGCGGATATATTGCCGGAAGAAAAGACCTCATCGAAAAGTGTGCCTACCGCTTGACAGTCGTCGGAATGGGTAAGGAAGTAGGAGCCTCACTTCATCAGAACAGAGAAATGTATCAGGGCTTCTTCTTAGCTCCCGAGATTACAGCCGCGGCAGTCAAGACATCAGAATTTGCGTGTGCACTTTTGGGACTACTTGGCTTCGAGTCTCTTCCAAAGCAGGGCAAACCAAGAGCGGATATAATCGCATCAATACTTCTCAAGAACGAGAAAACCCTCACGTCATTCATAAAGGGAATCCAGAAGGGCGCGCCGATTGACAGCTACCTCATTCCCGAAGCAATTCCAACTCCCGGCTATGAAAGCCCCGTGATAATGGCGGCGGGAGCATTCACAATGGGCGCGTCAATTGAATTTTCAGCCGATGCCCCGATAAGAGAGCCTTATGCCGCATGGCTTCAGGGAGGACTTACATATCCCACAGGAAAAGCAGGAATACTCATCGCCGTTCAGAATATGCTTGAAGACGGCGAGATAAAATTAGATTAACGTAAAAAGAAAGGAGAACCCTATGGCAGAAAAGTATACAGTTTCACTTGCACAGTTCGCAAAGGAAGTCAACCTAAAAACGGTCTACACACCGAAGGATTTATCCAAAATTCTCATCTCAAACAACGACATCAACCGTCCGGGTCTTCAGCTCACCGGCTTCTATGCCTACTTCAATAACGAGAAGATCCAGATTTGCGGAAACACCGAGTTTGCCTATCTTCAGGGATTGGCATCTGATGAAAGAAGAAGAGTACTTATGACACTCTTCTCGTACAAATTCCCGGCTCTGATTATCTCCCGCGGACACGAGCCCTTCCCGGAAATGATGGACGCGGCAACAGAATATGGCGTCCCGGTTCTCTCGTCAGAGCTTGACACCTCTGAGGTTATGTCAAGAGGAATTGCATACCTTAACACCCAATTAGGTCAGAGAATCACCCGCCACGGCGTTCTCATCGAAATCTACGGTGAAGGCGTCCTCATCGTCGGTGAGAGCGGCGTCGGTAAATCCGAAACCGCAATCGAGCTTGTCAAGAGAGGACACAGACTTGTTGCCGATGATGCGGTTGAGATAAAGAAAGTATCTGCAATCTCCCTTGTCGGTTCATCTCCAGACAATATCCGCCACTTCATTGAGCTCAGAGGCATAGGAATCGTCAACGCAAGAAGACTCTTTGGTATGGGTGCCGTCAAGATGACCGAGAAGATAGATTTGGTCGTCAAGCTCGAAATCTGGGACCCCGATAAGGTCTATGACCGCATGGGCGTCGATTCCGAGAGCATGGACATCTTAGGAGTAAATATCCCATGTATCACAATCCCTGTTAAGCCCGGACGTAACTTGGCAGTAATCTTAGAAGTTGCCGCTATGAACAACCGTCAGAAGAAGATGGGCTATAACGCCGCTCAGGAACTTCTCAATAACTTAGGTCTTGAGATGGAAGGAACAGAGACTGTTTCCAAGTGGGAGGATTTCTGATGCTTATTCAGGCTGACCTTCACACACATACAATAGCTTCCGACCACGCCTACTCAACCCTCACCGAAAACTGCCGTGCGGCGGCTGATTTGGGCTTGAAAGCGATCGCCATGACCGACCATTACGGCGTAATGCCCGACACCGCTCACGAATGGCACTTCACCAATATGAGAGTCCTCCCGAGAACCGTTTTCGGCGTTACCGTTCTTAAAGGCGCAGAGGTAAACATATATAACTATAATGGCGATGTCGATATGCACGAAGACCTTCTTCAAAAGATGGAGTGGGTAGTCGCATCGTACCATAAGTACACATTCGATGAGCTTTCAGACGACCCAAAGGTTGTTTCTGACGGCTATATCAAGCTCTGCCAGAACCCTTATATTGACGTTATCGGACACCCGACAACCGACTTTTTCCCGTTCGAGCACGAAAGAGTCTTAAAAGTCTTTAAAGAATACGAAAAGTTGGTCGAACTCAACGAAAGCTCACTTATGAGAAAGAAAGGTTCACTCAAGAACTCGGTTCCGATTCTCAAACTTTGCAAGAAGTACGAAATCCCGATAGTGGTCGACACAGATGCCCATTTCTGGGATGCAGTTGGGAAGACTTCAACTGTGGAAAAAGTCCTGAAAGAAGTCGACTTCCCGGAAAAGCTGATTCTTAACAGCGACTGGGAAAAGGTGAAAGAGTGGATCTTAAGAAAGCACCCACAGCTTGAGCTATAATAACTATTGAAACGGTGACACAGTAATGCCAGACAGCATAAAAGCATTGCAAGAAATATCTTTGAAACATGGTTGCAAATTTCTGATAAACGAGCCTCTCAAGGAGCACACGTCCTTCAAAATAGGCGGTTCTTGCGATATAATGATATTTCCGAACAGCATAGATTCCCTCAGAGAGCTTATTTCCGAAGTCGACAGATATATAATTCTTGGAAACGGCTCAAACGTCCTGTTTTCAGACAACGGCTACAGAGGAGCAATATTCGTCCTTGGGTCAGATATGTCAGAGATAGACGTGGACGGCGAATATATCACAGCTTCTGCCGGAGCTTCGCTTGCAAGAGTTTGTAAGACTGCGCTTGATAATGCGTTGACAGGTTTGGAGTTCGCCTACGGAATCCCCGGAAGCGTCGGGGGAGCGGTCTTCATGAACGCCGGAGCATATGGCGGAGAGATGAAGGATGTCGTTTCGGAAGTGACCTGCATAAACCAGTCGGGAGAGATTATAACCTACCCGAGCGATAAGCTTGATTTCAGTTACCGTCGCTCGCGATTCACAAATTCGGGCGAGATAATCGTCTCGGCAAAGTTCAGGCTTTCTCACGGCGATAAAGATGCTATCAAAGCCCGAATGGATGAGCTGATTGCAAGGCGCAAGTCCCGCCAGCCGCTTGAATATCCGAGTGCAGGCTCAACCTTCAAGAGACCTGAGGGCACTTATGCCGGGCTCGTGATAGAAGAATCAGGGCTTAAAGGCTATTCGATAGGCGGCGCAAAGGTCTCCGATAAGCACGCAAACTTTGTTATAAACACCGGCAATGCGACAGCCGCAGATGTCATGAACCTTATCTCTCACATAAAGAAAACGGTCTTGGAGAAAACGGGTTATGAGCTCGAGTGCGAGGTCAAGCTGATAGAGGAATAGGCTTTAATCTGGGAGGAAGAGTATGAAAATCGTCATTGTTACTGGGATGTCGGGAGCAGGGAAGTCAAGTGCCATCAATTACCTTGAGGACATGGGCTACTACTGCATCGACAACATGCCTCCCGAGATGCTATTGAGCTTTTCAAGATTCATAGTAGGTGCAGACAAGCTGATAACCAGACTTGCAGTGTCGGTTGATATTCGCTCTGGCGAGCATTTCTCGAAATTTGAGGACTGCGTCAATGCCCTAAGAGCCCCCGATGTCGAGATTTCGGTTCTGTATCTCGATGCCGACGACGATACTCTCGTCAAAAGATACAAGGAAACCCGGCGCAAGCACCCCCTTGATGCCGAGTCGTCCGGAAACCTCTATAAAGCCATCTCCCTTGAGCGGGAGGAAACCAAGAAAGCCAAGGAAATGTCCGATTTTTATATCGACACGACCGATTTTGGAATGGCGGATTTCCGTGCAGAAATGGCGGAATTCTTCACCGACAAGGGCACGAAAATGGCGATAAGCGTAATCTCATTCGGCTTCAAGTATGGAATCCCGAAGGACGCCGACCTTGTCTTTGATGTAAGATGCCTGCCGAATCCATATTATGTTCCCGAGCTTAAAAACAAAACCGGGCTCGATAATGAGGTATATGACTATGTCATGTGCTTCCCGGAATCTAATGAAGTATTCAAAAAAATTTATGACCTCCTGAGTCTTATGATACCCATGTATGAGAAGGAGGGTAAGCCGAGGCTCGTCATCGCATTCGGCTGTACAGGCGGCAGACACCGCTCGGTCAGCTTCGCAAGAAGGATGTCGGAGGCTTTGACCCGGGACAAACTGAGCGTAAGAGCGGAGCACAGAAGCTTAGAGCAAATATCATGAAAGTAAAATCTACAGAATCCTTTGTATACAAAGTAAAAACCGAAGCGGCTGAATCGGTAACAGGCAGGAAAAAATCGGATGCCTGCCTTCTTGGAATGCTTCTTGTGAGCGAAAAATCCGATGCGGGAGTAGCCTATAGAACCGATAACGAAATCTGCAGGGAGTTATTCTTAAGACTCGTCCGCCACATTATCCCTCCTGAAAGTTCGGTTGGGGAGGAAATTTCCCGCCACAGAGGAAGACTCCCTGAATACAGAATCTCAGTATCTGAGAAAAACGACATCGGGGCGATTCTTACCCGTCTTGGCGTTTCAAGCCTTGACTGCCGGGAGATTTTATCCCGCGGGGACAAGCTTACAGACTCAAATTTCGGTGCATTTTGTACCGGTATATTCTTGAGCTGTGGCAGAGTGACCGACCCGCAACGGGAATATCACCTTGAAATAGCAATTCCCGGGAGCACGGACGACATACTTTGTGACGGAATCAGCGAGCTACTTGAAAAGCATATTGGTCTCACTGCGAAACGCCTGACACGCGGCGAGCAGAGAATACTTTACTTCAAGGACAGCGAGAATATCGAGGACATGCTCACTCTCATAGGAGCAACCAGCGCAAGCCTTGAGGTTATGAACACCAAGGTTTATAAGGACATCAGAAACCACGCCAACAGAATTACCAACTGTGACACAGCAAACGTTGACCGTCAGAATAATTCGGCATTCCGACAGATTGAGGCTATAAGGGTAATAGAAAACTCCCCCGACGGGCTGTCACAGCTATCAGAAGAGTTGAGGGAAGTTGCGATTCTCAGACAGAATAATCCTGAGGATTCACTGAGCGGCCTTGCCAAGAAATTCGACCCGCCGATGTCCCGCTCAGGGGTGAATCACAGGCTTAAAAGAATAATAGAAATAGCGGACAACATAAGCAATTCAAAAGAAGGGTAACTATGGCAAACTTTGTCCATCTACATGTTCATAGTGAATATTCGCTTCTTGACGGCGCATGCAGGATTAAGAGCCTTGTTAATCGTGCCAAGGAGCTTGGGATGGACTCTGTCGCTGTGACCGACCACGGCAATGTTTTTGCGGCTGTCGAGTTCTACAAGATAGCCAAAGCCGCCGGGGTGAAGCCGATAATCGGCTGTGAGATGTATGTCGCGCCAAGAACCAGATTTGACAAGGCAGGGAAGATAGATAACCCTTATCACCTGATAATCCTCTGCAAAAACGAGACCGGCTACAAGAACCTATGCAAGCTCACATCACTTTCCTATACCGAGGGCTTCTATCGCAAGCCAAGAATCGATTTTGAGCTCTTAGAAAAGTATCACGAGGGTCTTGTCTGCCTTTCCGGCTGTATTGCGGGTGAAGTCCCGAGGCTACTGAGTGCCAGAGATTATGTCAATGCAAAAAAGACCGTTCTCAAATATCAGGCACTTTTCGGCGATGACTACTATATCGAGGTTCAGAACCACCACTTTTCCGACGAGACGGACATATTACCGTACCTCTTCAAGCTCAGCGATGAAACAGGCGTCAGGCTTGCCGCCACAAATGACGCTCACTATATAAACCGTACCGATGCACCTGCCCAGAAGGTGCTGATGAGAATTGCCACCAACACAGCTCTTGACGACCCTGATGGAATGAGCTTCCCGAACGATGAGTTCTACCTGAAATCAGAGGAGGAAATGCTCGCGGCGTTTCCCAGTCACCCGGAAGCTGTCTACAATACAGCAGAGATTGCAAAAAAGTGCAACGTCGAGTTTGAATTCGGAGTCACCAAGCTCCCGGCTTTTTCGATTGAAGGCGTCACCGACAACGAGGCGTACCTAAGACAGATGAGCCTTGATGGGCTGAAAAGACGCTATGGCGACAATATCACCGCTGAAATAAGAGAACGTCTTGACTATGAGCTTTCTGTCATCTCCGGCATGGGTTATGTCAACTACTACCTCATCGTCTGGGACTTCATCAACTATGCCAAAACTCACGGAATTCCGGTAGGACCAGGAAGAGGTTCGGGAGCCGGAAGCCTTGTCGCCTATTGCATCGGCATAACTGGAATCGACCCGATCAAATATAACCTTCTCTTCGAGAGATTTCTGAATCCTGAGCGTGTCTCAATGCCTGACTTTGACATCGACTTCTGCATCGAGGGCAGGCAGGACGTCATCGATTACGTGAAACGCCGCTACGGTGAAGACCACGTCGCGCAGATCGTGACATTCGGCACAATGGCGGCAAGAAACGCTGTCCGGGACTGCGGCAGGGTAATGGGAACGCCCTATGGAGTCGTGGACAAAGTCGCCAAGTCGATTCATTCCGGCGACACTCTGAAAGAGGTCAAGGAAAATGTTCCGGAGGTAAGGGAACTCTACAATTCCTCACCTCAGGTAAAAGAGCTCATCGATATGGCAGAGCAGGTCGAGGGGATGCCGCGCCACTGCTCAACCCATGCGGCAGGAGTCGTGATAACAGCAGGACCCGTTTCCGATTACGTCCCCCTCATGACCAACGATGGTCAGCTCGTGACCCAGTATACAATGGGCATTCTTGAAAATCTCGGAATCCTGAAAATCGACTTTTTAGGTCTGAGAAACTTAACAGTTATCCGCGACGCTGTAAGGGAGATAAGAAAGTTCGAGCCGGATTTTGACATAGAAAATATTCCTCTTGACGACAAAGAGATATATAAAATGCTTTCTGACGGCGACACCGTCGGAGTCTTCCAGTTTGAATCCCAGGGAATGACAAATACGATTATGCGCCTTGTCCCTGAGGACATTGAAGACCTTATAGCTGTAATTTCACTTTATCGCCCGGGACCGATGGATTCTATTCCAACCTACATCCGAAACCGCCACAATAAAAGCCTTGTCACCTATAAAACTCCGCTACTAAAGCCGATTTTGGACGTTACCTATGGCTGTATCGTCTATCAGGAGCAGGTAATGCAGATTTTCCGCAGTCTTGCAGGCTATTCCTACGGCAGAGCTGACATAGTTCGCCGCGCAATGTCCAAGAAAAAGCATGATGTTCTTGAGAGCGAGAGAAAAGCCTTCATCTATGGCGAGAAAAACCCGGACGGCTCGGTAAACTGCTGTGGTTGCGTTGCAAACGGCATTTCCGAGAAAATTGCGAACGAACTCTTTGACGAGATGACAAGCTTCGCTTCCTATGCCTTCAACAAGTCCCACGCCGCCGCCTATGCGACTGTCGCTTACGAAACCGCGTATCTCAAGCGTCACTATTTCAAGGAGTATATGTCCGCGCTTCTCACAAGTGTTTTGGACAACGTCTCCAAGGTAACCGAATATTCGGCTGAATGTGAGGCAAAGGGAGTTAAGATTCTTCCGCCGGACGTCAACGAGAGCCGGGACATCTTCGTGCCGAACGAGAACGGTATACGCTACGGGCTTTTAGCTGTGAAAAGCCTTGGAAAGAGTGCTATTAACATCATTTTGCAGGAACGTGACAGAAATGGCAGGTTCACTTCCCTTGTAGACTTTATCCACAGAACGCATGGGAATGAAGTGACAGTCCGCTCAATAGAAAGCCTCATCATGTGCGGGGCGTTCGATTGCTTTGGGGCAAATCGCCGTCAAATGCTTTCAAGCTATGACACAATCCTTGACGCTGTTTCAAGTGAGTCAAGGTCATCTATAGATGGTCAGACCGATTTGTTTGGCGGCTCTGAGATAACTTCGACCGAACTGACAATACCGTATATGGAGGAATATTCCCTTTCTGAGCTTTTGGAGATGGAGAGGGAGACAACCGGAATCTACATTTCCGGTCATCCTCTCGCCGCATATTCCCCCTGGGCAAGTGCTTCGGGAATGGTGACTGCCAAGAAGATAATAGATGGCACTGAGGAGAATCCTCCGACATATAAGGACAAGCAGGAAGTCAGTATAATGGCAATTTTCCGCTCAAAGAGAGTGCATAAGACAAAATCGGGAGCAACAATGGCTTTCTGCACCGTCGAGGATGCAACTGCTGAAATAGAAGCCATAGTGTTTCCGAGCGTCTATGAGACAGTTAAGCCCATTCTCATGAGTGGAACGAGGCTTGTGATATCCGGCAGACTTTCCCTCAAGGATGACGACACACCAAAAATTTTGGTGGACAACCTTCAGGACGTCGATGAATATGTTGAAGAGCTGAAGAAAAGACCTCTCTGCCTTAAGCTTAAGTCCACGGATAAGGACAAGATTTCCGCTTTAAGAAAGCTATGCGATGAGAACAAGGGCTCCGGAAGGCTCATAGGCTACCTGTCCGATGTCAGGAAATCCACCGACATCAAGGGCGCAAATTCAATCAATATCAGCTCTGAGACCATTTCCGAGTTGATTAAGATATTCGGCACCGATAACGTCAAATTTACGGTCAAGAAAGGACAATGACAATGAAAAAATTATTTCAAGGCTTAGTCTGTATGCTGACAATAGCGGCAATACTCTGTACTACAGCCTGCGGCACAGCTGTTATGGAGAACGCCACATTCGGCGACGTAAGAACTGAGTACAACACATCACTCGACCTCAGTGAGAACACTTACACCGAAAACAATGCTCCGAGCGACTATTATCAGCTTCTTGAATTCGAGGACGCAACCTTGGGCGGAAACTGCTCCATAAAGAGCAACGACCTCTTCTCGGGCGGCTTGGGCGTTACTGGACTTAATTCTGACAGCGATTCAATGGTTCTTACTTTTGAGATTGAGAATTCCGGTTTTTATAATCTGACCGTTTCAGCATATACCTCTGATGCCGGAAGAATCAACTATGCCAATCTTGACGGAAGCTACATCGGCTCGGTTGGGTGCGATGTCGGCGGAGAGGTCTGTGATGTCACGCTTGAGTATATCTACCTGAGCGCAGGCACACACGAATTCTCGATGACAGTAAGCTGGGGCTGGGTTGACTATGACTGCCTCACCATCACCGCATCTGATATTAATATCGAGGATGTTTACAACGTCACTTGCTCTCTTTCCAACGAAAACGCCGACGATAACACAGTAAGACTCTATAACTTCCTCTGTGACATCTATGGAAAGTACACCCTTACCGGTCAGTTCGCCGACTCAAGCAGAGATTCTGAGGAGTACGAGTGGATCACTTCGATAACAGGCGAGGAGTTCGCGGTTTTGGGTCTTGACATGATGAATTACACCCCGATAGCTCAGGCAAACAACGCCTCAACCGAAACGGTCGAAAGGGCGTATGACTGGTATGTTAACTGCGGCGGAATAGTTCAGATATGCTGGCACTGGCAGTCTCCCGAAGGCTATGTTTCTGATAGCGGAGAATGGTACAGCTCCTTCTATACCCAGTACTCGACAATAGACCTTGACAAGGCTATGAACGGCGAGGATGATGAGCTCTATAATCTCTTGGTCGAGGACATGCACGAGATAGCCTCCAAGCTTCAGATTCTTTGTGACTACGGCGTCCCGGTTCTCTGGAGACCGCTTCATGAGGCATCCGGCGCATGGTTCTGGTGGGGAGATTGCTCAGCAGAGAGCTATATCAAGCTCTACAGACTGATGTATGAGATATTCACTGACGAGTATGAGCTCACAAACCTCATCTGGGTCTGGAACGGTCAGGATGCTGACTGGTACCCCGGAGATGACGTTGTCGACATAATCGCATGGGACATCTACCCCGGCGAGAACGAGTACTCATCCCAGGCGGCAACATTTATCGAAGCCTACAAGTGCTCCGACGAGACCAAGCTTGTGGCTCTCTCAGAGAACGGTTGCATACCCGACCCGGACAATCTCCAGCAGGATAACATTCACTGGCTCTACTGGGGCGTATGGAGCGGAGACTTCGTCTATACCTGGAAGGGCTATAATGAGTCCTACACCGAGGAGAGTATGCTCATCAAGGCATACCAGAGCGACTACACTCTGACACTTTCCGAGCTACCTGACCTGACAAAGTACAGACTTGAATAACGCGTTATCTACACTAAAATATATTTGGAGGAATTACAATGATTAAACTACTGTTTCAGGGTGACAGCATAACCGACATGGGCAGAGACCGTGAAAATATTCACGACCTCGGCTGGGGCTACCCAAGATATGCCGCACCCGCACTCAAGGAGCTTTGCCCCGACGTCGAGTTCGAGTTCGTCGATCTCGCAATCGGCGGCGACCAGACCTCTAATCTTGTCGAACGTTTAGAGAGCGACTTCGTCGAGGTTCAGCCGGACATCTGCTCGATTCTCATCGGAATAAACGACGTGTGGAGTCACGCAGGCGAAAGGGACTGGATGAGTGATGAGCAGTTCGAGAAGAACTACAGAACCATTCTTGACGCACTCAAAGAGAGAACCCATGCAAGAATCATGCTCATGGAGCCGTTCCTGATTCCCGTTCCCGACAAGCTCTACTTCAGGGAAGACCTCTACAAGAAGACCGAGGTTATAAGAAAGCTTGCCCGCGAATATGCTGATGTCTATGTCCCTCTTGACGGACTTCTCAACTCAGCATTTATAGGCGACGACCCTGTGTCGTTCGCCGAGGACGGCGTTCATCCCACCGAAAAGGGCGCAAGGCTTATCGGGAGTATCTACGCTGAGTACATGAAGAAAATTGTGGATAAAATCAAGTAATTGAAGCTGACGCGCTTCTCTGATAACAGGGAAGCGCATTTTCTTAAGAAAAATAGGGCTTTATGGTGCACGGGGTTCTTGAAATATGTCGCTTGAAGTGGTATAATAACTCCATTCGCAAGTATTTCAAGGACAAAGGAAGGGTCACAGATGAAAAGATGGGAAGTAAGAGAAATTAATACAGATTCTGTCGAGAAAACTTTGGATTCGACCGACCTTTCGCGCCTTACCGCTGAAATTATGTCCGCAAGGGGATATAATAACCTTGACGAGATAAAGGCTTTCTTTAACGGCACTGAGCTAAGTGATCCGTTTTTGCTTCCCGATATGGACAAGGCAGTCGCCACAATCAATCAAGCTATCGAAAACGGCGAAACCATCTGCATCTATGGTGACTATGATTGCGACGGTGTCACATCAACTGCAATTCTTTACGACTACTTCATGAATATGGGTGTTGATACCCTTTGCTATATCCCCGAGAGAAGCGAGGGCTACGGTCTCAACATGCGAGCCATCGACGAAATCCGCCAGAGTGGAGCGACGCTCATAGTAACTGTCGACAACGGTATAACCGCTGTCAAAGAGGCTGATTATATCTATGAGCTCGGCATGAAGCTTGTCATTACCGACCACCATCAGCCCACTGTTTCTCTCCCGAGAGCCGAGGCTTTGGTCGACCCTTATCTCGAAAACTGCAGGTGCGATTTCAAGGACTTCGCCGGAGTTGGAGTTGCGTTGAAACTTCTCTGTGCTCTTGAGGATGGCGGACAGGATTTCATAATCGAGCAGTACGCCGACATCTGCGCCATCGGAACAATCGCTGACATAGTTCCTCTCGTCTCAGAAAACAGAACCATAGTGAATATGGGCCTGAAGGAGCTCAAGTATACCGAGAGGGAAGGACTCGTAAGCCTCATTGAGCAGAGCGGCATAAACCGCGACAATATGAATTCATCGTCAGTGGCATACTTCCTGGCACCGCGCATCAATGCCGCAGGGCGTTTCGGCTCAGCAATAACCGCACTTGACATGTTCGTCACCGAGGGCGATGAAGCTGTCGCCAAGGCATCAGAGCTTTCAAGGCTCAACGACCAGAGAAAGCAGTGCGAGGCTGAAATAGTCGCCGAAATAGGGAGATATATAGCTGAGAATCCCGACGTCGTCCACGACAGGGTTATAATCCTGAGCGGTAAGGGCTGGCATCACGGTGTCATAGGAATAGTTGCGGCAAGGCTTCTTGAAAGATACGAAAGACCCGTCCTGATTCTTTCAATAGACGATAACGGCTTTGCAGTCGGTTCGGCAAGAAGCATCCAAGGCTTCAATATCTTCAAGTGCTTTGATGCATGTAAGGAAATCTTAGTCAAGTATGGCGGTCACGAATGCGCCGGAGGCTTGACCGTGAAGGAAGAGGATATTCCGAAACTTAAGGAGATGATTCTTGAGTACGCAAAAGAGAATTTTCCCACAATGCCGAGATTCACCCTCACAGCCGACAAGCTCCTCAGAGGCAAGGACATAACCGAGGAGAATATAGCTGACCTTGAGAGAATCGAGCCCTATGGTGCCGGAAATCCCGAGCCACTGTTCGCTCTTTCCGGAGCGGCAGTACTCCGGGTAGTTCCTCTTAAGAATGGCGACCATACCAAGCTTGAAGTTTCCTATGACGGGGTTCACCTGAGTTGTCTCATGTTCAGAAGAAAGACCGCTTCTGTCGGAATCAAAGCCGGAGACAAGGTTGACCTGATGGGAACACTGTCTATAAACGAGTATAACGGTAAAAAGAGCTTTACTCTCACTGTAACTGATTATCGCCTTCACGGAATCCGCCAGGACAGCTATTTTGCGGCATATGACGCCTATGAAAGCTTCCGCCGCGGCGAGAGATTGTCACTCGAAATCCTTAAGAAGGGCAGACCAACCCGCGAGGAGCTCGTATCGATATATAAATTTGCATTTAACCTTGCGGCACCGTTCACGGTCACGAACCTGTCGCCGAGACTCGGAATAAACTGCTTTAAGCTCTCGGTGGCTGTAGATGCTTTTTGTGAGACGGGGCTTTGCAGGAACATAGAAAACGGCTACATAGAGTTAACTTCACCAAAAACAAGGGTAGATATAGAAAGCTCAAAGACGCTTCATCGTCTGGACAGCTTGATTAAAGAATATGAAAATGCACAGGAATAAGTGAGGAGGGGACAGTATGGCAGAAGTAGATAAGAGTAATGAAAACGAAGTTAAAGCTGAGACCATTGAAAAGATAGTCAGGACGCCTGAGGAAAACGAAAGAATTGTGGATGAAGCCTATGAGGACTTCATCGATTCGATTGTGGCACTTGACAAGAACTACAATGTTGAGAAGATAGAGCAGGCTTATCAGCTTGCCCGTGAGAAACATGCAGGACAGTTTCGCGAATCAGGCGAGCCATATATAATCCACCCGATAGCGGTTGCAAAGATTTTGGTGGAGCTCGGAATGGACGCCGACACCATCTGCGCAGCACTCCTCCATGATGTCATCGAGGACACCGGAACGCCGTATAGTGAACTCAAGAAGAGGTTCGGCGAGGATGTTGCCAACCTCGTCGACGGCGTTACAAAGCTGAATCAGGTCGCACTCTACTCAAAAGAGGAACAGCAGGCGGAGAACATCCGCAAGATGCTTCTTTCGATGTCAAAGGACATAAGGGTCATCATCATCAAGCTTGCCGACAGACTCCACAACATGAGAACACTTGGCTACAGAAGCGAGGAAAAGAGGAGAAGCGTATCTCTTGAAACGATGAGTATATTCGTTCCCCTTGCAAACCGCCTTGGAATCCGCCAGATGAAGGAGGAACTTGAGGATCTGGCATTCTCCTATCTTGACCCGTTCGCTTATAACGAGATAGAACAGCTTTTGGAGAAATCAAAGCCTGAGCGCGAAGCCTTCATCGAGCTAATAAAGACCCGCCTCGCCAAGCGTCTTGCGCAGGACTTCAACCCGCTTCCCACAATCGAGGGTCGCGTCAAGAGTGCCTATGGAATTTATAAGAAGGTCTACGAGCAGGGAAGGCTTTTTGACGAAATCTACGACAAGTACGCCGTGAGAGTAATCGTCAACACCGTTACCGAATGTTACTATGTTTTGGGCGTGGTTCACGACATGTTCCAGCCCATTCCGAACAGGTTCAAGGATTACATCTCAACCCCGAAAGCCAACATGTACCAGAGCCTCCACACAACAGTTATGGGCAGGGAAGGCATACCCTTTGAGGTTCAGATAAGAACCTACGAGATGCACCACACTGCCGAATATGGTATTGCCGCACACTGGAAGTACAAGGAGGGCGTCAAGGGCAAGTATAAGCTTGACGCAAGACTCAACTGGGTTCGCCAGATTTTAGACAGCCAGCAGGAATCGAACGACGTCGAGGATATAGTAAGAGCCATCAAGGACGACTTAGCCCCCGAGGATGTATTCGCCATGACCCCAAAGGGCGATGTTATATCCCTTCCTTTGGGCGCAACTGTTATAGATTTTGCGTACGCTATCCACACTCAGGTCGGACACCGGATGACCGGAGCGAAAGCCGACAAGAAGTTAGTTCCGCTCGATTATCAGATAAAAACTGGTGAAATCATCGAGATTATAACCACCAAAGACCCGAATCACGGACCAAACCGTGCGTGGCTCAATATCTGTCAGACCAACGAGGCGAAGTCGAAGATTCGCTCCTGGTTCAAGAAGGAGCGCAGGGAGGAGAACATAGTCGAGGGCAAACAGGAGCTTGAGCGCGAGTTCAAGCGCAACCTGATCAGAGTACCCGAAAATGAGCTTGAAGACTTCCTGTCGCTTGACATGAAGCGTCACAACTGCGAAACACTTGACGACTTCTATGCCGCAATCGGCTATGGAGGAGTCACCCTCTCAAAGATAATCCCAAGACTCAAGGACGAATACACAAAGAAGTATATCCAGACTGCAAGCCAGAACGACAACCAGTATGCCACAGAGCAGTTCACGAGCAGGAAGAAGCCGAGCTCAGGCATCATAGTTGACGGGATGGATAACTGTGTCGTCAAGCTTTCACAGTGTTGTTCACCGCTTCCCGGCGATGACATTGTCGGATTTGTTACCCGCGGTCACGGCGTCTCCGTCCACAAGTGCGACTGCGTGAACTACCTTTCACAGAAGGATAATGAGCCGGAGCGTTGGATTCCTGTCCACTGGGCTGGCAAGGACGAAACGGCAAGCAACTACTACAAGGTTGTTCTTGATGTCATCGGCTATGACAGAATCGGAATCCTTGCCGACATAATGTCCTGCCTGCAGGAGACGAGAACCATGACCTATGAATCGACCGCAAGGGTTCTCAAAAACGGCAATGCGAGCATCACTCTCACTATAAGCGTTGCAGGAACAGCCGAGCTCCAGAACGTCATAACGAGGCTCAAGAAGGTAGAGGGCGTATTCTCGGTCGAGAGAAGCTCAAAGTAGGTGTATTTATGGATATAATCAAGATCCCCAACATGGGAGATTTCGCAACGAATGCATATATAGTCAGCTCCGACAATACCGCCGTTCTTATTGACGCTCCCTGCGATGCTGACAGAATCATAAGCAAGCTTGGAAGCCTTAAGCTTGAAGCAGTTCTTCTTACCCACGGTCATGTCGACCACATCTCCGCGGCAGGGGAGCTTAAGGAGAAAACCGGCTGTAAGGTGATGATTTCTCACGAGGATGAGCCGATGCTCCGAAGCTCTAAGCTTTGTCGCGCTGATTACTTCTCCGTTCCTTTCTATCCTTGTGAGGGAGCGGAGTGCTTTTCTGACGATGACGAGCTTAAGTTCGGCGACATGACTTTCAAAGTCGTATCTACCAAGGGTCACACCGCCGGCTCGGTTTCGTTCATAATCAACGATATAATCTTCTCTGGAGACACCCTTTTCGCCGGAAGCATCGGCAGGATTGACATCGGCGGAAGCACCTTCAGCGACATAATCGCTTCGATTGATAAGCTCTATAAGCTTGCAAACGGCAAAAATATGCGGGTTCTGTCAG
Organism: Oscillospiraceae bacterium; assembly: GCA_021202155.1. GTDB lineage: Bacteria > Bacillota > Clostridia > Oscillospirales > Ruminococcaceae > Faeciplasma. Next base: position 30,680 of record JAJQDP010000024.1, on the reverse strand, counting down.
GACACGGACCACAGACGGATTTATATACCGAGCTCATGGAAAACCCGTACCTCGGTGCACTTCGTGAAGGGCTTTAACTTGACACCGAGTCCGGAAAGGCTTGAACTTTTCCGGACAATTCATTCTCAGAGGTTGATTAGATGTTTACACTTGTATTTTCGGGAAACGATTTCAAGTACGAGCTCGAGGCTGTCTCAAAGCTCTTTTTCCCGGCACAGAGCTTCGGCTTTGTATTTTTAGATACCGAGGAGAACCCGGAGCTTCCCGCAGACAATCTTGCCTTAATAGAGAGAAACGGCGAACTTCTTAAGGTCACCGTCACGCTTGACGGAAAAACTGCTTCCGAAAGCCTGACACTTCCTGCTGGTACCGAAGATTTCAATGACGAAAGCGAATTTCAGCTTGGAAAGCTTCTGTTTCTGTGCCTGAGAAGACTTACTGGAATTTCACCAGAGTGGGGAATACTGACCGGCGTCAGACCTGTAAAGCTGATAAACAAGCTCCGTGCAAGAGGATTTGATTTTTCGGAAGCTTCCGCATATCTTGCTGACAGATACCTTATGACCGATGAAAAAATAAATATCGGCTGGAAGACCGCAGAGAACCAGGATGCAGTGATTTCCGCAATGCCCAGGCGTTCGTTCAGTCTCTATGTCGACATCCCGTTCTGCCCGACAAGGTGTACATACTGCTCGTTCATCTCCCAGACGGTCAGTAGCTTCAAAAAGCTCATGCCGGAGTATGTGGAAAAGCTCTGCAAGGAAATTGCCTTTACAGGCGACATTGTCAAGGATAAATGCTTGACACTTGATACTGTTTATTTCGGCGGAGGAACCCCGACCTCGATAGAGGCGAAAGACCTTGACAGAATCATGAAGGCTATCGCCTCCTCATTCGACCTCTCTCACATCCGCGAATACACTGTCGAGGCTGGAAGACCGGACACCATAACCTCCGGGAAGTTGGATGTAATCAAATCAAACGGCGGCGACAGGGTCAGCATCAATCCTCAGACCCTCAACGAAGAGGTTCTGAAATCCATCGGCAGAAGCCACACGGTGAGCGAGTTTCTTTCAAGCTATGAGCTTGCAAAATCAAAGGGCTTCAAGGCAATAAATGTGGACTTAATTGCCGGGCTTCCTGATGACAAGTTGGATAGCTTTACACAATCGGTGGAAGGCGTAATGGCACTGAATCCGGAGAATATAACCGTTCATGCCCTTTCAATCAAGCGTGCATCCGAACTCATGGCAAGACGAAGCCTCGGCGATGGTGAACTCTGTGAGAGGATGATAAAGTATTCGACCGAAAGACTCATGGACTCAGGCTACAGCCCCTATTACCTCTATCGTCAGAAGAACCAGCTCGGCAATCAGGAGAACATCGGCTGGACACTTCCTGGTTACGCCGGAATCTACAACATCAACATCATGGAGGAGGTTCAGACTATCCTCTCGGTAGGTGCAGGCGGAACAACAAAGCTCGTCCTGTCCAAAGGTGACGGCGACCGCCTTAATCGCTTCTTCAATCCAAAATATCCACTTGAATACATCAAGCATTTCGATACGGTTCTTTCAAGAAAGGAAGAAGCCGGCAAGCTTTTGGAACTTATCTGACGAGGTGAACTATGCCAATTTTGTGCTCAACAGGTGCCCTGATAGGCAGACCGAATAACCGTGACTATACTCTCCTCAAAGACCTTGTGCCGAAGCTCTCGTGCGATGGCTTTGAGCTCATGATATACCCCGACTGGTATCTTATCTATGGCAAGCTGATTGACTTTACACGAGAAATCGGAATCAATATACCTGTCATCCACTGCGAAAAGCGCATCGGCGAACTCCTCAGCAGTGGCACTGAGGAAGATTTAGATACTGCAATGCGCGACTTCCGCCTTAACTGCGAGATAGCCAAGGGGGTGGGTGCCGAAAAGCTCGTCCTGCACCTCTGGAATGGGCTTGTTTCTGACAGCCACATCGAGAATAACATAGCCGGCTACAGATACCTGTGCGAAATAGCCGATGAATATGGGCTTATGCTTCTTGTTGAGAACGTTGTTTGTAACGTCAGCGACCCGATGAGCAGACTCCATGATGTTTATGAGGCATATCCCGACTCTGGCTTCGTCTTCGACACGAAAATGGCGGCTTTTCACTGTCAGGAGGAGCTTTTATACGACGATGAGAACACCTGGCTTCAGGACAGAATCAGGCACTACCACGTCAACGACTACGGCGGAGGTTACAAGGACTGGAATAACCTCAAGGTTCTCCCGATTGGTGCCGGTCGCGTGGATTTCGACAAATTTTTCTCCTATATCAGAAGGAAGAAACATCAGGACTTCACATTCACTGTTGAGTCGACAGCGTTTGACAAGACCGGAACGGTACATACTGAAATTCTGAACGGGTGCTTTGACAGAATCAGAAATTACTTGTCGGCGGGGAGTGACGGGAATGCTGAATAAGAACGACATAATTGAGCTAAGTGTTGACGCCATTAGCTCTGACGGTTCGGGAATTGGCAGACATGACGGAATGGCGATTTTCGTCCCCGATACCGCAGTGGGAGATAAGCTTACTGCCAAAATCCTCAAGGTAAACAAGACCTATGCCTACGCTAAAATCGAGAAGCTTTTGGAAGCTTCCCCGGACAGGGTTGAGCCCGATTGCAATGTCCGCGCCTGTGGAGGCTGTGTCTATCGCCACATTTCATATGAAGCCGAGCTTCAGGCAAAAGAACAGTCCGTCAAAGATGCTTTCCGACGAATCGGCGGTTTCGACTTAGAGCCTGAGCCGATAGCGGGAAGCCCTGCTGTCAACCGTTACCGCAACAAGATTCAGCTTCCGGTGGCAGTTTTTGATGGCAAGGCATACTGCGGCTTCTTTTCTCCGAGGTCTCACCGGGTAGTTTCGGCCCCCGACTGCCTTCTGCAACCGGAAATCTTCACCGAAATCTGTAGCCTGATTATAGATTACGTCAATCAAAATAAAATCTCTGTCTATGATGAGAAGACAGGTAGGGGACTGCTTCGGCACATTTATCTAAGAAAAGGCTTCCACACCGGCGAGATTATGCTCTGCCTCATCTGTACGAAGGAAACCAATCTCTTTGACCGGTTGATACCAGCACTGATTGAGAAATTCCCGACCGTCAAAACTGTCCTCCTTAACATCAACTCCGCCAACACAAACGTAATTTTAGGCTGTAAAGATGTTTGCCTTTACAGCTCAGGCGTCATCAATGACACGATGTGCGGTGTTACGGTTGAGATTTCTCCTCACTCATTCTACCAGGTCAACACCGAAGCCGCAGAAAACGTCTACTGCACTGCAAAGGCTTTCCTGAATCTTGACGGAACTGAGACGCTCCTTGACCTCTACTGCGGAATCGGCACTGTCGGACTTTCGATGGCTGGTAGTGTCAGACGACTCATCGGCGTCGAGATAGTCCCCGCGGCAATAGGGAACGCACGAAGAAATGCTGAAATGAACGGCATAACGAACGCAGAGTTCATTGCCGGTGACGCAGGAACAGTTGCTGAAAGGCTGAGTGAGAAGGGCGAGAAGCCTGACATTGTCATAGTAGACCCGCCAAGAAGAGGCTGTGACGCGGAGACTCTCTCCGCCGTTGTTAAAATGTCTCCCAAAAAGCTCGTCTATATCTCCTGCAACCCCGCCACCTGCGCCCGGGATTTGAATGCCTTAGCAAAATCGGGCTATGATTTAGTGAGATACAAGCCGTTCGATATGTTTCCAAGAACTGCTCACGTCGAGACTGTTGCACTGATGTCAAAGACAAATAAATAAAAAGAAATCGGTCCGGGATTAGCTCTCAGACCGGTTTTTCTTGCTTATTTTACGCTTATCCTGAATTCAAGGTGGATGTCAGGAAGTGGAATCCTGTATTTCGGGTCAAGCTCCGGTCCACAGCTGTGAGTGCCGACGCCTGCCATCTGACTATCGAGGCAGACAACACTGCTCGGGCATCTTTCGAGCTCATAGTTGTGTCGCTTTCCGGCGAGCTCCTCTTGTGTATACACAGAAGCATTGAATGAGAACGGGGCAGGTGACTCAAATCTGATTGTGTTCTCGCCGTCGGATATTTCTGAAAAGAGGCAACCGTAGTGGGATGAATTCTCCTGCGGGCGGATGTAGTCCTCGTGCATCTCTGAGATATTCGCGCTGAATTCGCCCATGTAGGAAGAATGGTGCTTGTCGATGTAGCTTTCATTTGGTCCGTAGCCATAGTACCTGACCGAATCAAAGCCCTTGTCAAGGAACAGCCTCAGCCCGAATCTTGGCAGAAATTCGACCTTGTTACTCGTCTTGCCGTCGGTCTTTACCGATATGTCGCCGTTTCCGTCAACCTGAATCTCAGTGGTTGCAACACAGAACGGTTGGTTGATGCTCCATCCAAACGAGTGGGAGAGCTTGATAATGACTGCATTTCCGGAAATCTCAGCCGAGCTGTCGTAAATTTTCGGGACGTAGTCGTTAAGGTGCGCCTGATACCAGTCCCACTTCATTGTGTCGTTGTCGGTGGGAGCGCGGAAGAAGTTCCACTCAATCGGTTTGTCAAGAAGATTCTTTCCCCCAACCTTAATCGCCGAGATAGCTCCTCGTCTGCGGTCAAATCTTATGACCTTTTCGCCGGCAGAAATTGTGAATTCGAGCGGGGTCTCGCAGAGAACAGGCGTATTATCGCTGACTGAAACCGCCATAACGTGATTCTCCGCAAGTTTAATCTGCTCAAAGCAGACCTCGTAGCCGTCCTTGTCGGTGAATATGAACCTGATGTAGACGCTTTCGCCGCTTATATTCTCAGCCTCGGGAATAGTGACAACCGTCTCGCCACCAGCAGAAAGCTCATAAACTATCTTCCCCTCTGCGACAACCTTGCCCATATCGGTAATCTCATATCTGCAATTCAACCGTTTATCCGCATCGACAAACAGAAGCTTGTTTCTGAAGATGAAGCTGCCGCCCTCGCTCTTGGTGACAATCACCGGTCTGAAAGCCTGCTTCGCTTCAAGAAGCCCGATGTGCGGAGTTCTGTCGGGATAAGTAAGCCCGTCAACGCAGAAGTTCCCGTCGTTGTGCTTCTCTCCAAAATCTCCGCCATAGCCGTATTTCACCTTGCCATTATCCGCGACTCCCTGAATGATAGCGTGGTCGCACCACTCCCAGATGAGTCCGCCCATGAGCCGGTCGCTTGAATCGTAGAGCTCGCGGTAGTCCTCGAGGTCGCCGTTTCCGTTGCCCATGGCGTGGCTGTATTCGCACTGAATAAACGGACGCTTCTCGTTCTCGTCAGTGAGGAAACCGTTAAGAATCCAGTCGGGGGCGGCATACATCTTTGAAACAACGTCAAGAATATCTGTGGGCGTTCCGTCAAGGTTATGAGTGTTCTCATAGTGCAGAAGCCTTGTCTGGTCGTTAGCTTTGATAAGTTTTGCACTGTCAAGGAAGTTCTCACCCCAGCCACTTTCGTTACCCAAAGACCAGATGATGATGGATGGGTGATTAAAGTGCTGATAAACTAATTTCTGCTCCCGGTCAAGAATGGCATTCTTGTAGCTCTTATCCATCGCAAGAAGTGAAATCCCGCAATAAGCGTTCGGGGCACTCCACCTGAGATCGTTATAGACCATAACGCACCCGTGCGTCTCAACGTCAGCCTCGGCGATGACATAGAAGCCATACTCGTCACAAAGCCGATAGAACAGGGGAGCGTTCGGATAGTGTGAGGTTCTTATGGCATTGACATTGTGCCGCTTCATCAGCTCCAAATCCTTGCGCATCTTTTCTTCCGTGGCGTAATACCCGGTGTCAGGGTAGCTGTCGTGGCGGTTGACGCCGTGAATCTTGATGGCTTTTCCGTTGAACTTAGCGACGCCATTCTCAATATAAATACTCCTGAATCCGACTTTCTCGCCGATTACTTCTCCGTTGGCTTCGATTACGAGATTGTAAAGATCAGGAATCTCAGCTGACCAGAGTTTTACATCGGGAATTGTGCGCTCGAATTTCTCACCATCTGAGACATTGGCAGTGAATATTTCATTCCCGTCACAGTCAGAAAGAGCGATTTTCGCATCCGAGCCTTTCACAGTAATAGCGAATTTGCCGTTCATGTCGGCAGTGATCCGATAATCTTCAATTCTCTTTTCAGGGCGGGAAACCATATAAACATCCCTGAAAATACCCGAAAGTCTGAACTTGTCCTGATCCTCAAGATATGTCCCGTCACACCATTTCAGAACAGCGCAGACGATGGTATTTTCGCCATCTTTCAGATAGTCTGTAACGTCAAACTCCGAAAAGGCATGTGAAACCTGAGTATATCCGACAAATGCGTTATTCACATAGAGATAAAGGCAACTGTCGACGCCCTCAAAGGTGAGAATCCTTCTCATGCCGTCAGGCTTATATTCGTAAGTCCTGCGGTAAACGCCTACAGGGTTGTCGTCCGGCACATACGGCGGATCGTAGGTAATAGGGTAGTTGACGTTGGTATACTGTGCCTTGTCGTACCCATGGAGCTGCCAGTTCGATGGAACGGGAATTGTCGCGCTGAACTGAGTTTCCGTGAAGTTGTCCTCCAAGTCAATAATGCTGTCGTAGTACTTGAAATCCCATTCGCCGTTGATCATTTCAACCCTGCTCGACTTGTCCTTCGTCTCAAATGGATTCTCACCCTCACCAAAAGGCGCAAACCAGGCATGATCGGAAAGAGTCCCGATATGCAACGCCTCAGGGTTCTCATGATAAATCATCTTCGCCTTAGCCGAGCCGGCTATAGCAATCTTTTTCATATCCATTGTAAAACTTCCTTTCTATTTGTAATCACGGGTGCTCCCTTATGCTAACGACTTCCCATACACCGTCTTCGTTTTTCTCCACCTTCCAGAGAGCTTCGCATCTTGAACTGGCACTGACTGTGTCTCCATCTGAGTTAATCGCTTTCATGGAATAGTAGACCCAGATATAGCCTTCGGTGTCGTCCAAATGCGCACTCCACAGTTCAAGTGAATATTTCACATATGATGCAGAACGTTCGCTTGGCGTAGCATATCTCGAAAGAATGCCATAGAGCTCGTCACACTCTGCGTCTGTATGCTTACAGTCCTGAAATGCCGCATCAGCTTGCCTGAGGACCGACTGCGCCTCTATTCTGTCGGACAGACTCCCGATAGAAACGAGCATTGAAATCTCGTCGCTGTCATAGTAGGATAATGTGCCGGCGACTATCAGAAGCCTGTAAACCGGGAACTGATAAATAAGCAAGGAGAATATAAGAATGCAGGCGACAATGACCGTAACGGCTGTCCATTTTTTCTTACGAATCTTCTTTTTCATGCCCGTTATCACTTCGGCATCGCTTGTTCTCTCAGCAAGAGAAGTCTCACCGATGGTCTTCTCAGCCCTCAACTTTTCAAGCTCAGAAGCACAATCGGGGCAATTCCCAAGATGCTCTTCGACAAACTCAGCTGTCTCTTTATTTACCATATTCTCATAGTAAAGCGGCAAGAGGTCCCGGACTACACTGCACTCGTTATTCATTGCTTTGTTCCTCCATTCTAAGACGAATCATTTTTTTCGCGCGGTGGTAGGTGACACAAGCCCAGTTATCGGTTTTTCCGCAAAGCTCACCAATTTCCTTGAACGAAAGCTCTCCGAACACCCGCCACATGAAAACTTCCTTGTAGGGTTCTGCAATATCATGCAGGGCTTTTCTTACCATGAGGAAGTCTTCCTTGCGGCTTGCTTGCTCTTCAGGTGAAGCATCTGGGTCAACTATATCCGGAAAATCCGCATCGTCAATGCTCTCAGTTTTTCCTGACTTTTTCAGATACGAATAGTAGGAATTCTTCGCAATCTGACATAGCCAGACACGGATGTCACATTCGCCCCGGAACTTCCCAATAGATTTCATCGCTTTGAAGAAAGTCTCACTTGTGATTTCCTCGGCGATATGCTCGTTTCCCGAAAGTCTCAGAATATAGTTGTAAACCGATTTGAAATAGGTCTTGTAAATCTCCTCAAACTCCACTTGCTCGCCACCACCTTACTTATAAGACTCCATGGAGGAGGAAATCTTACAAGAAATCTGCGAAAAAATTTGAGGAAATCGGTTATTCGCTGTCAGCTATAATATTCGGAAAGTCAGTAACATCGTCGCTCAGAACAACCATCGCCGCACAGTAGGGTGGGAGAGTTATCTCGAAGATGTTCGTGTCGGTGCTTTCAACAACGTTGATAAGCTGAATCTCATATGTCTCGTCGTAGACAGCATAAACAGCGGCGGCTGTGTAGACAGTCCCGGAAGAGGTCAGGTCTATAATGGCGTTTTCATTAAGACTTGAGTCTTTGTTCGTTATCATGAGAGTAACCAAGCCATCGTCGTCAGTAGCCGCATAGGCACTCGAAAGTGAGACATCATCTGTAGTAGTGCTGATAAGAGTGTCGCCGAATGCTGAGCCGTCTCCGTCATAGTTGGTGAAGAGCCTGATTCCAGCGAACTGGCAGTCGTTTCCGCCCCAGATTGTCGCAAGGTATACTCCCATATCAGCAAAGCATCCAAGTGCCTCAGCCTCTGCGATAGTTCCGCTCAGGTTTTCGCCACCAAAGTTGTACTCGGAGATGGCAATTTTAGTTCCAGGGTAATACTCATCAATGGAAGCTTGAATAGTCGGAAGAAGTGGAAGATTATGCATACACCACTGACCAATCCAGCTATTCTCCGAGAAACCCTCTTCGTAAAGAGTGCGAACCGACTGTAGTCTGTCCTCATCGCCGTTCCTTGAAGATTCTGAATAGTAGTGGATGTCGAGGACGTCAAGAAGTCTTACTCCTGCCTCCTCGGAAGCCTGACACATATAGTCCAAATAGCAATCTATAAACCAGTTGTAGCCGTTTTCTTCTTTCAGCTCCTCCCATTCGGTGCTGTCGTCGCCGTCAGCAAGATGGTCATAGGCTGTGTAACCATAGAGTGCAGGACCGAAAATCTCAGCGTTCGGGTCGAGCTCTTTTACTACTGCCGCAAGTTCAGCAGACTTTGTACAGAGCTCTTCTATGGTAACAGGGTTGGGATGAACCCTTGAGTGAGTTCCAGCCCAGAGAGCAGGCTCGTTGTCAAGGCTGTAGCCCTGGATTCCGTTTTTAGAGGTCGAGTCTCCGAGCATATTTATAATGTAGTTCACGTACTCGTCCATGTAGACAACGCCATCGGTGAGGTCGGGGGTGTCGGGAAACTCACCATCAGAGCGGAAAATGACCTCGTTGAATCTCTCCGACGGTGCAGTATTCTCTTCTGAGACCTGTCCGCTCTTATCAGCGGCAACGTAGCCCGCCATCTGCAAAGTAGTCAACTTGTATGTGATTCCGTTCTCCTTGGCTTCCTGAGAAAGAGTCCTGACGATGTCGGCAGGCTCATCTGAATCGGAAAGGTTGCTGTCGGACGAGTGGTACCAATCGTTGCCGGCATTCGAGGCATTATTCTCCCAGTTGTAAGCCGTCAGACGGTTTCCGCCATGACGGATTGCAGTGAAGTTAGCTAAGTCAAGGTTTTCCTCGTTGCCGTACTGGTTGACGCCATAGATATACGGGCTGATTTCCTTGGTCTCCTCGGTGAAGTCGATGACAATGTTCATGTCATAGCTTTCAGATGAATAGATGTCCGTTGGAATTGTAACGGTTTTCCTGCCGATTCCCGAGCAGGACGACATAATCGTGATAGCGATTACAGTCGCGATGAGCAAAGATAACATCTTTTTCTGTTTCATATTTTAACACCTTTCCGGATAAAGTGCCTCCCTTAAAAGCACGATACCCATTTTTTGATGAGAAAATTATAGCATACATATAGAATATGTGTCAAGAGAAAGATGAAATACCATCGGGAAATAACTGTCGGAAAACTTCAGGCTATGTCTTGATTTATGTCCGCTTATGTGCTATAATACACACGATTTAGCTAAAAGAAAGAGGAAACGATGTGGCAAAGAGCTCTAATAACAAGAAATCTTGCGGAGAAAATGTCCACAAAGGTCATCGTCAGCGGCTTAAGCAACAGTTTCTCGACTACGGACTTGACAGGTTCTATGACCACCAGGCACTTGAGCTTCTGCTATTCTTCTCAATACCACAGTGTGACACGAATCCTACTGCACATGCTCTCCTGAATCGCTTCGAGAGCATACCGGGAGTCCTTAACGCCGACTATAATGACCTGTTGGAGGTCGATGGAGTCGGTGACAGCACAGCCTGTCTTCTGAAGCTTCTTCCGGCTTTCTTCACAAAATATCTTCTATCCGGCTTGGACGGAGAAAGGCTCGATACCACTCCAGCTCTCTGCCGATATTTTTTGTACAGACTTGCAACTGTTCAGAATGAACAGCTCTGGGTGGTCTGCCTGGATGATAAGCTCAGCGCAGTTTCAACCGTCAAGATTTCAGAGGGCGACGGTTCATCCGTCTGTTTCAATGCCTATAAAATCGTATCTGAGGTTGTCAAGAGCAAGTGTACCTCCTGTGCAATTGCACATAACCATCCATTCTGCGATACCGAGCCATCAGATGAAGACATCAGATTCACAGAGGCATTGAGGACACTGCTTGAGAGCGCGGGAATAGATTTTGTCGATCATATAATTGTTTCCAGAACGGAAGCAAGGTCGATGCTTCATAACGAAATAGTTGTTTTGGAAGATGACATTAAGGCTCAGGTAAAATGAGCCAAGACTTGAAGAGGCGAATTGCGGATGAACGAAATTCTGAACATAGAACTCAATGACACCGAGTGGGGATTAACCTATACCGACCACGACCGTCAGATTGCCCGGGCAATAGTATTTGACGACGAGGGCAAGCTGTATTTTGTGAAGGTACAAAGAGATGACGCTTTCGGAAACTGCTCCTATATCGAAACCTCCGGTGGTGGAGTAGAGCCGGGCGAAATGCCTGAGGAAACTATCAAGCGCGAGCTTAATGAAGAGCTCGGTGTGACTGTCGAGGTTGTCTGCAAGCTTGGCATGGTCAGCGACTACTATAATCTCATTCACAGGCACAACATCAATAACTATTATCTCTGCAAGATAACCTCTTTTGGAAAGAATCATCTCACCCAAGATGAGATTTACGATTTTCACCTGTCAACCGTCAGACTCACCTATGAAGAGGCAGTACATGAGTATGAGCAGGGAAGAGCTTCAAAGCTCGGAAGATTGGTGGCGCAAAGGGAGCTCCCGATTCTTGAGTATTCCAAGCAAATATTAGAAGAAATAAAGTAGACATATCAGCCTGGGAAACGATTTCTCGGGCTGTTCTTTTACTCAAATCGCTTCAGTAGCAGTTTGTAGCCGGTCAAGGCTATTTTTCTTTTACCCGGAATTTACTTTGAAAGAAAGTCATCACAAACTTTTTACATTTTCGTTGCAATTTCTATTGACAAGTTCGACACAAAATGATATGTCGAAAAAGCTCAGTCGCGAGGAACTTGTCGAGATAATATACGAGCTTCAGAAGAGCGAAAAATCCCTTAAAGAGGAAAATGACGAACTTAAGAACAGGATTTCCGAAAGCGAGCAGGTAATCAGCCACTTCGGAACAATCGCCGACGCTTCACAAAGTCTTAACGATATTTTACATGATAGACATCGATAAGGAAACCTGATTTGTGGGCTTGAAGAGCATGAGGGTCATACACACACTGATGAGTGCTATGAAAAATCCCTCATCTGCGGCACGGAAGAGCACACCCACACCGTCGACTGCCTTATCGACCTGACTGCCGACGTTGAAGATGAATCTGTCTGGTCGCTGACTCTCCCGACAATTTTCGGAAACCCGAGGGTGGACGTCGTCAACGTGGCATATTCACAGCTTGGCTATACCGAGTCCACCTCCAACTATTCAGTAGGGGAGGACGGAACAACCCACTACGGTTACACCCGCTATGGTGCCTGGTACGGTAACGAGTACGGTACATGGAACGCAATGTTCGTGGCGTTCAGCCTGCACTATGCAGGCGTCGACACCACCTCCTTCCCGGTGAATTCAGGAGCCTATGCCTGGGCGGTTCAGTTGCAGGGACTTGGTAACTACACCGACAGCTCCTATGCTCCCTCCTCGGGAGACCTGATTTTCTTTGACACAGATACAGATGGAAGGATTGATCGCATTGGAATTGTCGCCATGGTGGACGAGTCCGCCGCCACCCTCGCCGTCATCGAAGGTGATTACACCGTCGGCGAAGCTGACATCGTCGCCATGAACACATATTCCCTCATAGACCCGACAATCTACGGCTATGGCATCCTCCCCGTTTCGGGAGAAGTCACCGATGAAACAGAGGCGGAAGAGACCGAAACCGATTCAGATACAGAAGAGGATGAAGAGGTCGAAATAGCCGACGAGGACGAGGTAACTCTCATCGAAGATGCCGAAACCACCGTCGAGGAAATCCTCTTAGCGGCGGAATCCTCCGCTGAAACCCTCATCTTCTCGGCAACAGACAGCGGCGTGACCGTCACTGTAATAGCTCCCGCAGGAGCCCTCCCCGAAAACGCATCCCTTGTAGTCAGCCTCTTGGATGAGGCAAGCGAAGAATACGCTTCCGCGGCAGAGGCAGTTGGGCATGATGCTGACAGCGATGAGTCCGGCATGGCGGCTCTTGACATCACCTTCTACGATGAATGCGGCAATGAGATTGAGCCGACAGCGGCTGTCACCGTTTCCGTCGACATCTCATCGATTATCCCTACAGAAACTACAGCCGAAATTGTCGAAGTAAGCCATATAACCGAAACCGAGTCGATAACTACCGTAAGCACGGTTGAAACCCTTGCGGAAACTGTCACTAACAGTACCGATGAATCAGCAGTAGTTGTCTTTGAAACAGAAAGCTTCTCCACGTTTATAGTGAGATGGTACTACAGTAACTCCAGCTATAAGCAAGTAAATGTCACGGCTTATGACAGTAGCAACAATAACAGTACGATAAATGGCAACAACAATACTGTTTTAACTCTTTCTAATGGCGGTACAATCGACCTGACAAGCAGTAATTCTGACCTGGAAATTGACGGTTACACCTTAGAGAGTGCAACTATAAGCTATTCTACAGCGATTCCAACGGGGACTATTATCCGGGCGTAAAGACTTACTACACTCAGTACAAATACGCTTACAGCGACGGTTACGAATCAGAAGCCGCAAACTGGACTCACTACGCTAACACGATAACGGAGGAAGCGAAAGCACAGACCCTTGCGGCAGGGTATGTCTTCGCAGGCTGGAAGGTCGAGTACTACACTGATGTCACAGTCAGCATTCAGACCGCGGTCTCAGGATTCTATCAGTGGTACTGGTGGGTATGTCAGCATTGACTCCAATGGTCATGTTACCTGGACAGGCGGTTCTACCTCCACAGGCGAAATTGCCGCGACATTCGCAGCACTCGCGCTTAATACATCAACTTATATCACTCCTACCTACTCCGCAGTTGTAGCCTCTACCTCAGGCAATACGGAAGTCTCATTGTCATTCACCGGGTTGCCTTATGGTTACTATCTTGTAGATTCTTCTCTTGGTGCACTTTGTGCTCTTGACTCAAATACTCCTTCAGCAACTATTACTGATAAGAATGCTTCGGCTGTACCCACAGTTGATAAGAAGGTTATGGAAGACTATAATAGCACATATGGCGAGAGCAATGTTGCAGACTACACTGAGGTAGTAAAGTTCATGACCACAATCTCCAATGCTTACAGCATGAGTAATTTGGTCTTGCGCGATGAAATGGATGATGTGTTTGAGCTTGACACAACCAGCTTCACAGTTTACTTAGGCGGTTCTGGTGGTGAAACGCTGATCGATAGCAGTAACTACACTGTCACCACTACCGGCTTATCTGACAACTGCACATTTGAAATTTCATTTAGTGACACGTATCTTGCTGGTATAAATTCTACTGATACAATTGTAGTTTACTATGAAGCAACACTTTTGTCTACCGCAACTGCTGGTTATATCTTCTATGTGGTAGGCGGAATTCTCGTTATCGGGGCGATTGTGCTTCTTATCACTAAGAAAATGAAGAACGACGATTAATAGTCGCAAATTGTGCAAGCGCATTTATGCCTCACCTGAAAGGGGAGGTGGATGCGCCGCAGGCGAAGACGGAGGGGTTTCCGGGGGCGACAAACAGTTATCCGACTGGAGGAGTGTTTATGAAATCATCTGAAAAAAAGCACTCCATAGCCAGTTGCCCTTAAACGGCAAGCATGACGTTGAAGTAATCTCGAAGATAGAGCCTACAACTCCCGACGCACCAACGCCGACGCCCACCACAACAACGACCGTGACAACCGTCACCGACCCGGATGTCACAATCCCCGATGAGGATGACGAGGTCGAGATTGAAGAGGACGAGCCGGAAGATGGGCCGGAGGAGGAGACCCTTCCGAAGACCGGACAGCTCAATCTCCCGATTCCTATCATGGCTGGTGCCGGAGGAGTCTGCATCGCGGCAGGCTTCATCCTGACAAAGACGGATAAAAAGCGATGAGCAGATCTGTTTTCGGGCGTATTCTGATAACGACAGGTGCGCTTCTGCTTATGGGCGCACTCTCGCTCTATCTTTATAACCGCTATGACGCCGACAGAGCCGCGACAGCCTCGGTAGAAGCCGAGGAAAAGCTCGCCGATGCAATGACAAGTGCTGTGGGCTCAGAGTATGACCTGACGATTGAGGAGACCGGCGATGGCGAGACATATTCTGTCATAAGTCTCAATGTAGATGACGACAGCTATATAGGAATTCTCTCGATTCCATCGTTTGGCTTGGTGCTCCCGGTTCTCTCGGAATGGAGCTATGCGGGCTTAAAGAACTCTCCCGCAAGGTACACGGGAAGTGCGTCGGCTGGCAATCTCGTCATTTGCGCCCACAACTATGAACGCCATTTCGGCAATATCAAAAACCTCTCAATCGGCGCGTCGATAACCTTCACCGAAGTAACCGGAACGGTCTATGAGTACGAGGTATTGGAGATAGAAACCCTCCAGCCAACCGCCATCTCCGAGATGATAACCGGCGACTGGGATCTGACGCTCTTCACCTGCACCACCTCCGGTCAGGCAAGAGTTGTGGTGCGATGTATGCTGATAAGTTAAAATTGAATAGAAATCTCATCCCTGCTGTAGAAATACGGCAGGGATTTTTTCGTGCTTTCTTGAACCCAAATTTATGCCAGACGTGTCTGTTATTATAAGAATACCCACGAAAGGCGGTTCACCATGAAAAGATTACTATCCATAATTCTCACAACCACACTCTGCCTGACAATTTTCACGTCCTGCGGAAGCCAGTCAGAAGACCTCCCGCAGGAAAGCGAAACCACAACAGCGGCGATAACTACAGCCGTCACGACCGTTCCCGAAAGTGAAGAAGAATATTACGTCGCTTCATGGACAGAAGAGAACGGCGTATTGATAGTAGAGGAGACCTATGTAAGCGGACACAGCACAAACATCTACAGACATAAATACTACCCCAATTACTACGATTCGGCAGACGAAATTCAGGCGAAGTATCCCGATAAAACAGTTTTGGTCTGGCTTGGGTATGATTATCCTGCAGAGGACACAAGGCTCATACCCATCGACGCCATCAACGAGTATCTCGACTCTTTGGGCAAGGACTATGTCATCTGCTTTTCGCCGGTTGACTTCTATAATGCCACGCTCTACTATGACGATGCAAGAGATGCGTATATAGAACAGCTTGAATCGAGTGAACAGGTTGATATACTTACCCGCTGTTCAATCACAGTGGGAAATGGGCTGATCCACGCATATTTCAGCAACATCTACGACGGGATCTATGAGCCTCTTGACAGCTATTTTGAAAGCACTGAGGAAGCTATGGCTTATTATGATTCCCTGCCTGAAGAATACTGGGATTCATTCAGAGTAAACGGCGTTCTTTACAATTTCGGCGGGTATGAAATAGGCGTGAGAGCAGATTGCTATTACTACATCAATACCGAGCTTGCCGAAAAGTACGGTTGGGATTTTGACAAGACTATAACAGAACAGCTTGATATTGTAGCTGAGGTAATGCAGAACGAGGGCTGTGCGGGAGTTTCAGCCGGCTATTCTTCGGCATACAATATTGGTCGTTTTGTTTACATGGACGGCATTTCTTTCGACAGTGAGAACGGCGTTGCGGTAAGCTCTGCAGACAGCGAGGAATTGGAAGCATATCTCGAGATGATGTATGAGTTGAAAAATGCCAATGTACTTGAAGATTACGACATCGTTGGGCTTGACGATTGCTTCATTTATATTAATCCGCTGAGGTCTGAAATAAGGTCTCATATTCAGAAGATAGTCGATTCAAGCGACAACACCGAGGATTACACAGTTGTGCCGATGTCCGATTACCACTATACTCAGGCTCTGGGCGGAATCGGAATATATTCCGGTTCGGAATACAAATCCGAGGCGTTCGACTTTATACTTCTCAGCCAGACGGACAGCACTCTCAACAATCTTCTGACCTATGGCATAGAGGGCGAGGATTATAATCTTGTCGATGGCGTGGTGTCAGACGTCCGCCCGGTACTCAATATGTTCAGGTTCTATAACCCACTTATAAGCCTGCCGTACTCCGACAGCTCGGGAGATATGCCAGAGGATATGAACGAGCTTTGCATGGAAATTCTTGAAACAGCCCAGCCCGCCGATGAGAGCGAAGCAATAGGCTTTGCGTTCGATGTCAGAGGCTATGAAGAAATCTACGCGGCTGTGGAAAGTGCCACCAGTAATCACTCATATGTAGGCTATTCGTCGGTCGAAGCAGACCTCGCCGCCCTGAAATCTGAGCTTGAAGAAGCAGGGATTGATGAGCTTTTAGAAGAAGTCAACCGACAGTATTCGGAATGGAGGGAGAGCTATTCATGAAAAAACTACTATCCCTTATCTTAGTCGCATCGCTTGCTTTTTCACTTTGCGGTTGCGGAAGCTCGTACGAAGATGAGCCTGCTGCTACAACCGCTTCCACAACAGAGCAAACCACCGGCGAAACCAGTGAGATTGACAACGATGCTCTCTATTCTGCATTCACCCTCTATTCCTACAAAACCGCCGAAGAAATTCAAGCCGAATACCCCGATAAAGCGGTTCTCGTGTGGGTCGGATTTGCTCTGACGGCTGATAGCGGTCTCGAAATCGAGATTCCTATAGATGAAATCAACGAATACTTGGATTCTATCGGCAAGGAGTATGTTCTCTGCTACTATCCATTGAACATGACTGCGGCAACGGTCAAGTACGATAACGGAGACTATGACTCCATACTCGACTGCTTCGCTGATTATATAGAATCCGGTGGGCGAGCAGACATTCTGACGGTTATGGTCACAAGTTCCGACGAGCCGATTATCACAGCTTATTATTACAACGCCTTGAACGGCATTTATGAGCCGCTTGAAAGCTACTTTGAAAGTTCTGAGGAGGCGACAGAGTATTACAACTCGCTTCCTGAAGAATATTGGGAATCCTTCAAGATAAATGGCACTCTCTACAGTTTTGGCAGCTTCAGTCTCGGAGTGAGAAGAACCGACACAAACTACTATCTTATCAACACCGACCTTGCCGATAAGTACGGCTGGGACTACGATAAATCGCTGTTTGAACAGCTTGATCTCATAGAGACCATTATGACCGAAGAAGACTGCCGAGGTATCAAGGTCAATTATTCGAGCCTTTACAAAGAGTTTGTTTTTGCGGGAATAACCGGCACTTCCTATGATGACGGAATTGTCAGTCTCCAAGACAGCGACAGCTTCTCCGAAAGCCTTGAGCTCTGGTATGAACTCAAAGACAGCGGACTTATCTTTGACGATGCCGAGGACTACAGCGGAATGTATCTCGCAAGCTATTGCACCTCGACAAGCACCTATTCCCTCGACTTGGGAAAGTCCTTCACAGGCGAACAGACTCAGTTTGAAACCGGCGACGACACCTATTCCGATTTCACCACCGTTGCCGACAATACAAGCTTCACCTATACCTCATCCTCCTCCGGCGGTGTGAGCATCTATTCCGGCTCGGAGCATAAAGAAGAGGCTTTTGACTTCATCCTCCTCACTCAGACCGACAGCACCCTCAACAATCTTCTATCATTTGTTGACAGTGAAGATGCGCCGTATCTGATAAATTACCGCTTCGCTAACCCGCTGATAACCGATTCCTACGGCGATATGCCTGAAGATATGAATGAGCTGTTTGCGGATATTTTGGAGAACGCCCAACCGGCAGATGCATGTGAAGCAGTAGGCTTCGCTTTTGACCTCAGAGAATACGAAGAACTCTACAGTGCTGTTCAGGAAGCAGTGAAGAATCACTCTTATCTGTACTTTTCGAGTGCAGAAGCAGACCTTGCCGCCCTGAAATCCGAGCTTGAAGAAGCAGGCATTGATGAGCTTTTAGAAGAAGTCAACCGACAGTATTCGGAATGGAGGGCAAACAACTATGATTAAAATTTTAGCGGTATTATTGGCGGTGCTGATGCTTACTTCCTGCGGGAGCAGAGTTACAACGGAGACTCTTGACGGATATGAGGAGTCGTCGGCGGTTTATGTCTTCTCGAATCTGTATAACAACGGCGAGTTTTACGAGGACGGCGAGAAGCTTATGTATATCGATTTCACAACCATGGCTTATACATATATCTGCTCAAAGCCGAATTGTCTGCATAATGATTCGGACGAATGCACAGCCTTTGGCATCATCAACCATCCTGTGGCAGTAAACGGCGGACTTTATTATTTCGTGCAGGAGACAATCACAAACAGCGACGGCTTGCCGCAGAATAATCTTGTTGCCTATTCGGCTTCCATTGACGGCTCCAACCGCCGCAAGGTCACGACTGCCGAGAATATCGAGCTTTATCATTCGGAAAAGGCACTCTTGGTCGGAACCAGCCTCTATTTTGTCGGCACGGAGTCGGAATTTGATGCCGCGGGCTTCATTGCCACCGGCAACGAGACTTTTTATCTTTATCGGTTTGACTATTCCACCGAGAGCTTCTATTGCTTGGGAGAACTCGATTCCGGCTATGACGGCGGTGCAACAATCTACGGCGAATATAACGGCAAAATCTACCTGACCGAGAACGCCCTTGATGAGCCTTGGGATGAGAAATGGGAAGACTTCGACTACATGACGGAACACTGGGACGAGTTCACGGCTCTTTATGAGAATCACTACTATTGCTACGACATCAATTCGGAAAGCTTTGTCGATTGGGATATGCCCGGCTCCGACGACAGCTATGACAACTTCGTTGTTGACAGCGACTACTTCATCGCTATTTCCGGCACCACCGTGACTGTTTTCGACTCCAAAGGCAACGAGAGCATTTACGAAAACTTCACCCCGCTCGGAATTTCAACCTATATCGTGGTGAACGACATGCTTTTCTCCGGCGGCACTGACCGTGAGTGTATCAACCTCAAAACCGGCAAGAGATACGCCGTCAGCGACTATGACGGCTGGGTCGTCTGGTATCTTGACGGGAGCTATGTCATCAGGCAGGATGATGGGTATGTAAAGATTGCCGAAGATGAACTTATAGGAGAGGAGATAACATGAAGAGATTATTTGCATTGGCTTTGGTGTTCATGGTTATACTCTGCGGTTGTGGAATCTCGCTAACTGATGAATATGCCGATTCCCACATTGTAAGCCTTGAAACTAATATCTACAACAACGGCGAGTTCTATTATGATTCTTATACGAGGCTGAACTACTGCGATTTCACGACAATGCAATCAGCCATCGTTTGCCCTTATCCAAACTGCACTCATGCTGATAGTAGCACCTGTTCGTCCTATGGGCTCTCCTGTTATCCGACTGTACTTGATGGTAAGATGTACTACTTCTCAGATGATATAAAATACACAAACGGCACCTATGCCGAGACCATTACCGCCTATCGTTGCGACATTGATGGCACAAACCGCATAGCTCTTGAAACCTTTACGGGCTGGGAAATTGCAGACTATAATCCAGCTCTCGTTGTTGGAAACAAAATCTATATGACCGCAAAGCAGACGACCTTCAACGATTACGGCACTGCCGAAGATTATGTGAGTGTTTCTTTGATTTCATATGACTTTGAAACGGGTAAGTTCAACGAGGTAGTAGAAATAGGCGAAGGCTATAACGCCGGTGCGAGTATCAAGGGCGAAGCAAACGGCATCGTCTATATAAGCTATTCTTACTATGACCACGAACTGACCAATGAAGAACTTGACGCACTGTATAGTGATTATATATTCCCTGAATCAGTTGCGGAATATTACAAGTTCGATTTGTCCACAGGAGAACTCGCTGAGAATGACGAAGCGGTCTGGAAAGCCTTGGGCGGCTACCTTATAGTCTATAACGACAACCTTACTGAAGCTATAATCAGAACTCCAAACGGAAAAGAATATGACATTGGAAACAAAGTCGCACTTCAGGTGTGCAACGGCTACGCTTTCCATTTGTATTATGGACTGATAATTGACCTTGAAACAGGCGCACACTACGAGTCAAAGCTTCCGCTTGAAACCAGTTATAGTGTCGAATACTATCTTGACGGCTCATATATTCTGAAAGATTCACTGAATAACGAATTTATCAAGCTTGAAACGGATGAACTTATAGGAGAGGAGACAAACCAATGAAAAAACTACTATCCCTTATCTTAGCCGCATCCCTCGCATTATCCCTTTGCGGTTGCGGAAATTCTTCCGAAGAACTCCCGCAGGAAAGCGAAACCACAACGGCAACTACAACGACAGCCGCAACCACCACCGAAGCCACTACTCACGAGTATTACATCACTTCGTGGATGGACGATGACGGTTATATACAGTATTACGAGGAATTTGAAGACGGAAGCACCTTGCAATACTCAAAATCGCCGGATATTCAGACATATGAGGAGATTCAGGCGGAATATCCGGATAAAACGGTTCTTGTCATTGCGTGTATCGGAAGCAACAGATATTGCTATATAACCGAAGCGGTCAACGAATATCTTTGTGAGCTTGGCAAGGATTATGTTATATGCTTCGAGTTCACCGAAACCAATGCGGTCTACAGCGATTATTGTTCGACTGTCGGGCTTGCCGATTGGTACAGCGGCTTGAAAGAGAAGGTTGACAGCGGAATACAGATTGACATCATCAGCACGGCAGAATATTACTACTGTATACGGGACGGTTTGCTTCTGCCGCTTGATGATTATCTTGAAAATACCGAGGTCGGACAAACTCTGTACAATATGATGCCTGAGAACCTCTGGAAGGCATACAGATATAACGGCACTGTCTACGGAATCAACTGCAACGGCTCTATAAAGTCCACACACGTCTACTACATAGATGCCGCCTTGGCAGATGAATACGGCTATGACTTTTCAAAGTCGTTTACCGAACAGACAGATTTGCTTGAGACTATACAGAGCGAAAGCGTGAGCAAAGCCGTTTATTCGGGATTTTCGTCACTGCTTGTTGATACCAGTTACGATAAAATCGAGCTTACGTCAGGCGTGTATTGGGACAGCGAACGAAAAACCGCAATAAGTTGGCTTGATGACGAGGACTATATCTCCACATTGAAGACGGCGTTTACCCTCTATAACGAAGACTTGTTGACAACAGCCTACACCACATCCTATTTTGCTCTTGATTGTATAGTAGAGTATCCGCCGGAAAGTGGCGAGCTTTTCAACCACTGGGCAGATACCGATATAGAAACCGGCGAACCCATTTATAAGCAGGTATATGCGGTTTATGATGATTCACAGCCTGTTCTCACAAGAGATATGACCTTCTGCTATGCTCTTGGAGTTAGCAATACCAGCGAAAATCAGGATATGGCATTTGATTTTATCGCAACCATGCTCACAGACGAAGAACTCAATAAGCGTATGTGCTACGCTGATTATGAATCGGAAATGTACAGCGACGGGCGAATCAGCAGTTCCGCATACTACTTCTCATATGAACAGTTTGCGAATCTTTTGCTGAGTATTCCTACAACCCGACAGCCATCCAATATCGCCGAAGTGTATAAGACATCCCTCGAAGAAGCCTATGTGAGTGAAGACTTCGACTTTGTGTTTGATGACAGCGAAGTATATCAGCAGTGTGTGGATGTCCTCGGCGTGATGGGAGAGATGACGTATAACCGCCTCACAGAATACACCGATTTTGACGAGTATCTTTCCGATTTCCGCACGCTCTTGGAAGAAGCCGGCATAGAAAACATAATCGCCGAAGCAAACAGACAGTACACTGAATGGAAGGAGAGCCAATCATGAAAAAGCTATTATCTCTACTATTAGCTACGTCACTTACATTATCGTTCTGTAGCTGTGGAAATACATCAGAAGAACTTACACAGGAGAGTGAAGTCACAACCACAGCCGTCACAACCGTTCCCGAAAGTGAAGACGAATACTATATCACTTCGTGGATAAATGAGGACGGGGAGATCGAGGTTCAGGAAACTTATACTGACGAAGACGGAAACCATCATACAGACATATACTTCTATCCACAGTCTTACGGTATGACCAAAGAGGATCTTCAGGAGGAGTACCCTGAAAAGACCATACTTGTCATGGCGATGATAGGAAACTCTTATAGCGTCAATATTCAAAATGCGGTAAACGAATACTTGGATAGTCTCGGCAAGGACTATGTTGTGTACTTTGAAACCATAGACTTGAATGTTATCTACAGCGATTACTATCCGAGCAACTACGGCTCAGTTGATTACTATAGCAATCTGAAAGCCTTGGTTGACAGCAGTGAGCAAGTTGACATTATCAGTACAGATAAGTATTACTACTGCATACGAGATGATTTGCTTCTGCCATTAGATGATTATCTTGAATCGACAGAAGTCGGTCAGACTCTTTATTCAATGATGCCGGAAAATCTGTGGACTTCACTCAGGTACAACGGAACGATATACGGCATAAACTGCAACGGCTCACTGAGTTATCAAAAATGCCTGTATCTGAATGTTGAGCTTGCAGATAAGTACGGCTATGACATTGAAAAATCGCTCACTGAGCAGATGGATATACTAAAGCAAATAGCTTCGGAAGAATCAGGTGTAACACCTATCATGACCTACTCTAATTACCAGACATCTTATTACGTTAATTCTCAGGTGCTAACAACGGGAATTTATTGGGATGAGGAAGAGAAGACCGCAAAGAGCTGGCTGGATAATGAGGAATTTGTCAGCTACATTGAGATGATGTACAGCCTGAATCTTGAAGGATATGTGAGAGAGTATTCGTTTTTCAACTCTTTCTTCGCTTTTGAGAACACCGTGTATCTTCCCGCAGACAATGGAGATATATTCGATCTCCCGTTTGGCACTGATTCGGATCGCAACAGAGTATATATTCCCGTTTATGTCGTTTATGATGACGGCGTCTCGCTGACAAGAGACAGCAATGCGGTGGGTGTGAGTAAGACCAGCGAAAATCAGGATATGGCTTTCGACTTTATTGCCACAATGTTCACCGATGAGGAACTGAACAATAGGATGTGTTATGCAGACTATGAAGATTATATCCTTGAAAGCGGCAAAATCGAACCGGATACACACTACCAGACTGCCTATGAGCAATTTGCAAA
Source organism: Oscillospiraceae bacterium (assembly GCA_021202155.1). Classification (GTDB taxonomy): domain Bacteria; phylum Bacillota; class Clostridia; order Oscillospirales; family Ruminococcaceae; genus Faeciplasma. The sequence goes on along the minus strand of JAJQDP010000024.1, from coordinate 6,962 downwards.
TCTGCTTCTGTGTATACCGACATATGATGAATCCTCATATATTGCCGAGACCTATCTTGAATCACTCGAAAATGCCTATGTGAGCGAAGATTTCGACTTTGTTTTTGACGACTCCGAAGTTTATCAGCAATGTATAGACATCCGTGCGGTAACGTGTGTTTACGGAAAGAATATGTTTGATTACGATAGTCTTACTTTTGAAGAATATCTGGCTGAATATCGCGCTACGCTTGAAGAAGCCGGCATAGAAGACATAATCGCTGAAGCAAACAGACAGTATGCCGAATGGAAGGAGACAAACCCATGAAAAAGCTATTATCAGTAATTCTTGCAATCACCCTTTGCCTGTGCCTGTTCACTTCTTGCGGAGACAGTGGCACAGATGAAACCGAATCTACTTCAAGGGTCATCAGCCAGTATACAGATGTCGGAGAGGGCGGGGAGCTGTTTGTTGATTCTTTGTCAAGGCTTCATTTTGTGGACTTTGAGAGCATGGTGTCGGTCATCGTCTGCCCCTATCCGAACTGCACCCATACCGATTCGGACACCTGCCCATCTTTCGGAATGTATAACCACCCATTTTTGTATGACGGCAAGCTCTATTATTTCGTGACCGGTGTGGCTATGGGCGATGACGGCTATGAAAATTACTTCTCAATCTATAGCGCAGAGACTGACGGGACTTCACGCGTGAAGCTTAAAACCGTCTCGGACAGAACTGTAAACGTCTATGAAAGAATAGTCCTCACCGGCGACACAATCTATTTCTGCTCCGAAGAAAGCGTTTACGATGCCTACGGCACAAGCACCAATCAGAAAACGATATATTTCAGCAGTTACTCCCTTTCTTCCGGCGAATATACCGAAATAGCGGAGATAGGTTCATATGATGGCAGTGAAGACTGGGTTTATGGCGAATATAACGGCAAAATCTATCTTCAGTATAATTACCTCAAAGGCGACGAGCCGACGATAGAGGACATCATGCAGGACGATTATAAGAATACCGACTGGTATAACTACGACTGCTATATGTATAACATCGAGACCGGCGAGTTTTCGGAAAGCGACATAGCAAATATCTCCGAATGGTCGGACGGCTATCTTATTCTGAACGGTGACACCGGCAAAATCGTCCTCACTCCGAACAGTGAAGAGATAGAAGTCGGTTCCGGCTCCTATGAAGTCTGCGGCGGCTACATCTTCGACACATGGTCGAAAGTTGCAATCGAGATTTCTACCGGAAAGCAGTATAGCCTTAATCTTGATGACAATTACTCATATTCGGTTGTTTACCACACCGACGATGGTTTTGTTCTGAAGTACCTTGACGGCGATTATTGCTATGTGAAAATTGCCGAAGATGAGCTTATAGGAGAGGAGACAACATCATGAAAAAACTACTATCCCTTATCTTAGCCGCATCCCTCGCATTTTCCCTCTGCGGTTGCGGAAGCGAAACCTTGCAGGAGAGCGAGACCTCATCAGTGACCACTACTGAAGAAGTCGCTGTTAGTGAAACATTATCTACTGCATCTGAAGAAACAATTACAGCAATAGCTGAGGAAAAAACATATACATACGAGGCAGTGTCTGAAAAATATCCAGATAAGACCGTATTGACAATAGCAATTTCAAGCCAGATAGCTGATTACAGTTCTATAATAGAAAAAGCTAATGAATATCTTGATTCTTTGGACAAGGATTATGTTATATGTTTCCGAACTGTCCAAAGAGAAACAATTCAATATAGTGATATTGTTAGCTATCCGGACTTTAACGGTCCTGTAGAGGAAATAATCACTTCTGGTGAAAAGCTTGATATTCTTTGCGTAACAGACTATCGGGATGCCGTTGAAAGGGGACTTTTAATTAATCTTGATGATTTGATAGATGGTACAGAAGTCGGAAATCATTTAAAGGTATCTTTGCCAGATAATATCTTCAGAAGTGTTACCATAGATGGAAGCATATATGGAATCAACTGTTACGAGGCAATAAGTTTATCTGCAGGCATTTTAGTCAATGCGGAACTTGCAGATAAGTACGGGTATGATTGTGAAAAATCGCTTTTGGAGCAAATCGATATATTGAGAACAGTTGCAACCAACGAGTCTGATTGCGAGACTCTAGTTTCATTTGTAACCTTGTACGCACCGTCATATTATATCAGTGAACAGACACTGACCGATGGTGTTTATTGGGACGATACTGAAAAAGTTGCCAAGAGCATTCTGGACAATGAAGACTATATTACTTGGCTGAAAACTATCTACACTCTTAATCGGGAAGAACTCTTGACATATGTGGATAACAGCTATAAGAGTGAGATTTTTGCGTATGAAAGTCCGCTGAGACTTATGGGAAGCGGAAACGGTATTAAATTTCCGATAGGTTATACCTATAGCAACGGCTTATTCACGACTTCGTACATGAATTCCTATACTAGTTACAGTGTAGAATACCAGCTTTCAAAAGCTTCTCAGGCAGTCGGCATTTGTAAGTCAAGCGGGAACATAGAGTATGCTTTTGACTTTATAACGCTAATCTTTACTGATGAATCTATGAATAATATTATGTGCTATGGTGATTATGAAAGTATAATTTGTGAAGATGGTAGGGTTGATTCTCAAAGCGTTACGAGCGCATTTGTTGCGATGTTTGGAAACGATCTTATCCGTACTCCGACAACATGCGAGCTTTCAGACAGGACGGAGATATTTGCAAAAGCTGTCGAAAATGCATTTGTCAGCGAAGATTTTGATTTTATGTTCGATGATACGTCAGTTGCCACTGAATGCGGTAATGTCATCGCCGTAATTACCGAAATGGCAAGCGCTTTGGATAATAATATCTTAGACACATCAAAATATCCGACTTTTGACGAGTATATCTCCGACTTCCGAAATCTTCTCGAAGAAGCCGGCATAAATGACATAATCGCCGAAGCCAATCGCCAATATGTAGAATGGAGGGAATCACAGCAATGAACACCCTTAAAATCTCAACCCTCAACAAGCACTACGGCACCAAGCACGCTCTGAAAGACTTCTCTTTCGATTTCTCCGACGGCATCTATGGGCTTTTAGGACCGAACGGTGCGGGGAAGTCAACACTCATGAACATCCTGACCCGGAATCTTGAGCCCGACAAAGGCTCGGAAATCCTCTGGAATGGCGAAAATGTTTGTAATCTCGGCTCGGAATACCGCTCCGAAATCGGTTTCATGCCTCAACAGCAGGAGCTTTATCCGTCGTTCACCCTGAAACGCTTTATGGGCTACATAGCCGCACTCAAGGGTATTGAAAAGTCAGAGATTGACGGCGAAATTGCAAGGGTTTTAGAGCTTGTCGAGCTTTCGGATGTCGAAAACAAGAAAATAGGCGGCTTTTCCGGTGGAATGAAACAGCGCGCACTGATTGCCCAGTCGCTTCTCGGAAGCCCGCATCTCCTGATTTTAGACGAACCGACAGCCGGTCTTGACCCGAAGCAGAGGGTTCTGACGAGGAATCTTATCTCCTCGCTCTCGAAAGACATGATAGTCATCATTTCGACACACATAGTTTCGGACATCGAGACCATAGCCGACTGCATTTTGCTTTTAAAATCGGGCGAACTTATCGACAGCGGAACGGTAGACGAGCTGACGGCTCAGGTCACAGACGGCGAGAAAACTCTCGAAGGGCTGTATATGCAGTTGTACGGTGATATGTGATGAGAATTTTTCAAAACGAGCTGTATAAGCTCTTCCACAACAAGGCTTTTCTTCTGGTGACTGCGGCGGCAATTCTCCTGAATGTCTATATCGCCTCAACCAAGAGCTTTGGCAACTTTTCGGATGCTGAGTATAAAGCCTACTTGGAAGACGTAAGCGGCATGACCGCCAAGGAAGCTCTCGAATATGACGAAGAACTCTATGAGACTGTCCGGCAGACGGGCGAGCCGGTCTATTGCGAATATTACTGGCAGGATATGTCGATTCTGAGTGGCGAGATTTCGAGGCTTGAAGAAATACTCGGCTATCAGGACTACCTCGCCGAAATCAATACTACCGCCGAGACGATGACCTCTGTCTCAATCTTCGCCGATACAGACAGCTTTTCTTATCGGAATATAGTAAAAACTCCGTCGGCATATGAAGCCGTGCAAGATGTAACGCCGACCTATGCTCCGTCGGACGGCGTTCTTCTGGCGACCGACAACGCGGCTACCGACATACTTGTGATGTTCTCGCTCCTTGCCTGTGTGACAGCCGTCTTCTATAAAGATCGGGAATCGGGAGTCGTCGCTCTCATAAAGCCTCTGAAATACGGCAGGGCAAGGCTTGCCATCGCAAAGTCGGCGGCAGTCTTCACAGTCTGCCTTGCTACTTTCGGAATCATGTATCTGAACAATCTGGTTATAGGTGCATATCGTTGTGGACTGGGAGACCTCAGCCGAGCGGTGCAGTCCCTCGAAGGCTACTTAGGCTGTAATCTCGCTATAACCGTCGGCAATTTGCTGATTTACAGCTTCATAATCAAGCTTTTCGCCCTGACCTTCTGCGCCCTGATAATCTCCGCTCTGTTCATAAGGCTTTCAAACATCATGGCGTATCTTGTGACCATAGCTATTGCCGCAGTCGAAACGGCTCTCTATGCCCTCATCTCCGGCAACTCGATTTTCTCTCCGCTGAAATATATAAACTTGGTCGCACTCACCCAGCCGAGTAACTTCTTCAAAACCTACACAAACATCAACTTCTTCGGTTATCCCGTGAACCTGTTCGCCTGCACTGTGCTTTGCATTGCGATTGGACTTGTAGTTGCAATAGTTGTAGTTTGCCGCCTCTGCTCGTCAATCAGCATTTCAGAGATTAAGAGAAGCTCCGTCTCGGCTTTCTCAAAGCGTGTTCCCAAAAGCCTTTTCAGCTATACAGCCTACAAGGCTCTCATCATGCACAAAGGCGCAGTGATAATAGCGGCTGTTCTCGCAATTCAGCTCTATACGGCGTTCAACTACTCTAAGACCTATAACCCCGACGACAATTATTATCTCTACTACTGCACCCGGATTTCAGAAATGACCGACGAGGAAACCGAGGAGTTTATAGCCACCGAACCCAGTAATTTCGATTCCGATTATGCCGAAAGAGGCTTTAAGAAGGCAATAAGTCAGTACGAGTATATGGTTTCAATAGGAAAAGGCACCGGGGATATGTTCTACCAGACCGGCTATCGGCTTATTTTCGGACTGGATACCCTCCGGCAGGATTATATTCTCGGACTGATTGCCATAGCCGCACTCTGCTTGATGCTCTCGCCGATTGTTGCCTATGACAACCGCTGTCGGATTGGCTATGTCCTCTACACAACAAAAGCCGGCAGGAAGACCTACTACCGGCATAACTGTATTATTGCGATAATCCTCGCCGTCACCGTGAGCCTCGGCGTGAATATCCCGTATTTTGCACAGATTCTTTCGGCATACGGCACAGATGGCATCACAGCAGGCGTGAACTGCATAAGCGATATGTTCGCCCTCGGAGAACTCCCGATATTGGGCTATCTCGTGATACTTCTTACTTACAGAACGGCGGTGCTGATTCTGTTTTCGCTTCTTCTCCTCTGGATTTCGTCGAAGTGTCAGAGCCCGACAACGGCAATGGTAGTAACCCTCGCACTTTTCTGCCTGCCGATAGTAATCTATCTCGCTGGTGCAGATGCGGCGAAGTATCTTTGTGTGCCGATAAGCGGAAACAGGGAAATACAGTGGTTTGCGCGGAATGCTTTTATTGTTAAGATCCTGCCATAAAATCTCCCACCTTGCAAGAATCCTCCGATTGTGCTATACTGTGAATAGCCTATTTTATCCGGAAGAGGGATTTTACATATGACTACAGGCACAACCTTGGGAGAAATAATCAAAAGCCGGCGTGAGGAGCTTGGTGCTACGCGAGAAGAAATCTGCCACGGCATTTGCACAGTTTCCATGCTCTATAAGGTCGAAAACGACTTGAAGCAGTTCTACCCAGAAACTTTGGCACTGATTCTGGAAAGACTCGGTATGCACAACGTTTTCGACGGCGACCTGATAACAACAACCAACTATCGCTATATCCAGACCATCCGTCAGGCGACCAATCAGGTTCTTTCAAATAATACGGAAAAAGCCGCTGAACTTCTTGCATCCATCGAGAAGGATTATGACACCTTTCCTGCAACGACCAAGCAGGAATTCGACAGGTGCGAGACTCTTCTCACTGAGAGAACAGCGGGCATGAGCACCAGGCAAAAGCTTGAAAGCTTTGAAAAGATAATCCGCTACACCATCGAGGACTACAATCCTGCAAGCCTGCCACCATACTTCACCGATTCCGAGTTCTACGTTCTGACGGTAATTGCTAATTGCTATTATTTCCTTGGGGATTGTGACACTGCAATACTCATAAACCGTTGCCTGAAAAGGTATCTTGAAGAGGTTCTGATGGACAGAACCCGCGCGGCACGAAGCCTGACGCTTACCTGCAACAACCTTGCTGAAATGCTTATCGGTAGGGGAGATTATGAGGAGGCTCTTGAAATCGCTCGCGAAGGGTTTGAGAACGGAAAGAGACTGAACGAAATCAGCGAAGCGATTTCAAGCTGTATGTACAATATTTCAGTCTGCCTTCTGAAGACCGGCGACTCCTACGAAGAGGCAAAACAGATGGCATCCGACGCCTATCTTACGAGCAGAGTCTATAATGTCATACCGGCATATACGAATCTCTATAAAGCATTTTTAGACGAGAATTTCTAATGTGACTAACAGTCATACCCCGGTATCTTGACCGGATTTTTAATCGATGTTACAATTAAAGCATCCACGAAGCAAGTTTGGCTTTGTCGGGTGCTTTTTTTGAATATCTATACTGAAATGGAGAGATAAGTTTGAAACATAACACTGTAATCTTGCGACGAAAAGTCGACACAACAAAGCAA
>JAJQDP010000044.1 GCA_021202155.1 Oscillospiraceae bacterium | reverse complement strand
TTTTGACTTGTATATACCTTATCGCTAAGTGTACGCGGATGCCTTGTCAGGGGAGGCTATAGCATCCTAAGGCAAGAACCTGCGAGAGGAGTAATTATGGCTCCCCTGTTAAGGGGAGCTGTCAGCGAAGCTGACTGAGGGGTTCTTCCACGCGAAATAAGTCATAACTTGTCCACAAAATATCCCAAAAAATATTACGTCCCTTTGGAGGCTTCCAGGGGACGTTTTCTATTGTAACTCGGGTGAAAATCTGATATAATCTATAGTAACGGCTTTTACTCAGAAATTTCATATGGGAGGATTTACCATGAATACATTCGGGACGAATATAAAAAGATCCATTTTCGGACTTACCACCGCGGCTGTGATGTGTCTGTCACTGAGCGGGTGCTATTTCCTGCCGGAGGAAGAGGAGTATCTTGATCCGCCGGTAGTCAAGGCGAGCGAGGTTTCCTACACCACTACTACTGCCACCAAGAAGGATATAACAAAGCAGGTCACAACCTCAGGAACTATAGCCTCAGGAACTGAGGAGAACGTCTACTTCGCCTCCTATGGCGGAACGATAAAGGCGGTCTATGTCTCGGCGGGCGACGAGGTCCAGGAAGGCGACCTTATTGCCGAGCTCGAAACAACCGAGCTTGACGAAGAGATATACATAATGGAGCTCGAAATGAAGCGCGAGGAGCTTGAAGTCCAGATTGCCATCGAAGAGGGCGAGTCGGAGACCGTCAAGGCTAAGGAACAGCTTGATGTCGACCTGTTGCAGATTGACCTTGACAAGCTCTATGCCGAAAAAGAGGCTTCAAAGATTTACGCTCCCGTAAGCGGAACTGTCTCCTACGTCAGAACCCTTTCTCCCGGTCAGACGGTCAGCGCGGGAACGACCATTGCCACCATTATCGACATAAGCGATTTGTATATAAAGATTTCTCCCTCAAGCGAGAAGTCAGAGTTCTTAATCGGCAGGTCGATAACCATCAGATATGACGGCGAGTATTATGACGGAGTTATCGTCTCGAACTCATCTGGTGAGCAGTGGGACGAGGAGACCGAGGGAGTCCTCTATGACGAGAACGGCGACGCGATTTTAGGTGAAATCTCCGACGATGTCATTGTTGCGTTCGTTGACGATATTCCCGAATCCTCTTCTGTCGGAAACACAGCCGACACGGTTCTGATTCTTGACAGCAGGGAAGACGTTATAGTAATCTCTGCGAACCTTATAAAAACAGTAAACGGTCAGGAAGTTGTCTATGTTTTCAAGGACAACGAGAGAGTCCAGGTCGCAGTTGAGACCGGACTCCAGAGCGGCTCCTTGGTTGAGATAACCTCGGGTCTTGAAGAAGGCGACGAGGTAATCATCAGGTAAGAAAAAAGACCATCTCAAAATCCAAGGAGGGAAGCTTAAGTGCTGACATTACTTCTAAGAAAAATGAAAAACACAAAGTGGATGGTTCTTTGCCTCTTAGTCGGCTTCATTATGGCTACCGCCATGACGAGTGCCATCCCGATATATATGCAGGGCTCACTGCAGAGAATGCTCATTAAGGACATGCAGGAGTACCAGGAGGAAAACGACGAGTACCCCGGCATCTACGAGGTATCGAAGACCATCGTAAGCGGTACGAGCATTCAAAAACAGCGTTCGACCGTCTATAGCGTCTATCAGACAGCGGCGGACAGGTTCAATAACCTGATGGTGCCTTTCCTGACATACAAGTGCTTCACGTCCGATTCATACCTGTATGTTTCGAGCATTGAGTCGGAGGATTTGTCGCTTCTGAAATTGGGCGGAATGACCGACATCGGCGACCACATCACGATAACAAATGGAAGAATGTTTGAATCGGGAATGAATGAGGACGGTTGCTACGAGGTCATCTGTACCGAAGCGGCTCTGCAGACGGCGCAATTGGTTCTCAATCAGGAGTACGAAGTAACAAACATCTTAAGCCCTGGCGACACCGTCAAGATAGTCGTTGTCGGTACTTTCGAGTCTGCAAGCGACACCGACACCTACTGGTCAGAAGGGCTTACAGAATACGATAACACCTTCTTCTGTGACTTCACAACCCTCACGGACGAGGTTATTCTGACCGGTGTTGTAACCCTCGGTCAGGTTGATTGCACATTCATAATCGACTACCAGAACATGGACATGAATACAATCGAGATTTTAGTAGCGACACTCGAAAACCAGAAGGAGCTCTATAAGAGCGAGAACTGCACTTTCAGTGTTCCTGCACTCGAAGTTTTGCAGGATTACGCCGACGAAGCTTCTCAGCTCAGATATATCATGCTGATGCTCGACATCCCCGTTATTCTGATGCTGGTATTCTACCTCTACATGGTTTCTGAACTCCATATCGAGTCGGAAAAGAACGAAATCGCAATGTATAAGTCCCGTGGTGCGTCACGCTGGCAGATTGTCAAGATTTACGCTCTTGAAACGCTTATTTTAGGAGGCATAGCCGGAGTTGTGGGACCGTTTGTAGGACTGCTCCTCTGCCGCATAATCGGTGTCTCGAACGGATTCCTTGAGTTTGTCAACAGAACGGCACTCTCAACCAAGCTTTCTGTTGCGGCGTTCGCATACTCGTTCATAGCGGTTGCGGTCTTCTTCCTGACAACCTTGGGTCCCGCAATAAGCGCGTCCAAAATCACAATCGTCGAGCACAAGCAGTCGAAGGCTCACGGTCAGAAGAAGCCTCTCTGGCAACGCGGCTATTTCGACATTATAATGATAGTCGTGACCGTTGCATGGCTTATGTGGTACAACTACCAGCAGGAAGTTTTGATTGAGCAGGGCTTCACGAATGCATCGGCAACCATGAATCCGCTTATGTTCGCGGCTTCGACCGTCTTTATCCTCGGATGCGCGCTCTTCTGCGTCCGACTATATCCATATTTCATAAGGCTTATCTATAGAATCGGCAGAAAGCACTGGTCGCCGGCGGCATACATCTCGATGAACAACCTGAGCCGCTCATCAACCGGTCGTGAGTCGTTCATTATGATATTCCTCATGCTCACAGTAGCTCTCGGAATCTTCTCCGCGAATACCGCCAGAGCGATAAATAAGAATACAGAAGACAGAATTTCGTATAACCTTGGTGCGGACGCTGTTTTGGAGGAATCGTGGAAGTACTCCCGCGTGACAGTCACAAATGACGAGGGTGAGGAGGAAACTCAGGCTCAGTACACCGAGCCCGACTTCATCTATGAAGACCTCGATGGCGTAGAAGTCGCGACACCGGTTCTAAACAGAGAGAACGCACAGGTTCGTTATAACGACTCCACAAAGACGGGAATCGACATCATGGCGATAGTTCCCGAGCAGTTCGCAGAGGTCTGCTGGTTCCGCGACGACCTCCTGCCGGTTCATATCAACTACTACATAAATGCACTCAGTGAGTGTACCAATGGCATAATCGTCTCGCAGTCCTATCAGGACAAGACGGGAATTCAGCTCGGCGACGTTGTCGAGGTAAAATGGGGCTCGAACGACTGGTTCGAGGCGGTTGTGGTCGCGGTTGTTGACTACTGGCCGACCTTCAACCCGCTTGAAAAGAATTCAACCGGCGAGTACCAGGACTTCATCATCATGAACTACAACTACGTCTCGATTCAGACGAGTCTTGAGCCGTATGAGGTCTGGATGAGCCTTTCTGACGACGCTGTGATCGCCGACCTCTATCAGTCGGTTGAGGACGCAGGAATCACCCTGACAAGGCTCGATGTAGCATCCCAGCTCATCACCTCCTCTAAGACCGACGCTATCTTGCAGGGTGTCAACGGAGCACTTACACTCGGCTTCATCACGATAATGGCGATGTGCTTCATCGGATTCCTTATCTACTGGATTCTTTCCATCAAGGAGCGAACGCTGCAGTTCGGTATTCTCCGGGCGATGGGTATGTCCTTCAGAGAGATTGTTTCGATGCTCATCTATGAACAGATTCTTGTCTCGGGAGTTTCGATATTCCTTGCAATCATCATCGGAGGAATTGCGAGTGACCTCTTCGTCCCGCTCTTCCAGGTTCTCTACAACGTCACCGACGAGGTTCCGCCGTTCGTGGTGGCGGCATCAAGAAGCGACTACATCAAGCTCTACTGCATTATAGGAGTAATGCTTGTGGTAGGCTTCCTGATTATCGCACGGCTGGTTAAGTCTATTAATATCAATAAGGCTTTGAAGCTGGGTGAAGACTAACGACTTGGCTTCCGCCAAGTCTGCTGATTTCGGCTTCGCCTAAATCAGCACCTCTCAGTCAGCCTGCGGCGGCTACGCCGCCTTGGCGAGCGACCCCTGCGGGGTCGCACCCCTCCACCGGCTTCGCCGGTCCCCCTCCCCCTTCGGGGGAGGCTTTTTGTGTTCTATGCAGTTTTCAACAGAATTTCTCATTTTTCGAGAAATACGAACTCAAAATCTCATAGGAATATTAAACTTTGCCGAAATTTAGTCGTTTAGCGATAAAAATTTAATATTGACAATTGCGTGGGGGGGTAGTAGAGTAGTAGGTAGAAATATTTTATGATCCTAAGATGGTATAGGAGGCTGAGTTGGCATGTACGAGAGGCACGAGTTGGCTGTGATTTCGTTTGAAGCAGATAGCGTATTTGCAGATCAGACTTCTTCAGGTGATGGAGAAGGTTCTTTCAGCATTGATGACAAATCAACCATTTAGCCGTTTCACCTGAATTGATAGTTGCGAGGTAGGATGGATGTATACACATAAATATACAAAATACACGATGGAGATCGTGCGGTATATCGAGAATGATTTTACCTTAGCCAGCGGCGTTGACGAGGGGAAAGCCGAGGGTGGAGATACTCCGGTCTTAGATGATGACGACTGACAGAAAGAAGAGATCGCTATGCATGGGAAATACGAAATGTGGATTATTGAGTTCGATAAGGACGAGGTTTTTGCCCTTAATAAAGGAAGCCAAGACGACGGAGACAGTTATGACAGTGTTCCCGGTGGCGGTACGGAATTTTCTGATGTGTAAATTCTGAACTGAGTTTTGGGGACTTATTGTACAAGGATATTAACCGCGCCGTGCAAAATTCAATATTGGCTAAAAACTTACTATTGACATTGAGTGTGGGGGGGTAAACTAATAGGTAGGGGATTTTTCCCGAGAATTAGTTTGGAGGCTGAATTGCCATGTATGAAATGCAAGAGCATGAAATGGAAATATTCTTTTTTGAACCCAACGACACGCTTTGCGACTTAACCACATCTGGGGATGATGGAGAAGTTCAGAGCATCAATCCCAACACAAGCGACATTTGAGTTATACTTCTGTAAAAATATTAACCGCGCCGTGCAAAATTCAATATTGGCTAAAAACTTACT
>JAJQDP010000002.1 GCA_021202155.1 Oscillospiraceae bacterium | reverse complement strand
TGATTTGTATAATAGACAGGCCGAGTATGTCGCATCGTGCGACACCATCGAGTACGGCTTTGACCAGGAGAGCTGGCTTGAGGGGTATGACACTTATTACAAACTGTATAGAAGAAGGCGGACGATAATATTTGTCGCTCTGTTTTTGGTGCTGGCACTGCTGTTTGTACAGCAGGTTGTCATGGACCCGAGCTATGGCGTCGGCTGGATGTGCCTCGCTATCTGCTTGGCGGTCGCGGTCGTCTACGCGCTGTCGCCGTGGTATGAGCGCAAGAACGTCATAAAAGCTCTCCCGGCGATCGAAAACGACCGTTATGTGATGAAAATCTATCCCGAGAAAATTACTATCCGTACAATCTTGCCAGAAGACGACTCAGAGTATTTAGAACCGGACGAGTCCGGCAACCTCAAGCCCTACCCCGAAATTCCCGAAACAGTGATTGACCTCACCGACAAGACCCTCAAGACTGCCGAGACAGACAAGATGTTTGGCATCTTCACAAAGTATACTCAGTGTATAATTCCGAAGAAGGATGTTAGTGAGGAGGAGCTGGAGAGGCTTAAACAATGCGTAATGCGTAATTCGTAATGCGTAATTTTCGTGCGGTTTTTGGAAACTCACCATTTTCCCGACCTCGGGAAAATCGGTGTAAATAAAGGGTTTTCATGCTTGTTAGCAGGTTGATTAAAAAATAGGATTGATGAATAAATTGCTTGCAAATCAGCAATAGCAATTGTCGGCTACGACGACTGACGTTGTCTCCGCCGATGCGACCCCTGCGGGGTCGCACCTCTCAATCATTCGTGCAAACGCTCCCTGCGGTCGCGCCCTCTCAGTCGCCTACGGCGACAGCTCCCCCAGAGGGGGAGCTAAAAGAATTGCGAGAGGCGAAGCCACTTGGCTCTCCCTTTGGGAGAGCTGTCAGCCCAGAGGGCTGACTGAGAGGGCGCACTGCGAAGCAATGCGATAGGGATTAGCAAGAAGCGACCCGAGAACGACGTCTTGGTTCTCTCTTTGGGATGAGCGCAGAAGTTCGCAAGCGAACTTCGAGAGTTGCTTCGCAACTCTGACTGAGAGGGCACGGAAGTGCGATACCACTGTAGTAAGTATCAATTACATAATAAGACGTAAAATATCAATCGAAAGCGAGAAAAAACATGTTAGCTGAAGACAAAAAGGTTATACTTACGGAGATTAATGATGAGATGAAGTCGTCGTTTCTGGCGTATTCGATGTCGGTCATCATCCAGCGCGCTCTGCCGGATGTCCGGGATGGGCTTAAGCCTGTCCACCGCCGAATCCTTTACACCATGTACGAGGACGGACTCACTCCGGACAAAAAATACTTGAAATGCGCGACAACCGTCGGCGACTGCTTGGGTAGATACCACCCCCACGGCGACGCCTCTGTTTACGATGCACTTGTGCGACTGGCGCAGAGCTTTTCTCTTAGGTATCCCCTCGTTGACGGTCATGGCAACTTCGGTTCTGTTGACGGCGACCCGCCTGCTGCCTACCGTTATACCGAGTCGAAAATGGCGAAAATTGCCGTTCACATGCTCACCGACATCGACAAGGACACTGTCGACTGGCAGCCGAACTTCGACGACAGACTCAAGGAGCCGGTGGTTCTCCCCTCCCGCTTCCCGAACGTCCTCGTCAACGGCTCTGTCGGAATCGCCGTCGGTATGGCGACGAATATTCCTCCCCACAACCTCCGCGAAGTTATAAACGGTGTCAAGCTTGTTGCGGAGAACCCCGACTGCACCCTGGACGAGCTGATGGAGGTCATCAAGGGACCCGACTTCCCGACCGGCGGCATTATCATGGGCAAGGCAGGAATCAGGGCGGCTTACGCGACCGGAAGGGCGAAGATCACTCTGCGCTCCAAGACCGAGATTGAGGAGGTCAACGGGCGCACCTCCATCATCGTCACCGAAATCCCCTACATGGTCAACAAGGCGAGACTGATTGAGAACATCGCCCAGCTCGTCAAGGACAAGCGCGTCGACGGCATCCACTTCATCCGCGATGAGTCGGACAGAACCGGTATGCGCATCGTCATCGAGCTCAAGAAGGACGCGAACCCGCAGATTGTTCTCAACAAGCTGTTCACCTACACTCAGCTTCAGGACACCGTCGGCGTCATCATGCTCGCCCTCGTGAACGGCGTCCCGAAGGTTCTGACCTTAAAGCAGATTCTTGAAGAATATCTCGACTTCCAGACAGAGGTTATAGTCCGCAGGACAAAATATGATTTAAAGAAGACCCGCGAGCGCGAGCACATCCTAAAGGGCTTGGTTATTGCACTTGACTTCATCGACGAGGTCTTGCAGATTATCCGCTCGTCCCAGACCGCGGCAGAGGCTAAGGGCAGGCTCATCGAGAGATTTGGTCTTAGCGAGATTCAGGCTGAGTACATCGCAAACCTCCGCATCATCCAGCTCACCGGAATGGAGCGGCAGAAGATTTACGATGAATTGGACGCTATCGAAGCCAAGATAAAGGACTTCGAGGACATCCTTGCGAACCACCAGAGAGTCTTAGACATTATTGTCGCAGAATCCCAGGAAATTGCCGACAAATTCGGCGACGACAGAAGGACTGAGATTCAGATGGTCAGCGGCGAAGTCGATGTTGAAGACCTCATCCCTGAGGACACGAACGTTGTCGCCCTGACAGCCGGCGGCTACATCAAGAGAACCAGTTCCTCCGAATATAACGTCCAGAAGCGCGGAGGCAGAGGTGTAAGCGGAATGAAGCAGAGAGAGGAGGACTTCGTCTCCCAGATGCTCGTCTGCTCGACCCATGACAACATCCTCTTCATCACCGACAAGGGCATCATGTACAAGCTTAAGACGTTTGAATTAGCCGAAGGCGGAAAGTCGTCCCGCGGCACGAACATCGTGAACATCCTCCCGATCACCCCAGGCGAAGACAAGATCGCCGCGATGCTACAGTGTGAAGATTTCTCAGACGACAAGTATGTCACGATGGTTACGAAGAATGGCAAGATCAAGCGCACCCACCTCTCGAAGTACCAGAATGTCCGTAAATCGGGACTCATCGCAATTGGTCTTGACGAGGGCGACGAAATAAGAGGAGTACTCATGACCGACGGGCATGAAGATTTGCTCGTTGCAACTAAAAACGGCATGGTTATTCGATTCAACGAGGAGAAGCTAAGAGCTATGTCCCGTTCCGCTCATGGCGTCAGAGCCATCAAGCTCCGCGAGGGCGACGAGGTAGTTTCGCTCCAGACAATCAGAGATGATTGCGACGTCCTCACCATCACCGACAAGGGCTACGGCAGACGCGTCAGGAACGAGGCATACCGCCTCCAGAACCGCGGCGGCTACGGCATCAAGGGCTATAAAGTGACCGACGAAAAGGGTCACGTCTGCGGAATCCGCTCTGTCCGCGAGGACGAGGACGTAATCCTCATCTCGACCGACGGAATCATTATAAGAGTCCGCGTCGCTGATATAAGCGTGATGGGCAGGTACTCGACCGGCGTGACGATTATGAGAACGAAGGACTCCCCCGACCGCTTTGTAGCGGCATTCACGACCGCCGCCCACGATGAGGAAGCTGAAACCCAGGAAGTCGAACAGCTCACCGAGGAAGAGCTCCTTGCCCTCGCCACCGAGGAAGCCAAGCAGGAAGCCGAGGAAGAGGAAGAGCTGAAGGCATCTTCTGAGGAAGATGAGGAAGAATCCGAAGAGGACGGAAGCGAGGAATAATTCGTAATGCGTAATGCGTAATTCGTAATTAATCTGAACAGCGGAATATAAAGAAAGACCTCCTGCCTGTGTGGCGGGAGGTTTTTGCGTTTATGCAACTTTTGTTTAAAAATCGTTGACACTGTATGATTTATATGATATAATGCCTTTAGCAAGAGAGGATGATTGCTTGCATGCGGCGATTGTTGCGGTTTGACCTTCGATAAAACTAAGGAGGTGGCTGCTATGACGATTTTTGAAGTTATTACGACGGTTATATCTATCATTAGTCTGATGGCGGACATAGTACTTGGCATTCTCGGCATTCGTGCTGGGAATAAAAAGAAATAACCGCCCCCACCAAGTAACATAAAGGAACGGTCGATTCTCAAATTTAGTGCCACTCCTCAACTTCTTCCCAAGTTGAGTTAAGAGCACATATTGGGTCGAACCGGAACTGAGTGCTACTCAGTTCGGCTCTCTTGCTATTCATTATACCCCCAAAAAGCTACTTTGTCAATAGCTTTTTTATTTTTTATCCCATCCGCGTCAGAAGTTCGCTCAGCCCCATCCCCACGAGCTTTCCTGCATAGACCGCCTCATCAATCGAATTGGCGCTTGAGCCGACCTCGATGAGGATGCTGGCGTGGGTGAGCTCCTGGTTATAATTTCGCTCCGTAAACAGAATCGGGCGGGTCAGCCCCGGGTAGTCGGTCTCAAGCTTACTCTGCAGTTTTGCGGCAAAACGGAGGTTATAGCGGTAATTCGGGACATTGAGGCAACCGACGATAATCATCACCTGTGCGGCGGTCTCGTCGTCAACCTCGCAGATTGGCGCGTAGCGGACGCCGTCCGACTCGATGGCGTCACGGTGGACGTCGATAACTATTTTAATAGAAGGGTATGCCTCCAAGTAAGCTTCAATCGCGACGGAACTGCGGTCGTAAGCTCCCGTATATTGCGGGTAGTCATAGAGTTCGGTGTCGTGGATGACGGCGATTCCTGCAGCTTCAAGAGCCTCCGCGATCTCGTCCCCGACGGCGACGACGCTTTTATCCAAATCGGTCGTGCGGGAGTTGAAACTGTCGTCATAGAGGGTTCTCGCGTAGGGCTCATAGCTCTCGGTTGTGTGGGTGTGGATGATGAGCACCTGCGGCTCGTCGGAGTCAATCTCGATTGTGAAGTCGACCGGCTTCTCCGCCTCCGCGAGCAATTCCTCCGTGTCGAAATCTGTCGAATTCCGGAGCATTCCCCCGCCCGACAGGCTCACGGTGGTCGAGGTCTCGTTATATGAATAGGTCTTGCGGACAATCTCCCCGCCAAGGGTGTTGAATTCGCTTGGATATGGAAGCGGGGAGGAGAGCTCCTCCGACTCGTCAGCAGGAGTTTCAAGCTCCTCGGGAGCTTCATCCATCTCCCAGACACCCGCCATCCCGACAAGATTTTCGACAATTTTCGACAGGTCGACCTCCGCGGTCGGCTTTTCTTCATAAGTAGCCGCTTCCTCCGGAACAGCCACCCCCGCAGAAGCGAAGGTAAGCCGCTCAAGCAGTTCCTCCGGGCTCTCGCCACGGGTGGCGAGGTAAGTCAGCCCGAATGCCGAGAAAACGGTAAAAGCAAGTAGCCCACCGGCGAGGAATTCGGTGAGGGAGGTTCGGCGGTTGGTGAGGTCTATGCGCATGGTGGTGATCCTTTCTGGAAACCCCTCCACCGTGCTTCGCACGGTCCCCCTCCCCTTTCAGGCATCCGCGTACACTTAGCGATAAGGTATATACAA
>JAJQDP010000001.1 GCA_021202155.1 Oscillospiraceae bacterium | reverse complement strand
CGCAACAAAGCAGGATGCTACATTCAGTTGACATCCTGCTTTGTCGACGGATTGAAGTTGCGGCTTCGCCGCAACTTGTCACGAGCTCTCGCGACTGTCGTCTATTCCAAAAGAAACCCCCAGCCGTTGGCTGAGGGTCTCTTTTGGAGCAGATGACGGGAATCGAACCCGCATATTCAGCTTGGGAAGCTGATGTTCTGCCACTGAACTACATCTGCATTATTGCGGGGAGAAATGGTGCACCTGACAGGACTTGAACCTGCACGCGAAAGCAATAGAACCTAAATCTATCGTGTCTGCCAATTCCACCACAGGTGCATTCCCTACTCTTTCCCGTGGGAATTATTATAGCACTTGGCGGAGGAAATGTCAACGATGGATTTCGGGATTTTTATCGCTCGTGTCCCCACTTCTCTCCCTACGGATTTCTTTTACCATGTCCACGACGTCTTGCTCATCCCTGATACCTTGCTCTTCGGCGACGCCGGCGAAGGCGGTCTGAAGTTCCATCAGAGCATTGAGCGAGGCGTTCATCATCACTACACGATTGCCATCCTGAACGAACATGACCTTGTCGCCATCCTTGACGCCCAAAAAGCGGCGAATCTCAATCGGAATGGTTATCTGCCCTTTGGAAGTTACCTTTGCAAGCTCCATTATAGTGCCTCCTTTTTTCTTCATTGTTTTCCGTGAATTCCTTACTTATATTATACACGCTTTAGCACGACCTGTCAATAAAAATTACGCCGATTTGAAGATATTTTCACTCATTTTCTCAAGAAAACAGTTGAAAAGACTGCGGATTTATTATATAATATAGGTGCATGATTGCATACACGTTCTTTATGGCTTGTCGATGTGATGAAAAATTCTCATCCGCAAGATAAAGAATGAAAATATTTATTTGGAGGTATAGTATGATAAACATTCCTGTTGTAAAGCTCGGTATTGTTGCCGTATCGCGTGACTGCTTCCCGATTCAGCTTTCTGAAAAGAGACGCGCCGCAATCGCCGCCGAGTGCAAGGCTAAGGGTCAGGATCTTTATGAGTGCCCGGTAACCGTCGAGAACGAGCTCGATATGCTTAAGGCTGTCGAGGACGTCAAGGCGGCAGGTTGCAACGCGCTCGTTGTATTCCTTGGTAACTTCGGTCCTGAGACTCCTGAGACTTTGATTGCAAAGAACTTCGACGGTCCTTGCATGTTCGTTGCAGCCGCTGAGGGCGACGGAGATATGATTAACGGAAGAGGCGACGCGTACTGCGGTATGCTCAACTGCTCCTATAATCTTGGTCTTCGCAAGCTCAAGGGCTACATTCCCGAATATCCCGTCGGAACCGCTGAGGACATCACAAAGATGATCGCTGAGTTCGTTCCGATTGCAAGAGTAATTTTGGGTCTTAAGAACCTGAAGATTATCACCTTCGGTCCGCGTCCGCAGGACTTCTTCGCTTGCAATGCTCCTATCAACGGTCTTTATGAGTTAGGCGTGGAGATTGAAGAGAACAGCGAGCTCGACCTCTTGGTTTCCTACAAGGAGCACGCTGGTGACCCGAGAATCCCCGGCGTCTGCGCTGAAATGGCGGCTGAGATGGGCGAGGGCAAGTTCTATCCCGACCTCAGCGAGAGAATGGCTCAGTTCGAGCTCACTCTTCTTGACTGGGCTGAGAACCACAAGGGTTCAAGACAGTATGTCGCATTCGCTGACAAGTGCTGGCCTGCTTTCCCGAGCCAGTTCGGCTTTGAGCCCTGCTATGTAAACAGCCGTCTCTGCTCAAGAGGCATCCCTGTTTCCTGCGAGGTTGACATCTATGGTGCACTCTCCGAGTACATCGGAATCTGCCTCACCGGCGACACTGTTACCCTTCTTGACATCAACAACAGCGTTCCTCAGTACATATATGATGAGGACAAGATTGCCGACCTCGGCTACAAGCTCACCGACACATTCATGGGCTTCCACTGCGGCAATACTCCTTCCTGCAAGATGTGCGACGACAGAGCTGTCAAGTATCAGCTCATCCAGCACAGACTTCTTGAACCCCAGGGCAGTGAGCCTGACTTCACCAGAGGAACTCTTGAGGGCGACATCGCTCCTTCTGACATCACCTTCTACAGACTCCAGTGCGACAGCGACGGCAAGCTCCACGCTTATATCGCTGAGGGTGAGATTCTTCCTGTTGCTACCCGCTCATTCGGCGGTATCGCAGTATTCGGAATCCCTGAGATGGGCAGATTCTATCGCCATGTTCTCATCCAGAAGAGATACCCTCACCACGGTGCGGTTGCGTTCAGCCATTGCGGCAAGCTCATGTTCGAGGTTATGAAGTATCTCGGCATCGAGGACATTGCCTACAATCAGCCCGCTTCTCTTCCCTACCCGACTGAGAATCCTTTTGCCTGATTTAAATCACTATGCCCGCATGGGGAAACCTGTGCGGGCAAACACTTAAAAAACTGCTGAGAATAACAAGTCTTCAAAACACTTTGACGGCTTATTACTCTCAACAATTACTACAAAAATATTTCGGAGGAAACCATTATGAGAAAGACAAAGATAATCTGTACCATAGGTCCTGCCTGCAGTGATGAAAATACTCTTCGGGAAATGATGCTCTCAGGAATGAATGTGGCACGCTTGAACTTCTCCCACGGAACACACGAAGATCATCTTGAGAAGATAAACCTTATCAAGAAGCTCAGAGATGAACTCGACCTGCCGGTTGCTATCATGCTCGACACCAAGGGTCCCGAGTACAGAATCAGGGCTTTTGAGAACGGAAAGATTACTCTGAATGTCGGCGACAAATTCACCTTCACCACTGAGGACGTCGTCGGAAATCAGGAGAGAGTCACCGTCAATTACAAAGGCTTGGCTCATGACCTCGAAGAGGGCGACATAATTCTGCTCAACAATGGTCTTCTCAAATTCACCGTTACATCGGTTGACGACACCAACGTTTATACTGTCGTTAACGAAGGCGGAGAGCTCTCGAACAACAAGTCGATGAGCTTCCCGACAAAGCTCTTAAAGCAGGAATACCTGAGCGAACAGGACAAGTCCGATTTGCTCTTCGGAATCGAGAACGGAGTTGACTTTGTCGCCTGCTCATTCGTCTCCTGCAAGCAGGATATGGTCGACATCAAGACTCTTCTTGACGCCAACGGCGGCGGAGACATCGACCTGATTGCGAAGATTGAGAACCAGGCCGGAATCGACAATATTGAAGAGATTTGCGAGGTCGCTGACGGCATCATGATTGGCAGAGGTGACATGGGCGTTGAAATTGCGTTTGAGAAGCTTCCCGCCATCCAGAAACAGCTCATCACAAAGTGCAGACTCCTTGGTAAGCGTGTCATTACAGCTACCGAGATGCTTGAGTCGATGATACATAACCCAAGACCCACAAGAGCGGAGACATCGGACGTTGCTAACGCCGTCTACGACGGAACGAGTGCTATCATGCTCTCCGGCGAAACTGCCGCGGGCAAATACCCCGTTTTGGCACTGCAGACTATGGCTAAAATTGCCGAGACTACCGAGAAGAGCATCGATTACACCAAGCTTTTCAGAACCGCTGAGTTCAAGATTCAGAACACCGTCGACGCTATCTCCCACGCTACCTGCGGCATGGCTGTTGACGTAAACGCAAAGGCTATTGCGGTCTGCTCCCTTTCCGGCTCGACTGTAAGAATGGTTTCGAGATTCCGTTGCCCTGTCGACATTCTGGGTCTTACGACAAACGTCAAGACCTGCTATAAGCTTGCTCTTTCATGGGGCGTAACTCCCTACATGTGCGACACCTACGAATCCACCGACGTTCTCTTCTACACTGCGAAGAACACTTCCCTCAAGGTATTCAATCTCCAGCGTGGCGACAAGATTGTAGTCACCGGCGGCATGACAAACGGTCGCTCGGGGAATACGAACCTTATCAAGGTTGAGACTATCTGATATAGCATAAAAATAAAGGCAACAGTACCGACTTGGTGCTGTTGCCTGATTTTTTGAATGCCCGCTTATTTCAGCCTCTTCATTTCCTTGCGGAATCGGAATATAAGGACTCCGAAGCAAATCTGGACCGCCGCGCCTATTGCGCAGTTGCAGAAGGAGACGATTGAAAGGGACATGATGCTGAATATGGCGGAGAGGATGTTTATCGCTCCTCCGATGTAGCAGACAACTCCGACGAACGCTGAGGCGTTCTTGCCGGTGCGCTTGCCATGCTCTTCAGTTGCCGCTCTCTTTGCGGCGTTGAGGCTCTTTATAATCATTGCAAGCCAGAAGATGACGACTGCGAAAATGACGTCTATCACGAGAACGCTCATGAATGCAAGCATTGCGTCCTCAGAGCTGGTCGAGGTGATGCTCGCGATGAGAAGTGCCACCATGCAAATAGCAAGAAGTATGCACACGGCTACGAGCTCTATCGTGTAGATAACCTTTATCATGGTGAGACCGGCGGTGTTGAATCGTCCACCCTTTTTACTTGCGGCGGTGGCATAGGTCATCCAGAGACCAACGGCGATGAGGATTCCCGGAATCGACGAAATTATCGCCGAGAAGAGGTTGATTGAGCCCAAGTATCCCGAAGCTTCGTTTACCATGTTGGGGTCGATGTTTCTGAATATCTCGGTGAATGCTCCCCACATGAAGCTTGTGTCCAAAAGAACCAGGATGTTTGAAAGTATCAGTGTGCAGAAAGCAAACGCCGTGAACCGGAAGAGCCCGGAGGTTGCGACCTTTCTGAGAGCCGCTGACGGGGATTCAGGTGCAGGCTCACTGTAGACAGTAGGATTTGGTAGTGCAGATTGATATGTGTAGTTGCCCGCGCTATTCTCCTGAGACGGCTTATTTAGCGGTGAGCCACAGCCCTGGCAGAAGTTTGCGTTGTCGGGATTCTGAGCCCCGCATCTTTGACAAAACATTACATTCCCTCCTTGAATAATAAATCGGTTTTTCTAATAATATCACAACTTTTCTTTCGCTGTCAATACCCGAATGAGGCGATTTGACGCATTTTATTTTTATTTTTGTCGTATGAGACTTCTGTGCTCGCTTTCAATACAAATTGCGGGGTAAATCTCAAAAGAATTTCGGTGAAAATACCACTTGACTTTAATGCGCTATTGTGGTAACATGATAACACAGTAATAAAAGGAGATTACCCTGATGGCAAATTACGAAGAAAATACAGCCAAGCTGTTTGAAGCTATAATAGGGCTTGAAAGCATTGATGAGTGCGAACACTTTTTCAACGACCTGTGCACTATCAAGGAGCTGAAGGAGATGAGCCAGAGATTCGAGGTCGCAAGGCTACTTAGCGACGGGCTTGTCTACTCGGACATTGCGGACAAGACGGGTGCGAGCACCACAACGATAAGCCGGGTCAACCGCAGTCTTACCTACGGCGAGAACGGCTACAAAACGGTAATCGAAAGGATGAATGAAAAATGAGTGAGTTTAGCTCTCTCAGGACAGATGAAGAAGCGGTTCTCAGGCTCAGGACTCTTTATGAGAGCCGAGGATACCAGGGCTACAAGATGAACGGTTTTGAGGAATACGATATATATGCTCAAAATAAAGATTTCCTTGGCGGCGAAGCGGTTATAACCTTTACCGATACCGAGGGGCGTCTGATGGCTCTTAAGCCGGATGTGACCATGTCCATTATCCGCTCAAGGACTGAGGAGGACGGCGTCACAGAAAAGCTCTACTATGATGAGAACGTCTGCCGGGTCTCGCGTGATTCGCACAGGCTGAAAGAAATTCTGCAGTCGGGGCTCGAATGCATCGGAAATATTGACCTTTACAACACCTGCGAGGTGGTCGCCCTTGCCGCGGAAAGTCTCGGACTGTTCGGGAGGAAATTTATACTTGACATCTCGCATATGGGAATAGTCACCGGGCTTATTGACAGCTTGGAAGCCTCTGAGCCCGAGAGAAAAGAGCTTACACGACTGATTGGCTCAAAGAATGTTCACGGAATCTCAGATTTGCTTTCGGGGATCTCAGCAAGCGACGACGCGAAAAAGAAGCTTTTGAAGCTTGCAGAGCTTTCAGGCGAGCCAGATGAGGTTCTCCCCTGCTTACGAGAAATCTGCGCGGGAACTCCTGCCGAGGATGGCTTGGATGAGCTTGAAAAAGTGACTGAGACTCTGAGAAGCAGTGAGATTTTCGGAAGCTTACGGCTCGATTTCTCGGTCGTTCAGGACATGAGCTACTATAACGGGATCGTTTTTCAGGGCTTCATCGAGGGAATTCCCGAGAAGGTTCTGAGCGGAGGGAGATATGACCCGCTCCTCAGGAGAATCGGCAAGAATAAGGGTGCGATTGGGTTCGCACTGAATGTTGAATCGCTTGAGAAAATTCTTGATACGCCTGACGTGCTTGATGCCGACATTGCGCTTGTGTATTCGGAGGGCGATGATGCGGGCGAAGTTGCGAAACTCGCCGCAAAATTGTCTGAAAACAGTCAACGGGTTCGGGTCTTAAACCAGATTCCGAAAAGAGCACGGTTCGGCAGGATAATCTATTTTAATGAGGCATGAGGATAAATATGGTAAGCATAGCACTGCCCAAGGGTCGCTTGGGCGAAAAAGCATTGAAACTATTTCAGGAAGCCGGGATTATTCCTGACGGTGACATCGGATTCAGCTCACGAAAGCTTGTTTTGGAGCTCCCCGAGTCGGGAGTCCGGTTCTTCTGGGTGAAGCCGTCGGATGTGGCTATTTATGTTGAAAGAGGAGCCGCGGACGTGGGAATCGTCGGGAAGGATATTCTTATGGAGTCAAGCCCGGACGTTTACGAGATACTTGATCTCGGGATGGGAAGATGCCGTATGTGCGTCGCCGCGAAAAAGGACTTCCGGGACAACCCGAACAGGACACTTTCAGTCGCGACTAAGTTCCCGACCATTGCTTCCGAATACTATGAGCGGCAGTCAAGGAGAATCGATGTTATCAAGCTGAACGGCTCGATTGAATTAGCACCGATTTTAGGGCTTTCGGACGTAATAGTTGATATAGTCGAAACGGGAGACACCCTACGCGAAAACGACCTTGAGGTTTTCGAGACTATTTTTGAAATCTCCGCAAGGCTGATTCTCAACAAGTCATCTGCAAAATTCAGACAGGGCGAAATCTCAGAGATTGTGTCGAAAATTTCGGAAATTATTGAGTCAAAGAGGTAGACAAAAGTATGATAAAGATTTATAATTACACAGAAGCCGACGCTTCAGAGATATTCAAAAAGCCTGTGGACACCGCGTCGGTCGCAGAGACAGTTTCGGAGATTATCGCGAATGTCAGAGCGAACGGCGACAAGGCTTTGAGGGAGTATTCCCTCAGGTTTGACAAGACCGATATTGAGGATTTCAGGGTTACGGACGAAGAGATTGAGAGTGCGTACTCGGCGGTTGAGCCGGAATTCGTGAGGATTCTGAATGAAGCGGCAGAGAATATCCGTGATTTCCACAAGCACCAGCTCAGAAGCTCGTTTGTCGTCTCCGAGAAGGACGGAATCGTCTGCGGGCAGAAGATTATTCCGTTTGCGAAGGTGGGCTTATACGTCCCCGGAGGAACTGCGGCATACCCGTCGACAGTTCTCATGGATGCCGTTCCCGCAAAGCTTGCAGGGTGCGGAGAGATTGTGATGGTCACTCCCCCGTCAAAGGACGGAAGCATCAACAAGTACATTCTTGCCGCCGCGAAGATTGCCGGCATTGATAGGATATACAAAGTCGGTGGAGCGCAGGCTGTTGCGGCTTTAGCGTATGGAACGGAAAGCATTCCGAGGGTCGACAAGATTGTGGGACCCGGAAACGCATTTGTCGCCGAGGCAAAAAGGCAGGTTTACGGCGAGGTCGCTATCGACATGATTGCAGGTCCGAGCGATATTTTAGTTGTCGCGGACGATAAGAGTAATCCTAAGTTCGTTGCGGCTGATTTACTCTCCCAGGCGGAGCACGACAGGATGGCGAGCGCGGTCTTGGTCACAGATTCAAGCGAACTCGCAAATAAAGTTCAAGCTGAAATTGAGTTACAGCTCTCGAAGCTCCCAAGAGAGGAAATCGCGAGAGCGTCGATTGAAGGTAACGGAAAAATTATCGTCACACGCGATATTTCCGAGGCAATAGAGGTCGCAAACATCGTAGCTCCTGAGCACATCGAGCTCTGCCTCGACAATCCGTTCGACGTTTTGGACAAGGTGAAAAACGCCGGCTCAATCTTCATGGGAAGGTACTGCCCGGAGGCTTTGGGAGACTACCTGAGCGGAGCGAACCACACCCTTCCGACAAACGGCTCGGCAAGGTTCTCCTCTCCCCTTTCGGTCGACGACTTTATTAAGAAGTCGCAGTTCACCTACTACACCAAGGACGCGTTTGAGAAGGTCTATGGCGACGTTGCCTATTTTGCCGAAAAAGAGGGCTTGCAGGCACACGCCAAGAGCGCGCTTATAAGATTTGAAGAGATTTGACGGGAGTTTTTATGAACAGCTTTCTGATTTCAAAATATAAAGATGTTGAGCCGTATGTGCCGGGCGAACAGCCAAGGGACAAGAAATACATAAAGCTCAACACGAACGAGTCTCCGTATCCGCCGTCGGATAGAGTACTGAGAGCGGTTGAGGAATCGGCTAAAAACCTACAGCTTTACCCCGACCCGGCTTGCAGGGATTTAAGGGCGACTTTGGCGGGTAGCTTAGGGCTTAAGCCGGGAAACATTCTGCCGACTAACGGCTCGGACGAGGTTCTGAGTCTGAGCTTCATGGCATATGCGCACGACGAGAAACCGGCATATTATGCGGATGTTACATACGGCTTCTACGACGTTCTGAGCGGGCTATTTGGTGTAAAGGCTGAGCACTTTGCACTTGAAAATGACTTTACAATTGACATTAACCGATACTGCGGACTCGGCAGTGGACTTATTGTGATCGCGAATCCGAATGCTCCGACGGGGATTGCCATCGGCGTATGTGAGATTGAAAAAATCTGCAAAGAGAGTCCGGATTGCGTGGTTCTCATTGATGAAGCTTACGTTGAATTCGGAGCTGAGAGCTGTGTCGGGCTCGTTCAGAAGTACCCGAATCTCATTGTTTCGAGGACTTACTCAAAGTCGATGTCCTTGGCTGGTGCGCGGCTTGGATATGCGATCGCGAACGAGGAGAGAATCAGAGAGCTTGAAACGCTAAAGTACACCCTCAACCCCTACTCGGTCAACAGAACCGCCCTTGCGGCTGGCATCGCGGCTGTGGAGGATATTGAGTACTACAGAAATAACTGCAGGTTAGTAGCAAAGACGAGAGACAAAACGGCTGAGAAGCTTAAAGAGCTCGGATTTGAGCTTACAGATTCCAAGGCAAACTTTGTATTCTGCAGGCATCCGGGTGTCCCAGCATCGGAGCTTTCCGACAAGCTTCGTAAAGTTGGAATACTTGTCAGGCACTTCACCGGTGAGCGAACCAACGACTGGCTGAGAATAAGCGTCGGAACACCGGAGGACATGAATCAGCTTATTGCGGCATTAGCCAAAATACTAACCACTAACCACTAAAACGGAGGCAAGACATGAAAGAAGCTGTTATTGAAAGAAAAACCTCTGAGACAGACATAAAGCTATACCTGGATATAGATGTTCCCGGCGAGTCGGAAATCAACACCGGTTGTGGGTTCTTAGACCATATGCTGACGCTTTTTGCGAAGCACTCGGGATTCTGCCTGAAGGTCAGCTGTAAAGGCGATACGCTTGTTGACTATCATCATACTGTCGAGGATGTCGGAATTTGTCTGGGTCAGGCTCTTAAAAGGGCACTCGGCGACATGGCGGGAATAAATCGCTACGGCTGGGCGGTAATTCCGATGGATGAGGCGTTGGTTCTCACATCCGTCGACATCTCAGGGAGAGCGTACCTCGCCTGTAGCTTGGATATTCCGACCCAGAAGGTCGGGGATTTCGACACAGAGCTCTGCGAGGAGTTCATGGCGGCGTTGGCAAGGAGTGCCGGGCTGACTCTTCACATCCGTCAGCTTGATGGCAGGAACAGCCACCACATCATTGAGTGCACCTTCAAGTGTCTCGCAAAAAGTCTTAAGATGGCGGTCTCTGTCGACCCGAATTCGGGCGGAGCGGTGCCTTCAACAAAGGGAGTAATTTAATTGGGAGCAAGTACTGTTATTATCGATTACGGTGTCGGAAACCTCTTTTCACTGTCGATGGGACTTAGGAAAATTGGGGAAGATGCCGAGATTACGGCTGACGAGAAGAAAATCAAAGACGCCAATCGGCTCATTCTCCCCGGAGTGGGAGCATTTGAGGGCGCGGCGAATAAGCTTAAAGAAACCGGTCTTGAGGATTTAATCAAAGACGAGACCGCGAACGGAAAACCTCTTATGGGTATATGCCTTGGGATGCAGTTACTTTTTGACGAGAGCTACGAATATGGCGTCCACAAGGGTCTTGGACTGATACACGGCAAGGTTGTGCCGCTCAAGGGGTACGTTGACGAGTGCTTAAAGATTCCGCACATCGGCTGGAATTCGCTTGAAATCCGGAAGCCTGAGTGCCCGATATTCAGATATAGTGAACAGGGCGACCACGTCTATTTCGTTCACTCCTTCTATGCGACCGATTGCGAGAATGACACTGCGGCGGTTACCGAGTACTCGAAAACGGTGACGGCGACTGTGTGGAAGGATAACATCTACGGTTGTCAGTTCCACCCGGAAAAGAGCGGAGAGAAGGGGCTTAAAATCCTGAAGGCTTTCTGTGAGCTGAGTTAGAGAGGTTTTAGTATGAAAATTTATCCCGCTGTTGATATACTTCAATGTAAAGCTGTCCGGCTTTATAAGGGCGACTATTCGGAAAAGACCGATTATGGCGACCCGATTGAGGCAGCTTTGACGCTGAAAGAACTCGGTGCTGAGTACCTCCACATAGTGGATTTAGACGGCGCAAAGAGCGGAAATACACCGAACCTCCGCATAATTTCTGAGATTGCCGCTAAAACAGGCATATTTGTCGAGGTTGGCGGAGGAATCCGGTCGATGGAGACGGTTGAGAAATACCTCAGCCACGGGCTCAGCCGGGTTATAATCGGCACTGCGGCTGTGACGGACAGAGAATTCTTGCGTAAAGCGGTATCGCTTTACGGAGATAAAATTGCTGTTGGTGCGGACATCTTGGATGGAAGCGTCAGGATTTCCGGGTGGCTTTCGGACAGCGGAATCAAAACTCAAGATTTCATGGCGGACATGCAGGCTGTCGGAGTTAAAACGGTCATATGCACGGACATTTCTAAGGACGGAGCACTTAATGGCACGAACATCACGCTCTACGAAAAGCTTTGCCGGGACTTCCCGACCATAGAAATAGTCGCTTCCGGCGGGGTTACAGCCATTCCGGAAATCACTGAGCTCAAAAAAGCCGGGGTTTCGGGTGCTATCATCGGGAAAGCGTACTACACCGGGCTTATTGACATTGCAAGAGCGATTGAGGTGGCAAGATGATTACGAAAAGGATTATCCCCTGCCTGGACGTCAAGAACGGCAGGGTTGTTAAGGGAACTAAATTTGAAGGACTGGCAGATGTTTCCGACCCGGTCTCGCTTGCGGAATTTTACTCAAGCGCGGGTGCGGACGAACTGGTCTTCTACGATATTACGGCTTCGAGCGATGGGCGGCGGCTCATCTGGGATGTCCTTAGGCGGACTGCCGAGAATGTCTTCATCCCACTTACTGTCGGCGGAGGAATCAACACGATTGACGACTTCGACATGGCTCTTAAGTGCGGTGCGGACAAGGTCAGCGTCAACTCGGGAGCTATTGCGAACCCGGAGCTTATCCGTAAAGCTTCTGAGCTTTACGGCTCGCAGTGCGTGGTTCTGAGTATAGACGCTAAGAGAACCGAGAAGGGCTTCACCGTCTTCACCAAGGGAAACAGGGTGAGAACTGAGCTTGACGCGGTCGAATGGGCAAAATTTGGCGAGAGCCTTGGTGCCGGGGAGATTGTTCTCAATTCAATCGACACTGACGGAGTCAAGGACGGGTTCGACCTTGAGATGCTTAAGGCGGTTTCGGACGCCGTGAGTATTCCCGTTATCGCTTCGGGCGGTGCCGGGAAGAAGGAGGACTTTCTTGAACTGTTCAGAGCCCTTGACAAAGTGGATGCCGGGCTTGCGGCTTCTGTCTTCCACTTCGGGACGATTGAGATTAGGGATTTGAAGAAATATCTTGCCGATAACGGCATCAACATGAGAATATAGGTGATGAAATGCTTAATATAGATGAATTGAAATTTGATAGTAACGGGCTTATTCCGGCAATTGTGGTTGACGCAAAGTCAGGGAAAGTGCTGACTTTGGCGTATATGAACCGTGAAAGCCTCGGAATTTCTATTGAGAAGGGGCTCACATGCTTCTGGTCGAGGTCTCGGCAGGAGCTTTGGCTCAAGGGCGAGACGAGCGGAAACTATCAGCATATAGTCAGCATCACCGCTGACTGCGACCGCGACGCCTTGGTAGTCACCGTCGAAAAGGACGGTCCTGCGTGTCACATGGGCACTGACAGTTGCTTTAACGACAAGGTTTACCAGTCGGAAACGCTTCGGGATTTCAGTTATTCTGAGCTTTTTGAACAGATTTCAGGGAGGAAGGACAGCCCGAAGGAGGGCTCCTACACAACATATCTTTTCGACAAGGGTCTTGATAAAATTCTGAAAAAAGTCGGTGAGGAGTGCACCGAGGTCATCATCGCCGGGAAGGCTGAGGACAAGAAGGAGACGGTTTACGAGATTTCAGATCTCATCTACCACCTCTTTGTTCTGATGGCGGAGTCCGGCATCACTCCCGACGACATCTGGGACGAGCTTGCGAGCAGACACGTCAAGGACAGCTTGGTTGTGGATAAAAAAGTCAAGCAGGAGAAGATGGTGTGATGTTCCCTTTACAAAATCTCCACACCCACTGCACTTTTTGTGATGGCAAGGACGAGCCGGAGGAGGTAGTCAAGGAAGCTATTGAACTCGGTATGAATTCAATCGGCTTCTCGTCTCACAGCTTCACCGGGAATCCGGCTATCGACGGGATGAGCGACGAGTGGGGGTATATCGATTGCATCAATGCTCTCAAGGAGAAATATCGCGGGAAAATCGCGATTTACCTCGGCGTTGAGCGGGACTGCTTCACCGAAATTTCCGGGCTTGAGGGCGAATACGACTACAAGATTGGCTCGGTTCACTACCTGAAAATCGGCGATGATTACGCACCGGTCGACTGGTCTGAGGCTCGGCTCAGAAGTGCCTGCGAAAAGTATTTTAACGGCGATATGATCAGGCTCTGCGAAGCGTATTTTGAGCTTGAGAGCAGGGTTCAGGCGATGACCGATTGCCAGATTATCGGGCATTTTGACCTTGTAACGCTGTTCAGCGGGGTTGATGATACCGAAAACAGGCGATTTATTGACGCTGAAATGGCGGCGTTGGATGAACTGCTGAAAACAGACGCCCTCTTTGAAGTGAACACCGGCGCGATGGCGAGGGGGTATCGGGCTGTTCCCTACCCGTCCGAAAGGTGTCTTAAGCGAATCAGGGAGCGAAACGGGAGGGTCATCATCTCCTCCGACTGCCACGACAAATCAAAGCTTCTTTATGGGTTTGACGCGGCGGCAGGACTCCTCCAAAAATGCGAATTCAAGGAAGTGTACATTCTGACTGACGGCGGGTTTGAGCCGGTCGGTCTTTGATATGAAAGGAAATAGTCATGAGTAAATTTATTCTCCCAAAGGATTACACGAGCAGTCTCACACCATATGAGACGCAGACGGCAATCGGGCTCATCAAGCGGAGCTTTGAAATCAGCCTTTGCCAGGCTCTGAACCTGAAACGTGCCTCCGCTCCCCTCTTTGTCGACAACATGCGCGGGCTTAACGACGACCTCAACGGCGTTGAGAGACCGGTTTCGTTCGAGATAAAAGAGACCGGCGAGAACGCAGAGGTTGTCCATTCACTTGCGAAATGGAAGAGACTTGCTCTCAAGGAGTACGGCTTCCACCAGGGCGAAGGCATCTACACCGACATGAACGCCATCCGGCGGGATGAGGAGCTTGACAACCTCCACTCGGTCTACGTCGACCAGTGGGACTGGGAAAGAATTATCACCCGAGAGGACAGAAATTTGGATTTCCTCAAAGGGATCGTCCAGAAGATTGTAGACTGCGTTGTGGACACGTCTGAAATTGTGACTAAAGTTTATCCGAATGTCAGATGTCGGCTCTCAAGAAATGTCACGTTCGTCACGGCACAGGAACTTGAGGACATGTACCCTGCCTTGACGCCCAAGGAGCGCGAAAATGAATATCTTAAGATTCACAAGACCGCCTTCATCATTGGCATCGGAGACACCCTCAAGTCCGTCTCAAAGCACGACGGCAGAGCTCCCGACTATGACGACTGGAGTCTGAACGGCGACATCCTCATGTGGAACGAGGTTTTAGGCTGTGCGTTCGAGCTATCATCGATGGGAATTCGCGTTGACGCCGATTCTCTGAGAAGCCAGCTCAAGAAAGCCGGTTGCGAATGGCGTTCGGGCTTGGAGTTCCACAAGATGCTTTTGAATGATGAGCTTCCCCTCACCATCGGCGGAGGCATCGGGCAGTCAAGGCTCTGTATGCTTCTCTTAGGCAAAGCCCACATCGGCGAGGTTCAGGTCTCCATCTGGGACAAGGAAACCCTTGAGATTGCTGAAAAGGCTGGAATCAAACTACTTTAAGCTAAAAAATAATCCCGTCCGTGTGGACGGGATTTTCTTATTCACAATTTACGCTATCACAGTGACGACCTCTGACTCAAAGCCGTTTCCGGAAATCTTGAAGTCATAGCTCACGCCTGACTTGAGACCGGTGATGCCCACCTTCTGCTTGGAAGTAGTCCCGGCGACCTGCCACTCGTCAGAAGACGAACGCTTCCAGTAAACGGTGTAGGTTGAGTCCTCGACTATCTCGTCCCAGGAGAGCTTCACTTTTCCGTCTGCTGATTCAGCAGTGAGGTTGTAGGATTCGCCGAAGGAGTGATAGGAGGCGTTACAATACTGAAGCTTTGATTCGTCATATGGGGAATGCGACCAGTCGTAAAGCTGATAGTAGACGCCATCCTGGACGAATGTATAGCACGGTGTGCCGGCATCCAGGCAATAATAAACTATCGTTCCATTGTCAAGAGTCGTCACAATTCCGCTGACCTTTGCCATAGTGACCAGTCTCTTGGTGTAGGATTCGCCATCTTCACCCATCACGAAATAGTACAAGGACAGCCAGTGGTCATCCCGCTTGAAAGTGACATCAACATATCTTGGGTCGACATAAATTCTGACCTCATCCATTTCAACTCCATCGGGGAGATAAAGCCCGTCCATCTCGTAGAAGAGATATTCGAGGACGCCATCGCCGAAGCCCATTTCATCAGCACGGGAGACATAATCCTCATCGAGCCATTCGATATACTCCCACAGTTCGGACAGAGAATCGAAAGAAAGCCCTGGAAGTGTGCCGTCAACCGACACGTCATCTGAATCGTCATCCGCCCAAGCCACTGTGGACATACTCGTGATGAGTAGAAGTCCTGCTAAAAGCATTGCTAATAATTTTTTCATAGAAATTCCTCCTTATTTTGCAATAAAAATTGCTTTCTATTTGTAATACAATTCAGATTGGCAGATTATTGCATAGTGGAGAAAAATTTTTTAAAACTACAGATTCAGCTCAAATGTTGTGGCTTCGCCGGGGAATCTCATGAGCATCCTCCTGCCACTGCCGATTATGTCGTAGGTGACGGTGACGTCGAGACAAGTGCCGATTTCGCCGGTCAGGAGGATTTCTGCTTCAAGACGCTTGCCGCCGGTGCAGGTTACCACTTCACAGCCATCGCTATAGGTTATGGCGGGCTCTGAAACGTCCGAGCCGTCGGAGCAGTATACCATCCGGCAGATGACACCTTCGGGAAGCTGGAGGCTTGCTCCAATATTTTTG
This sequence comes from Oscillospiraceae bacterium, assembly GCA_021202155.1. Taxonomy (GTDB): domain Bacteria; phylum Bacillota; class Clostridia; order Oscillospirales; family Ruminococcaceae; genus Faeciplasma. The sequence goes on along the minus strand of JAJQDP010000001.1, from coordinate 89,565 downwards.
ATGTCATAGGTAGTTGCAGATTCGCCAGGATAGAGACTGAGCCGGAGGATGTAGACACAATCATCCTCAGAAAGAGCTTCAAGGCTGTAGCTACAAAGTAGCTCGGCACTCTCCCCACTTTTCATAACGGTTTTCTGTGATTGAAGATAGTTCACACCTTCGACGACCTGTCGGGGCGGGCAGACCTCCTCGATCTTATCGTAGGAGAAGGCGGCGCAGGCGACAGTTATCAGAACAGCGAGCACCAAAAGCAGGATTACCGACTTTTTGAGAGCAGATTTAGCGGCTTCATTCATCATGATTCCCCCAATAATTATTTTCTGATTACATTATAGCACAAAATTGGTTAAGATGCCATATGCCCAAAGATTAAGTTTCAGCCGGATTTCTTAATAATTAATAAGCCCGACGATTGTCGGGCTTTGGCGTTTCCGGGATTACTGCTTGAGCTCTTTCTGCCGCTTCTGAACTTCGTCGAAGGAGACGCCGAACTTTTCATAGATGCTTCTGGCGTAACCGAATTCCTGCGGGGCGGCTCTTTGGATCTTGTAGAGGCGGCGGTTGTCGGAGGTCTGGTCTACGGTTGTCACGATGCTGACGAGCTTGGTGTCGCCCTCAACCGTCTCATTTAAGTTGTCAAGGCTTCTTGCAAGCTCCAAAAGGTGCGTCGCATAAATTCCCCTGACACCGATGCAACGGAAGCATTTCACAAGCTCGGTGGCGATATAGACGCACTCGGTCGGGGTAGTCGACTGAATGGACTCGTTGAGAAGAAGCAGGCTGTGGCAGGTGCAGTTGTCGATTGTGACCTTGAACTGCTTGCACTCCTGGGTGAAGCGGGAGGTGTTTAAGCCGACCTCCTCTTCCTTCGGGAAGTGAGTGTAGATGTAGTCGACCGGACTTATCTCGCAGTGAGTGCAGGGGACGTAGAGACCAGCCTGTGCGAAGACCTGGATTATGCCGATGGCACGGGTATAGGTGGTCTTGCCGCCGTTATTCGCACCGGTCAGAACAAAGAATCTGCCGTCCGAATCCATTGTGCAGTCGTTCGTAATAATCTTATTGTCAAGCTTACTCATCGGGTCCTCAGAGGTCATCTGGATATAGAACGAGAGGTCGAATGTGCCGGTTGCTTCGAGCTTTCTTTCGTCCATCGGAAGGTACTTGGGTCTGACCATGTCGAGACCTCTTGCCTTGACGGCTTCGATGAGCTTTTTCGCGCCGATGTAGAAGCTGAGCTGACTCTCGAACGTAAGAATGTCCTCAGTGCTCTTTTTGAAGTATGCTCTGACTGCGCGGTCAAGATGGGTGATGTACTCGCTGTTGACTTCACGGAGTTCGCGGAAGAGCGGTGCTTCAAGGTCATTTGTGCCGCCGTTTTCGTTGTACAAAGAATGAGTCCTGCCGATAGCGCGGGTGCCCTCGCCGTCAAGGTGCTTGAAGAGCCAGTCAAATCGGCTCTTTTTCTTGATGGAGTCGGTAGAGACGCTTAGGAGCATTGCCTCAACCGGGCGCATCATGTCATCAAAGTTGATGCCGACAGTGACGCTCTTGACGCCCTTTGCGAGGATTGCAAGGCACTCGTCCGTCTCGTGCTTGACCTCTGCAAAGTATTCGGAATTGTAGACAGAGCTGAAATAGTCCGCAACCTCGCAGAGAGCCTTCGACTTGAATGAGCCACGGTATTTGTCGCAGAATTCGTGGCACTTGGTGATGCAGTCGATGTAGGTCTTGAGCGAATTGAAGCGGGTGTTGAGGGCATAGAAGCTGTCCGCAAGACCGAGCTTCTGGATATTCACATGTTCATTGATGTAGAGCTTGTGGACGTTTTCGTAGAGAATTGCTTCGAGCGACGGGACGTTCAAGAAGTCCTCCAGGATGTCGAGGCGGTAGTTAAGCGTCTCTTCATCGGTCGAGAGCTGGGTGAAAACGCGCATCGCGTTCAGCGAATTCTCCGGGCAGATGAGTCGGGACAGCGTCTCAAGCTCCAAGTCACGGACATAGTCCTGAGGTAGCTTTGAGAGGTCTGCTCCCCTCTTCATGTGCTCCTGCTTCTTTTCTACCGACGGATATAGCAAATCCGCTAAATGCAATTCTTCAATATCCGATATAACTTCATCCTTTGCCATTATTTCTCCTCCTGTTTTAATTACGCATTAAGAATTACGAATTACACATTTTATAAGCTTCAATTCCTGCTTTCAGCCTTGCCATTCCGTCCTCAACAAGAGTTCTCGGGCAAGCTATGTTGATTCTCAAGAAATACTTGCCGTCGCCGCCATACATGGTTCCGGCACAGACATAAAGACCGGTTTTCTCGCGTATGAATTTCTCAAGCTCAAGTGAATCGTCGGTCACAGCTGAGCAGTCAACCCAGAGAAGATATGTAGCCTCCGCCTTTATGAGCTTCACATCAGGAATATTCCTCTCAATATAGTCCTCGCAATAGTGACGGTTTGCGTCGATATAGACCATCAGGTCATCAAGCCACTGTCCGCCCTCATTGAATGCGGCAAGTGCCGTACATACAGAGAAGGTGTTCGGCTCGGCAACCTCGTCGGTGTTGATGGCTCTGACAACGCGGTTTCTTATTCCCTCATTCGGGATGACGATTGCAGATGTCTGAATTCCCGGAATGCTGAAGCATTTAGTGGGAGCTATGCAGGTGACGCTGATGTCACGGCATATGTCGGAAGCAGATGCGAAAGGAATGTAATGCTTGCCGGGGGCGGCTATGTCGCAGTGGATTTCGTCCGAAATGACGGTGACATGGTGCTTGTAGCAGAGCTCCCCTATTTTCGCAAGCTCGTCTTTAGTCCAGATTCTCCCGACTGGATTATGGGGATTACAGACAATCATCAGGGTTGTCTGCGGGTCGGAGAGCTTTTTCTCCAGATCCTCGAAATCGATGTAGAATTCGCCGGTTTCACGATTGTAGCCAAGGGGACTGTCGATTATGACTCTGCCGTTATTCAGTGTGGAGTTATAGAACATATTGTAAACGGGCGACTGGATGAGAACCTTCTCGGCTGGAGTGCTGAGTTTTCTCACTGTACTTGAAATCGCGGGGATTACGCCGGCGCAGTAGACGAGCCAGTCTTTACTTATCTCAAAGTCGTGGCGGGTCTTCCACCAGTTTATGTAGCAGTCATACCACTCCGCTGGAACTTCGCTGTAGCCATAGATTCCGTGAGCGGCGCGCTTCTGGATGGCTTCTATAATAGAAGGAGCGGTCGGGAAATCCATATCAGCTATCCACATGGGAAGCTCGTTCTCGCCAACGTCCCACTTGACTGAGTCGGAATTACGGCGGTCGGTTATCTTTTCAAAATCGTATTCAGTTACAGTGTTCATGATTTTTTGTCTCCTGTCAGTTATTAACGATAATCGTGGTTTTACCCGGGTCAATCTTTTCCTTCTCAAGGATGAGCTCGCCGATGTGGTCTGCTTTTATCCTGCCGGAGGTCGGGTTGATGACGCTGTCAACGCCGCCAGTGATTTCTGCATCTACGGTCGAATACTCGAACGCAAGGGTTGTGTTGATGAGCTTGCAGTTTTGCATCCTGAGGTTCTCTATGTAGCAAAGCCCCTGTAAGCTCTCGATTGTGCAGTCTATGAGCGTCAGGTTCCTGGCGTTCCAGCCTAAGTATTCGCCCGAGATGAAGCAGTTTGTGACGGTCACGTTATCTCCGTTCCAGAAGGCGTCCTTTGAGAGAAGCTTTGAATTCCGGATACTCACATTCTTTGCGCCATCGAACGAATAGTTTCCGTAGAGCGTCAAGCCGTCGACGTCCATGTCGTCGCAGTTCATTGCGAAATAGTCGCCCTTGGCGGTGACATTCTGCATTCTGACATCGTTACAAGCCCAGAGGGTTTCTTTTGCGTCAGAAAAGCTGACGTTAGTAAGGCCGAGATTGTTGCATCTTCGGAAATTCTTCGGGGCTTCGATGGCGCAGTCGGTGACCGAGATGTTGTCGGTGTACCATACTCCCGCTCTTGCCATATCGAACCAGACGCAATTGCGGGCTTCGATGTCCTTGCAGTACCAGAGCGGGTACTTCCACTTGAACATACAGCCGTCCAATGTAATTCTCCGTGATTCCTTGAGCGGCGATTCGCCGTCAGCGAAAATTGTGTCCTTGATGGCGAGATCCCTGCTCATGAATAGGGCGCGCTCGCCGGTTAAATACTGTCTTTCTACTGTTGTCATTTAATAATGATACTCCCTGTTCTTTGCGTGATATAAATACTTTTCTAACCTATTATAATATCACATTTCGCACTCAATTGCAATACCCGAGAAAATCGAATTTTAGCACTGTGAAAATCAGAGTGTTAGCAATTAGCCGATTTGACTGCTAATTTTCACCGAAACATAACCGTTCTGACATTATATCGACACATACGGGGTCTATAATCATAATCGTTGAAGGGAAGAAACCCCGAGACAGAAATAAAAAGCAACGGCTAAAGCATAAAGCTTAAAAATAGCCGCACAATAACAAAAAATTTTTTAGGAGGAATTTACTATGTTAGTACCTTACGTTAGAAGAAATGTTTCAGTGTTCGACCCGTTCAGAGAGATCGACGAAATGGAAAAGGCATTCTTTGGAGAGACTCCCGCATCAAGAGCTGCCTTCTCAACCGACATCAGGGAGACCGATGATGGATATGTCCTCGAAGCTGACCTTCCCGGAGTAAAGAAGGAAGACATAAATCTTGAGCTCACCGACAACGTCCTCACCATCACCGCTGAGAGACATTCGGAGTATGAGGAGAAGGACAAGAAGGGCAACTACGTCCGTTGCGAGCGTTCGTACGGCTCTTATCAGAGAAGCTTTGACACCACCGGCATTGACACCGAGCACATCGATGCAGAATTCACAGACGGAGTTCTGAAGCTCACACTGCCGAAGGTTCAGGAGGTGAAGCCCAAAACCAAGAAGCTCGAAATCAGATAATCACCTGATTATCTTGCTTGTGACGGGCACACAGTCCACATGCCCTTTATATAAATGAGAGGAACCATTGCCGGTTCCTCTCTTTGTTTATGCAGAAGATTCTGACTGTTTACTTTTCGGTCTTCTCAGAATTCTCAGACTTCTCGCTCTTTCTTGAGAGTACAAGATTTACGATGATGCCGAGGATGAGAGCGCAGGCGATGCTGGTGATGGTTACTGAACCAAATGTGAGCTCCATTCCGCCGATACCGCAGATGAGTATTACTGAAACGGTGAAGATATTCTTATTGTCGCCGAGGTCAACAGACTGGATCATCTTGAGTCCGGAAACTGCGATGAAGCCATAGAGAGTGATGCAGACGCCGCCCATTACGCAGGAAGGAATGGTTGCGAGGAGCGTTACAAACGGAGCAAAGAAGGAAATCAGCATTGCAATGATAGCGGTCGTGAAGATTGTGATTACAGAAGCGTTGCCGGTGATTGCGACACAGCCGACACTCTCGCCATAGGTGGTGTTCGGGCAACCGCCGAAGATTGCACCAGCCATTGAGCCAACACCATCGCCAAGGAGTGTTCTCGAAAGTCCAGGGTCTTCAAGAAGGTCATGACCGATGATAGTGGAGAGGTTCTTGTGGTCGGCGATATGCTCAGCGAATACAACGAGTGCAACAGGGACATAGGCTACTGCAATAGTTCCTAAGTATGCTCCAATGCTTCCGACATCGCCGAAGTCATAGCTTCCGCTGAAAGCCTTGACGAATGTGAAGTCGGGATACCACTGCATGTTCGCGAACTGCGAGAAATCGATGATTAAGAGCTGTTCGTTACCTGTTGCAGTTCCGACTACGGTAAAGATTGCCGCAACGACATAGCCACATGCGATACCGATGATGAACGGGATGAGCTTTGCCATCTTCTTGCCATAAACCGAGCTGATGACTACCGCAAAGAGGGTGACCAAGGCACAGATAAGGCAGACGGTGCTGTGAAGGTTCATGTCGTATGTAGAGTCAAGAGCGTCGCTTACAGCATTTCCGGCAAGGGAAAGACCGATGATTGAAACGGTGGGACCGATTACGACTGCGGGCATGAGTTTTGAGATCCATCCGACTCCCGCGAACTTGACGATGATTGCAAGTACTACATAGACGAGTCCAGCCATTACCGCACCGATGATGAGTCCCAAATAACCCACTGACATAGAAACGCCGCCTGCGAATGCGGCTGTCATAGAGCCGATGAACGCAAACGACGATCCAACGAATACGGGGCTTTTGAATTTCGTGAAGAGTAAATAGACGATTGTTCCGACACCGGCACCAAAAAGAGCAGCCGACTGGGACATACCGTTGCCGACAATTGCAGGGACTGCGATAGTTGCGGCGAGTATAGCCAGAAGCTGCTGAAGCGCGAAGACGATGAGCTGACCGAATTTCGGCTTGTCTGAAATTCCGTAGGTGAGTTTCATGATACTTCCTCCAATTAGCATATTTTTCGTAGTGTGGATGATTTATCTTATTCCCGCGTTATCGGCAGGAATGAGAACTATGGTAGCGGTATCGCCGTCATTATGAAATAAAAGCCCTATCGCCGAGAAACGATAAGGCTTGGAATCTTAAATATAATATCGTGCTCGGCATGGCACCGCGATTGACCTTGGATATTATATAACACTCTCATGCATCTTGTCAATACTTGATTGAAAATTTTTCGACAAAAATGCCCGCTTTTTTTATTCAAGCGGGCTTTTGAACTGTGGGATTACTGTGCAGGAGCGGGCATCGGCTCGGGAGTCTGACTGCCTGGAAGTCCGGGGGTTGGATTGTCAGGAAGCTCAGGTGTCGGATCATCGGGATTGAATCCCTGCATGAGGAGCATGAACTGCTCTCCGGTGACCTTCTCGTGCTCATAGAGGAACTTCGCAACGGTGTGGAGCTGTTCGATATGCTCGGTGAGGATAGCCTGTGCCTTGTCATATGCGCCGTGGATGATTGAACGGACTTCCGCGTCAATCTCACTTGCGATAACCTCGGAATAAGCCTTGTTCGAGTTGTAGTCACGACCTAAGAATACCTCGTCATCGTCTCTGCCGTAAACAACGGGACCAATCATGTCGCTGAAGCCATACTGAGTTACCATACTACGAGCAATACTGGTAGCGCGCTCAAGGTCATTAGAGGCACCTGTCGAGATGTCGTCAAGGACAACCTTCTCGGCGGCTCTGCCTCCCAAGAGGGTGACAATCTCCTCGCCCATTTCCTTACGGGTGGCATATGCCTTGTCATGGTCCGGGAGTGCCATTGTATAGCCGCCAGCCTGACCACGCGGGATGATAGAGATTTCCTGAACCTTATCCTGGGTCGGGCAATAGTAGTGGCAGATGGCGTGACCCGATTCGTGGTAAGCAGTGATCTTCTTGTCGTTTTCTGTGACAACCTTGGACTTCTTCTCGGGACCAGCGATGACTTTTATGGAAGCATCATTAAGATCCTGAGCGGTGATAGCCTTTCTCCCCGCCTTGACGGCAAGAAGTGCCGCCTCATTCATGAGGTTTGCCAAATCAGCACCGGTGAAGCCAACTGTAGCCGACGCTACTGTGTGCAAATCAACATCGGGAGCTAAAGGCTTGTTCTTTGAGTGAACCTTTAAGATTGCTTCCCTTCCCTTGATGTCGGGATAGTTGACGTAAACCTGTCTGTCGAAACGACCGGGTCTCAGGAGTGCCGGGTCGAGAACGTCCTTACGGTTGGTAGCCGCCATGACGATGACGTTTGTGTTGCTCTCGAAGCCGTCCATCTCAACGAGGAGCTGATTGAGCGTCTGTTCACGTTCGTCGTGACCGCCGCCCAAGCCTGTTCCTCTGCGGCGTCCTACAGCATCAATCTCATCGATGAAGATGATAGAAGGAGCGGCTTTTTTAGCCTGGTCGAAGAGGTCTCTTACTCTTGCAGCACCGACACCGACATAGAGCTCAAGGAAGTCGGAACCGGATATTGAGAAGAACGGAACTCCCGCCTCGCCTGCAACAGCCTTGGCAAGAAGGGTTTTACCGTTACCGGGAGGTCCCACCAAAAGGACACCCTTCGGAATCTTCGCGCCTATATCCTGATACTTCTTCGGGTCTTTGAGGAGCTCGACAATTTCCTGGAGCTCGGCTTTCTCCTCATCAGCACCTGCAACATCCTCGAACGTGACCTTTGTCTGTCCGCCGTTTTCAACCTTGACGTTAGCCTTGCCAACTGAGCCTATCATACCGGCTGACGAAATACTGCGTGACATCGATATTACAAGGAATATCATGACGCCTATCATCAGAAGAGTCGGGATAAGATTCAGCCAGAAGGAGCTGTCGGTTGCGGCAACCAAATCGTACTCAAGAGGTGTCGAATGGGTTGCGTTGTACTCGTCGCGATAGTTGTTGCCATCGCTGAACAGTTCGTTATAGAGAGCATTTACGCTTGGAACGTCATATGTTAACTCTTCACCCGTGTCGAGAGTCATGTTAAGCTCGCCGGAGCCTAAGTTAAGTGAGAAGTAGCTGACCTCGTAATTATCGAAGTAGCTCATTATCTCCGAATAAGAATAGGTCTCACCCGTCGACATCATGCTCTGGAAAGCTATTATCATGAACAAGAGGATCACTGCGGCAAATATGAAATATGCTATAAGACCCCTTGAGCGGTTATTTCTATGGTTCAAATATATTCCTCATTTCTTGTTGAATTGGTAGCAGTTCAGAGAATCACCTCTCCGATATAGTCAAGGTTTCTGTACTGCTCATTGTAGTCAAGACCGTAGCCGACTACAAATCTGTCCTCTATTGTAAAGCAACAATAGTCTGCATCGATTTCGATAGTTCTGCGTGATGGCTTATCCATGAAAGCGGCTATTTTTACGTCCTTGGCACCGCGGGCAAGCATAGTTTCCTTGAGAACGCTGAGAGTTCTTCCGGTGTCAAGGATGTCCTCGACCAAGAGTATGCTCTTCCCGGCTACATCAAGCTCGGTATCCATATATATCTTGACTGCCCCGACCGACTGAGTTCCAACATAGCTCTTCGCACTGATGAAATCCAAGGTTATCGGCAGGTCGATAGCTCTTATCAAATCCGCCATGAATACAAACGAGCCCTTGAGGACGCCGATCAGCTCGATTTCCTTATCGCGGTAGTCCTCGGTTATCTTCGCACCAAGCTTTTTCACCGCTTCCGAGATCTGATCCCTTGTAATCATGACCTCAATGTTATCTGAATATTCCATGTCAAACATCCCTTTTGTCAAATTTTTCTCTTATTTCTATTTTCAAAGCAACGGTTGTATCAGCCGTGCATGAAACCCTTTCGGAAACGCCGAAGCCCTTAACGAAAACCGCGCCCATGTCGTCCGAAACAATCGGGACGAGCTTGCGCTTTTCAGCCGGGCATCCGGCAAGAAGCTTTTTGACTGTGGATGTGAAGCCATTTCCCATTAGCTTTATCTTTTCGGAACCAAGATATGCCCGGACGGTCAAAGTGCCAGCGAGCCTATCTTTATCCATCAGCCATTTTAAACTTCTTTTGTTATAAGTCGATATATCAAATTGTGAAATCTCAGTGAAATCTATCACCACAGTCCCCCATGTGTAACTTCCGGTGTCGGACAGTTGCATTGGTTCGGGAGCATTCGCTCTGTCACCTGTTATCCTGAGTTTTCTGTCCTTACAGATGGCATAAACTCCCTTTTTGAGGTTCACCTTTCCGCCAGTTTTAACAAGCCCTTTCAGCTCGTCAATCTTTGGCTTCGACGGCTCAACACCGTTTTTCCGCAGAATCTTTCCAAGTGCAGTCGCTAAAATAAGGTCGTCGCAGTCTTCGGGGAAGGTGTATTCTGAGCCCTCAAGAAGCTTCTCGGCTTCCCTATCGATATAATTATCTGCACTCTCGAAATTCTCAAGGCTCGATTTATAGGTCTTGAGGAGCGATGGGTTGATTCTCTTGAGTTCCGGGATTACGTTCAGGCGAATAATATTGCGGGAGCAGTCATCCTCAAGATTCGTGCTGTCGGTGACGTAGGTCTGCCCTCTTGAATCCAAGAATTCAAGAATTTCTGCCCGGGAAGTGCCGATAAGTGGTCTTATGATGTTGTCTCTGACGGGAGGAATTCCAGTGAGACCGCCGATTCCACAGCCTCTGACCAGGTTAAAGAGCGTCGTCTCAAAGCAGTCGTCAAGGTTGTGCGCTGTCGCGATTTTTGAGCCGCCCGAGTGCTTGTCAAGTGCCTCGTACCGGAGCACTCTTGCGCCCTCTTCGGTTGACTTGCCGGTTGTTTTGCAGTAACCGGTCACATCAACGTGCTCGACATAGAACTCAACACCGAGGCTTTTGCACAAATCCTTGCAGAAGTTCTCGTCGCGGTCGCTTTCTTCGCCTCTTAAGTGATGGTTCACGTGAACGGCGAAAACCTGATAACCAAGGTCTTTGAGAGTCAAGAGAAGCGAAACGCTGTCTGCTCCTCCCGAAAGGGCGACCAATACCCTCTCGCCCGACTCAAGCATGTTATATTTCTTAATTGTATCTGAAACGGAGCTAAGCATTGTCTACATCCCGGGTGGTGCTTCTGAACAGGGTGTACTCGCCGATGAATGCAAGTGGAACTGTTCCTGTGGCACCGTGGCGGTTCTTTGAGACTATGCATTCGCTCGCCGCCTGATTTTCGGCTTCCTTATTATAGACGCCCTCGCGGTAGATGAATAGGATTATGTCGGCGTCCTGCTCGATAGAGCCCGATTCACGTAGGTCGGAGGGAAGAGGACGGTGGTCCTGCCTCGCCTCAACGGAACGGTTCAACTGCGAGAGAAGCATTACGGGAACATCAAGCTCCTTAGCCATCAGCTTAATCTGCCTGGTTATCTCCGAGACCTCGTTTACACGGCTGGCATGGTTGCCGGTCGACTCCATGAGCTGGAGATAGTCGATGATGACGAGACCTAAGTTTCTCATTCTTCTCAGCTTTGCCTTTATCTGCGGAACGGTGATTCCGGCGGTATCGTCGATATAGATATTCATTTTTGAGAGCGATTCAGCCGCACCCGCAAGCTTTATCCAGTCCTCGGGGGTGAGCTTTCCGGACGTCAGATTGGTATTCGGAACTAAAGCTTCGGAGCTTAACATTCTGATTCCAAGCTGTTCCTTGCTCATCTCAAGAGAGAATGCGCAGATGGTCTTGTCAGGACTCCTCTTGGCAACGTTTGCCGCGACATTGAACGCAAAAGCCGACTTACCCATACCCGGGCGAGCCGCGACTATGATGAGGTCGGACTTGTTGAGTCCCGATATGTAGCTGTCAAGAAGTGAGAAGCCACTGCTCAAGCCCTTATATAAATCCTTATCCTCGCCCGAAAGCTTCTGGATATGGTCATAGGCGGAAACAACAATGTCGCTGAGTCTGGTCAGTCCCTCGACTTCCCTGCCCTGGCGGATTTCGTAAATCTTCTGCTCCGCCATGTCAAGAAGTGTCTTCGAGTCCTCAGAGCCGTCCATCGCTGTGTCCAAAATCTCGCGTGAAGCGTTGATGAGCGAGCGTGTCAGATACTTATCCTCGACAATCTTGCAGTAGGATTCTATATTGGAGGTTGAGGGAACACTGTCCATTATACCCTTGAGGTATACTTTTGCCATCTCGGGTGTCTCAAAAACCTTCTCATTGACCGCTTCGTTCATGACGGTTATAATGTCCGAACGCTGACCGTTCGAGAACATCCTGAGAATTATCGAATAGAGCTCTCTGTGCTGGTCGCGGTAGAAGCTTTCCGGCTTGAGATGCGCGATTGCTGTCGGAAGAGCGTCCGGGTTCAGAAGAAGTGCGCCCAGAACCGTTTGCTCGGCTTCAAGGCTGTAAGGAAGCTCTCTTCCTCCCAAATCCGCGGCTGTCAGGCTGTTGACAGGCATGTTGTTCCCTCCTTTGCTGATTATTCTTTCTTTCGCTTAGTCCTCGGGGACTACGCTGACTGTGAGCTTGGCATTGACACCCTGGGTCATCTTTATCTCGACATCATAATCGCCATAAGCCTTGATGTCGCCATTAAGAGAAATCTTCTTTTTGTCTATTGTGACGCCATACTGCTCTTTGATCTTTTCGCTGATGATGCTGGTAGTGACAGAGCCGAAAAGCTTGCCGTTCTGACCGGCTTTAGACTTGATTACTATCTTTCCGTCTTTGAGAGCTTTTGCCGCCGCTTCAGCCTCAGCCTTTGCGGTGTCAAGCTTATACTGTGCGGATGCCTTCTTGCCTTCAAGGTCGTTTATGTTCTTCGGAGTTGCCTCGATTGCAAGACCCTTGACGATGAGATAGTTTCTGGCGTAGCCGTCTGCTACCTCCAAAACCGTTCCGGCTTTACCGGAGCCCTTTACGTCCTTTAAAAGAATTACCTTCATATTGAGTTATCCTTTCTTGTTATGCTATTATAAAGTCCTCTATTGCAGACTTGATTTTATCCACTGTCTCCTCGACTGAGAGGTTCAACTGCGCACCAGCCATTGTCTGGTGTCCGCCGCCGCCCACCGATTCCATGATGAGCTGAACGTTAAACGATCCAAGAGACCTTGCCGAAACGCGGCTCTGACCGTCAAGATGGTAGACGACGAACGAAGCCTTTACCCCGTTGATTCCAAGAAGCTCGTCAGCCGCCTGTGCTGCCGCAAGTATGAGCTCCGGCTTTTCCGAATCGGTTGTCGCTATGGCACAGCCATGGAAGAGCTCTGCTGACTGGATGAGCTTACTTCTTTCGCGATAGGTCTCAAGGCTGTCGGAGAAGAAGCCTTTGACCGTGACGGTATCTGCGCCCAATTTCTTAAGGTATGCCGCGGCTTCAAAGGTTCTCGTTCCCGCTCTCATGACGAAATTCTTTGTGTCAAGATTGATTCCTGACAGAAGTGCCTCGGCATCGGCGACTGATATTCTGCAGTCGACGCCAAAGTACTGAACGAGCTCGGTCGCCATTTCACACGCACTCGACGCGAACGGCTCATGGAAGAAGATAACCGAGTTGTCGATGAAGTTGACCATCTTTCTGTGGTGGTCGATGACGACAACCGTCTTTGCCTTTTCGTAGAGTTCCTTTGAATCAAGGAAGTTCGGGTTGTGGGTGTCGCAAATTATGAGAAGCGATTCGGGAGTGATTTCATTTACAGCCTGCTCGCAGGACTTGAAGTAGTCGCCCTCGCCGCTCGCTGTTATGTACTCAATCAGCTTCTTTGCGAGGTTCTTCTCAGGGTCTACTACTACGTATGCCTCTTTTCCGACGCTTCTGAACGCTCCGCATAGTCCTATGCAGGAGCCGACAGCGTCGAAGTCGGCTAAGTTATGACCCATCAGGTATACCGTTCCACAGCTATCTGCAAGCTCTCGGAGGGCTGTCGCAATGATACGCGAGCGGACTCTGTTCGACTTTTCGACAGCCTTTGAGATGCCGCCGAAGAATTCAAAGCCCGAGTCTGTCTTGACTGCCGCCTGGTCGCCTCCGCGTCCTAAGCACATATCAAGAGCCTGCTTGGCATAAACCTCACTCTCGGCGAGAGTCTTTGCTCCCCTGCCGACGCCTATCGAAAGGGTCACGCAGGGTCTGCCGCCAAGCTGAATGGAGCGGATTTCGTCAAGGATGTCGAACTTTCCGTCTATAATCTGGGTGAGGTGTCTTTCCTCTATGACGGCGAAAAATCTATCGTTCGAGATTTTGTGAAGGACACCGTTTGTATGCTCGATGAAACGCTCGAAAATCTGCTCAATCTGAGCCTGAACGCTTGCCTTGTCGCTTTCCTTTGAATTCTGGAAGGCGTCGTCATAGTTGTCGACGGTCATTATGAGAACCGTCTTCTTCTGGGCATTGTACTCCTCCTCAAGGAGAACACGGTCGGTGACGTCGGTGAGTCTTATGATTGAGAGAGGGCTGGTGTCCGACTTCTTTGCGTAGACATTGTAGTAGCGGTCGAAAATCCTGACACATGCGCCGTTCTGGGAATAAACCTTTGCCAAGTTGTTCCCGACAAGATTCGTGAGAGGCAGACCATAGGCACGGTCGTCGTCGAAGAATTTCTCCTCGAAACGCTTGTTGTACCAGATGATTCTGTCCTCATCGTCGGTTATGATTATAGGCACAGGGAAATCATAGAAAGCCTCGCGGTTGATGGCTTCAACTGACTTATCCATCTTGGTGACATACTTCGCTATATCCTTGTTCATGACCAATATCACGACGAACATAATTAAGGCACAGAGGAGCACCATTCCGGCGGCAACGCACATGGCGGTTCTTCCGTCAGCGAACAGCACAACGCACAGCGCAAGCGAGGTTATCCCCAAAAGAAGCAGTGCCACTGCCAACACCCACGATAAGCGTTTTTTCATAATATCCCACCTCTCAGAAAGTGATTTTTTTGAGTCAGACACTTATTTTAAATGTCCAGAACTGTTACTATAATAGTAGGTCTGCGCTTTGTCTTTGAGAATACAAAGTCACTTATTTCGTCGCGGAGCTTGTTCTTGACAGCCGCGAAATCGTGCTTGGTGGAAAGCTCCTGGTTAAGAACATCGCGAGCCTTCTTTTTGACCTCTGCGAAGAGCTCTTCATTCGTCTTTTCGTATACGAAGCCCTTTGTGGCTATCTCGGGACCGGAGAGAAGTTTGCGGTCAATCTTGTCGACAGTCGCCGAGACTGTAATTACACCGTCCTCGGCAAGGCGTTTTCTGTCCTTGAGGACTGCCGCGCCGACATCTCCGACGCCCAAGCCGTCAACCATGACCTTTCCAGCAGGAACACTGCCGTTGACCTTGATGCCGTTCGAGCGCAGCTCTATTACATTTCCGACATCGGCGATGAGGATGTTCTTCTCGGGGATTCCTATCTCCCTCGCTATCTCGGCGTGGCGCGTGAGATGCTTATATTCGCCGTGAACCGGAATGAAGTATTTCGGTCTTACAAGGCTTATAATGAGCTTCTGCTCCTCCTGGCAGGCGTGACCGGAAACGTGAACCTCATACATCTCTTCGTATACTACCTCTGCGCCAAGCTTAAGTAGCTGGTTAACGACCCTACCGACGAACTTTTCGTTGCCGGGGATGGGTCTTGCAGAGATTATGATGAAGTCGTTTGAAGTGATGCTCACCTGTCTGTGGTCGTTGGTCGCCATTCGGGTCAGGGCACTCATCGGTTCGCCCTGGCTTCCGGTAGTAATCAAAACTATCTCGCCATCCGAGTAGTTATGCATATCCGCAATGTCGATGATGACGCCCTCGGGAGCCTTGAGGTAGCCGAGCTCGGTTGCAAGACCGATTACGTTTATCATGCTTCTTCCGAAAATTGCGACCTTGCGGTTGTGCTTTGCCGCACAGTTGATAATCTGCTGGACACGGTGGATATTCGACGAGAAGGTTGCAATTATGATCCTCTTGTCGCCGGCTTTGTTGAAGAGCCTCTCAAAGCTCTCGCCGACGGTTCTTTCGCTTGGAGTGAAGCCTCTTCTCTCGGAGTTGGTCGAGTCGCTCATGAGAGCGAGGACGCCTTCATCACCGAGGCGAGCGAATTTCGGGAGGTCGATAATTCCTCCCTCAATCGGGGTATAGTCCACCTTGAAGTCGCCCATGTGGACGACAGTTCCTACAGGAGTGTGAAGAGCTATCGCTACTGCGTCGGGAATTGAGTGATTGACTCTGATGAATTCCGCCGTAAACGCACCGAGCTGAATCTTGTCGGACGGCGAAACTACATGGAGCATCGACTTGCCGAGGTTGTGCTCCTTGAATTTGTTCTCGATAAGACCGATTGTAAGCCTGGTAGCATAGACGGGAACGTTAATCTTCTTGAGTAAATACGGGATTCCACCGATATGGTCCTCGTGACCGTGGGTTACCAAAACTCCCCTTACTCGGTCGGCGTTCTTCTCTACATAGGTGAAGTCGGGGATGACCATATCCACTCCCGGCATTTCGCTGTCGGGGAAGGTCATTCCGCAGTCAATTATGACTATATCGTTGCCATATTCGACGAGGGTCATGTTCTCGCCAATCTCGCCGAGACCTCCGAGAGGGATTATCTTGAGCGGAGTTTTTGAATCCGTAACTATGGCGTTACTTACTATTTCCTGTGGCTTACTTGCCTGCAGAACGGGTGCTGGTATCTGAGTTCCTCTTTGCGGGAGAGATTCGGTTCTTTGGGACTTTGACTTCTTACTGCTGGTCTGCGACTTCTTTCTTGATGGCTGTGAGCCTCTTGATTTCTGGTACTGTGCCGCTTTCTTCGGAGGCTTTGGCGCGGATATAGCCGCGGCTATAGCGGCATCGAGCGCACTGTCTCTTGAGTAAGCTCCTTCGCCTGACTTTGAGCGGCTCTTTCTTGATGCTTTGATCTTCTTTTCTTCAGTTGTTGACATGAATTTCCTTTCTCAAAAAATTTTTATTTTAGGGTTATAATTTAGTATGTAGACACGGGATTAAGCTCAGCATCGCTTTACCCGTGCATAAGAATTCAGAATGAAAACAGAAATATATCTGTAATCATACTACAAATCTTTGTAAATGTCAAGATTGATGTGCCCTAAGTCGCGATATTATGTCGTCACAAATAGCATTTGCCGCCTCCTGCGACACCGATTCGACATACATCTGGAGTTCCTTGCCACTTTTTAGCGGTCTCACATACGCTCTTGCTCCCGCAGATTCTACTATAATGTCTGAGCCCTGGCGGTTTCCGGCGAATTCACGATTAAGAAGCTTCGGAAGACCGTTCGCAATTCTTGCGGTTTTGTGATAGTAGCAGATGTCCGGGAGCTCGGACAAAGCAACGCTTGCCGAGATTTCCCTCTTGGCGAGATACCCGATTGACTCAGCTACCAAAAATAGTGGGTCGACTGAAAACTGTGAGAGCCCGCCTTCATCGGGCGGAGAGAGGCGGAAGACCTCTCTTCCCGATTCTTTGGCATATTCGTCGCAGACAAGTGGTGCGCGCTCGGGAAGGACGACATTTTCGCCGTCTGAGTAGTGCAAACGGCACGAAAGAAGTAGCAACTGCTCATAGCTGAACCTGCCGCTCGGGAATTCGCAGGAGGTGTCCTCGATGCTCCTGCCTATTGTGAATCTCAGCTTTTCGCCGTCCGTCCAGTCAAGACCGGCTGTGGCTTCAATGAAAAGCTTTTTCTCACGAGGGTCTTTGGATGAGATTTGAACGCTTCCTGCGAACTTTTCCGGTAGAATGCTTCTCAGCTCGTCAAGATAGAGCTTTCGCTCGGCGTCGGCGTTTATGAGGGATGCTGTTACTGAGTCTTTAAGCTCTGTGCGGTTGTACTTTTCGCAGAGACTGCGCTCCTCCGAACGAGCGAGCTCACAGTTGCCGCTCCGGAAAATACGGACTGAGCCGCCCGAAATATAGGCGCAGTAGCGGGTTTTCAGTCTTCTTGCTGCGAAAACGGTCTCGCCGAATGTGGCATTGTTAAGATAGTACACGGCTGTCCCGCAGGAGCGAATGCCTAAAGACAAGGCTTCAAACATGCCTTCGCTATCGGAATAGCCGACTGTGATGGCTTCCTGATTGAATGCCCGGGCGATGGCCTTGCCTAAAGTAAGAAGATTTTCGGTCGTGAGCTCAATTCCGTCGGCGCGACCGCCTTCGCCCAGCTCAAGGAGCTTGTAGCCGGAGGGTGTGACATCCCGCCTGACTCTGATTCCGGCAGGGATTTTTGAACCAGGAGAGATTTTCACGCCCGGGTCTATGGTCACGGCAGAGCCGATGACGCTTCCACTCCCGACTGCTGAGAGCCCACCGAAAGTGACACCTCTGCCGATAGTCACGTCCTCGCAGATGACGCAACGGTTAAGCTCACAGCCATCACCCATGGATGAGCCGTTCATCAGGAGCGAGGACTGGATGCGACAGTTTCTGCCGACGGTCGCACCCTGCTCTATGACGCTTCCGCCGGTTACGGTTGTGCCTTCTCCCACAGATGCTCCTTCAAAGATTAGGTAGTCCTTCCCTTCCTTGTCCAAGAGCACCGTCTGGCAGGAAAGAAGCGAGGAAATGTCGCCGATGTCGAACCAGATTCCGGTTTCAGGGATGGTGAAAATTCTGCCATGGGTTGCAAGAACCTCCGGGAAGATGTCCGAGGCGAAATCAACCTTCTCATTTTCAGGGATTCGGGAGATTATCTCTTTCGAGATAATGTATGCGCCTGTATTTGCTAAATCGGTCAGGCAGGAGTCGTAGGCAGGCTTCTCGGAAAAGCCGACAACTCTGCCGGTTTCGTCGGCTGTGACGAGACCGTATTCTCTGGGGTCGCTCACTTCATGAGAGACGATGGTCACATCGGCGTCGTTTCGCTCGTGGAAGTCGACGATTTTAGGGAGATTGAACTCACAGACTCCGTCGCCGCTCAGAACCATCACATCGTCGCCGTTCCAGGCTTTTCTGACACACCCGGCAGTGCCGAGTGGAGTGTCCTCGCGGACATAGCTGAGCCTGATGCCGTTTGAGAAGCTTCCAAGAGTCGCTTCAAGCTTATCGGCAAGGTAAAAGTCGGCAATAGTAGCCTCTTTGAAACCGTTCCGGAAGAGAAGAGCCGTCAGCCGCTCGATAGCCGAGATTCCCAAAACGCGAACCAAAGGCTTCGGAGTGTCGGCAGTCAGAGGTCTCAGTCGCGTCCCCTCTCCTCCAGCAAGTATAATAATCTGCATAACATAGTTCCTTTCGTTTTTGGTATATGTTAAGCAGGAAATTTGGAAATATTCATGGAAGCCATTCACCACCGCGAAACCCCTCCACCACCGACTTCGTCGGCGGTCCCCCTCCCCCTTCGGGGGAGGCTATAACTGCACCAGGCAGGAGCTTGGAAAAGGATACAAAAAGGCTCCCCTGAAAGGGGAGCTGGCGCGGCTTTAGCCGCGACTGAGGGGTTAACCCACTCTGTAGCATTCCACAGAATTGCACAGCTTCACATCCACCAACACATCCGCCTTGATTCCCTCGGGCGTGTACTCCTCCGAATAGACCGTACCATCTTTTCTTATCTCAGAAAGAAGTCCGGCTTCCTGGTATGGGAGAAGAATTGTCATTCGTCTGGCGGTTTCGGGGAGAGCTTTGACTATACCGGCTAAGAGTTCATCGAGCCCGGTTGAATTCTTGGCTGAAATGCAGACTATAGAGTCATCATGCACAGATATTTCGGGGACGAGGTCGCACTTATTCAGGACTGTCAGAGTCGGGATTCCGTCACAGCCGAGGTCGTGAAGGAGCTCTTCGGTGACGTGCTTTTCCTCCTCGTAATATTCGCTGGAAGCGTCGATAAGATGGATGAGAAGGTCCGCACTGGCGGCTTCCTCAAGGGTCGACTTGAAGGCTTCAACGAGCTGGTGAGGGAGTCTCGAAATCAAACCTACTGTATCGATGAGAGTTACGCTTCTACCATCTGGAAGGAGAATCGCCCGTGAGGTGGTCTCAAGAGTCGCGAAAAGCTTGTCCTCGGACAATACGCCGGCATCGGTCAGGGCGTTAAGAAGCGTCGACTTGCCGGCGTTGGTGTAGCCGACGATGGCGGCGGTCAGGACGCCGTCCTTTTTGCGGCGTTTGCGGGTGATGTCTCTGCGCTGTTCGACTTCCTTCAAATCTTTTTCGAGCGCGGTAATCCGGGAGCGAATATGGCGGCGGTCGGTTTCGAGCTTGGTTTCGCCCGGTCCGCGAGTGCCGATTCCTCCTCCAAGGCGTGAGAGCTTTATTCCCATCCCCGCAAGCCTTGTGAGACGGTATTTGTTCTGGGCGAGCTCGACCTGAAGCTTTCCTTCACGGGTGGTGGCGCGCTGGGCGAAGATGTCTAAAATAAGCATTGTGCGGTCAATTGTGAAGGTGTCGGTGGCGTCCTCAATGTTTCTTATCTGGGTAGCTGTGAGTTCCCTGTCGAAAATGAGCTGGTCTATCTCCAAGGCTTCGCACTGCTCGGCGAGTTCTGTTAGTCTTCCCGAACCGACGCAGGTCGCGCCCTCAATTGAGGGTCTTTTCTGGATGACCGTCGCGACGACCTCTGCTCCCGCTGTATCGCAAAGAGCGCAGAGCTCTTCCATACTGCGCTCTGCGTCAAATTCACCCGTATCTACAGATACGAGAATTACTCTTGGTTTTTCTTGTTTGTTATCTATCATACTTTTACCTCATAAATGCGGCTGACAGATGTCAACCGCAACTTTCGCACCCTCGGTGCGCCCTCTCAGTCTGCACCTGTGACGCAGACAGCTCTCCCAAAGGGAGAGCCAAGTTAATGTTCTACTTATAGTACTCCTGTCAGTTCATCAAGCCCGAGCATAAGGTTCATGCACTGGATCGTAGCTCCTGCTCCGCCTTTGCCTAAGTTATCATAGCGCGCCGCAAGCATACAGATGTCGTTATCGCCGAAGACGTAAATCTGCATCTTGTTTGAGCCTGCCATGCCGTTCGATTCCAGGAAGCCGTTCAGGTCATCAATAGTGCCATCGAAGTTCATGACGTCGATAAGCGGCTCGTGCTCGTAGGCTCTTGCCATGTAGTCCCAGACCTGGCGGGAGTGAAGCCTCTTTGCAAGGGTTCTTAAGTGTAGTGGTATCGTAACGAGTGCACCGCTCGGGTAGTCGTCAATAAACGGGCTGATTGCCGGCTTATAGGAGAGCCCGCAGGTGTGCATAAGCTCCTTCTGGAGCATAAGCGTCTGGTCAAGGGCATACATCCTGGCAGACGACAAGCCATAGGAGCGCGTGGTGCTCTCGTAAAGAGAAATCATATTTGAGCCGCCGTTTGTGTAGCCGACAACGGAATTGATCATAAGCGGATGATACGGCGGCATGACCTTTGCCTTGACAAGTGGCGTGAGAAGCAGAGCCGCACCGGTCGCTATCGGGTTCGGAAGAGCCACGTACCTTGACTGAGCTATCTTCCTGCGGTTATCAGCCGACAATTCCGGAAGACCATATGCCCATTGAGGCGACATTCTATAGGCGTTTGACGTGTCAAGCACCTTGGTTGATGTATTTGAAATTAATGGCAATGTTTCGGTTACAGTCTTGTTGGACTGGCAGAGAATCACTATGTCCGCCTCGTTGAGAAGGCTAAGCCTCTGCTCATCGGTGAACTTGGTTCTGTCCTCAAGGTGAATGACCTCAAGGTCGTCCCTGCCGCTTATCATCGCCCCGATATTGAGGCTGACTGCTCCGTAATGCCCGTCAATTAAAACTTTCTTTGAGCTCACGTGTTTACACTTCCCTGGTATTTGCGTTGTGCCATTCTTTTGGGCTTGCTTCAGGCTTTTCTCTAAGCCTGCCCTGATAAAGTTCGTGACCTGTCACGAACTTCCTTTCTTCGGGGCTTGCTCCGAAGGAATGCACACAGCCATCATCTCATATTTTTTGTTTTTTGTCAATACATCTTATGCGAAAAAAGTCTTAATTTCACCGTTTTTTCGCAAAAAACGAGGGCTCAGGTTGCTCGTACAAGAAAAAATCTCGCTTATTTGCGGAAAATGGGTTTACTTTTCAGAAATTTCTGATAAAATATTTTGTATGGATGCAATAATCCGCCGCTCTGATGTGTATTAGTAGTGAAAACATGATTCAAGAGCGCGATCACATAGACGAAAGGAGTTCTTTACCGCCGGTGAATTTGCCCGGGTGAATCTCACGAAACGGTAACGAAAAAAGAAGATCATGGCTGAGAAGGATGTGAATGCCTACATAGCCTCCGTGGTCGATAAATATTCGGATATGGTCTACAGGACAGCGTATCACGCGCTTACTGGTACCCACTATGCCGAAGACATCACGCAGGAGGTATTTCTGAAGCTGTGCCGCTCACTCCCTGATTTTGAATCGGAGGAGCACGAGAAGGCATGGATTCTGAGGGTAACAATCAATATGTGCAAAAACTACAACAGAAAAGCCTACACTCATCCGAGCGTTGAGCTGTCGGAAACTATTCCGGTGACAGACGAATATGCTCATGAGGGTTCGGTTCTGAGCGCAGTGAGGGAGCTTCCGGAGAAATACCGGACTCCTATCTACCTCTACTATTTTGAGGGGTATCCCACGCGTGAGATTGCAGAGATTACAGGCACCAACCAGAACACGGTGCTTTCTCTTCTCATGCGCGGAAGAAAGAAACTTGGCGAAATGCTGAAAGGAGAGTTTGGCGAAGATGAAATTATCTGAAGACTATAAAAACGAACTGAGCCGCCTTACTCTCAGCGATGATTTCAAGGCGAAGCTCAAGGAGCAGTGCATTGCCGAGGCAGGGCTTGACAAGGCGGTTGAGACTGAGGAAGTCAGTGCTCCCGAGATTACTGAAACAAAGTCAGGAAAGATTTATAAGCAGATGAAGGTCTACAGGTATGTCGCGATTGCCGCCTGCATCGTTGCCGCTGTTTCGATTGTCGGCGGGGCGTCAATCATGTCGAGCGTATTCTCGACAGTTTCAAGAAGCAGTGATTCCGCATCCGATTACGGTGTCAGCGAGGAGTCGTTAGAAATCGCAGACGACGAAATCACCTGGGAAGATGACACAGAGGATGTTGACGTCGTGGAGGATTCCGCCGCCGAATATGAGGAAGAGACGGAAGACTTATCGGTTGAAGATGTGGATCTTTCCGATTCCGACTATGAGGTCGAAGATGACGATGAAGCGGAGGAAGCAATACTCACTGCTACTCCTACAACAAGCGCCGCAAGTCAGTACACTCCTGACGACTACGACGGCGACTACAACACCGAGGACTACGTCCTTGGCGGAAGCAACACGAATGCCTCCAACTCGGCTGACGTTTACAGCTCATTCTCAGCACTTGCGGCAGATGTTGGCTACGTCACCTATGGCAGTGATGACGACGATGTTCCGGTTGAATCGAGCATAGATGATTCAAATTACGAAATCGGTGACAACCTCGAGGATTCCGAATATGAATATGATGAGGCGGTCGAGGACAGTGCGGTGTCAAGCTCTGCTCTTCCCGACATCACAACCGATTACGGAACGGCATCGAACTTCTATGACGTTCTCTACAACCAGCTCGGCGACGAGTCGGAGACCATCGGAGTGAGCCTCGTATGGATTACGATTACCGGTACACCCGACGCAAGCGGTGTTCCCTCTCCTTCATCGGGCGGCTACACTCTTTACAGTGCGAATATCAGCTACGATTACCTGAACGCAGTTTCCTGTGACATCGACATCTACGTGTGGATTAAGGGAACTGACGACTACCAGGTCAAGGGTATGCCGACCTATGAGGTTGGAGACGACCTTATCGTATCGCTCATCCTTGGCGAAAACGGTTGCATAACTGTTGTCGATGAGCTCATCTACGATGCTTACACTCTCAACGGGGTCGACATTGCCTACCACAGAGTTTACGAGAACGTGAACCCGGGCAGTACCGATATGGGAATCCTTGACGACGAGAGAGAATACTACACCACCACCTCGAACAACCCTGCAATCTACGTCCACAAGGCTTCCGCAAGAGAGCTGACGAGATATATCAGGCGAAAGGTCAGCGGCGAGAACTACACCTTAGCCGACCTTGAGAAGATTTCTCAGTACAGTATGGGACTTGCTTCATACGGTATCTTCTCCACGACCGAATCCTCTGATTCAGTCGCAGATGATACGAGTAACGCGGCGAAGTCGACTCTATCGATAGGCGCAGGCTCTTCAACCAGCTACTTTGACCTCACAGCCGCCGGAGAGTCAATCTCCATGAACGACAGCGCGTCTGCTGAGAGATTGGGAGAACTCTATGCGAATTCAATGACCGGAGAAGCAGTTGGAGACGGAATTGCAATCGCGATGTTCGTCGGTGGTCACCTGACCTTCTCCTCCGAGACCCCGTTCACAGGCGGTGTCACCGAGATTGAGATTACCAGCTCTGGCTGTCCCCTTGACATCCAGTTCAGAGGCATCTCGGTCGGCGACTCGCTTGACACCGTCAAGGAAAAGCTTTCGACATCATCGACAGATGTGACGGCACAGAACCTGGCTAATGATTGCGTTATCACTGTTACAAGCGAATTTGGAACGGTGACGCTGACGGTGGAATATGGAGTGTTGACGAAGATAGTGGTTAGTGGATAACGTGTAGGGGCGGATATTATCCGCCCGAAAAGTAGCCTATGACACACGGGCGGATAATATCCGCCCCTACTTGTCGCCGCTTTGCGAAGTCGGCAAGTTCGGCGAAGCCGAACTTGCACCCCTCCACCATCGCCTTTGGCGGCAGTCTCCCTCCGGAAGTTCACTTGTGAACTTCATTTCAGAGGGAGGCTTTTTTGATTCTCTCAAAAGCTTGTACGAGGCACAAATAGTCTCCCCTGAAAGGGGAGATGTCACGCGAAGCGTGACAGAGGGGTTTCCGCAGGGAGGCTTTTTTTGCGTTCAACTAACTATTGCACTTTGAATTTGGTTGTGCTATAATGTCAATATATAGTGCTCAATATGCGAATTTACCGCTACAATTAGACTGCGGTATGGAGGGATATAATGCCTAAGAAGGATTACGGAAATGAAGCGATTCGCTCCTTGAAGGGAGCGGACAGAGTAAGGAAGAGACCTGCTGTTATCTTTGGCTCGGACGGGCTGGAGGGGTGCAAGCACTCTGCTTTTGAGATAATTTCAAACTCTATAGACGAAGCAAGAGAGGGCTATGGCTCAAGGATTACCGTCACCAGGTACAACGACTTCTCTATCGAGGTTGAGGACATGGGCAGAGGCTGTCCTGTCGACTTCAATAAGAACGAGAACCGCTACAACTGGGAGCTTGTCTATTGCGAGCTCTACGCCGGCGGAAAATATGACAACGTCTCCGGCGAAAACTATGAGTACTCCCTTGGCTTGAACGGCTTGGGAGCATGTGCCACACAGTATTCCTCCGAATATATGGATGTCGAGGTCTTAAGAGACGGTTACAAGTACAATCTCCACTTTGAAAAGGGGGAGAACGTCGGAGGCTTGAAAAAGGAAAAGGTCTCCACCAGAAAAACAGGCACCAAGACAAGATGGAAGCCGGATTTGGACGTTTTCACCGACATCGCCATTGAGAAAGAGTACTTTGCTGATGTTCTGAAGAAGCAGTCGATTGTCAACCCCGGAATCACCTTTGTCCTCAGGTATCAGGACGAGGAGGGCGGATTCTCCCAGGAAGAATATCTCTACGAGAACGGAATCCTTGACTACGTCACCGAGATTGTCGGGGACGAGGCATTGACCACTCCTCAGCTCTGGTCTGCCGAGCGAAAAGGCAGAGACAGAGAGGACATGAACGAATATAAGGTCAAGTATAACTTTGCCTTTGTGTTCTCAAAAACCATAAAGCAGGCGGAGTACTTCCACAACTCAAGCTTCCTTGAATATGGCGGCTCGACCGAGAAAGCTGTAAGGCAGGCTTTCACCTCCTATATCGACAACTACCTCAAGGCGAATAACAAGTACCTCAAAAACGAGGCGAAGATTCAGTTCACCGACATTGAGGACTGTTTGGTTATGGTTTCGAGTTCATTCTCGACGCAGACTTCATACGAGAACCAGACCAAGAAGGCCATAAACAACAGATTTATCTATGATGCGGCTGTTGCATTCTTAAAGCACCAGCTTGAGGTCTACTTTATCGAAAAGCCGGACGACGCGCAGAAAATTTGCGACCAGGTTCTCATCAACAAACGCTCCCGCGAGAGCGCAGAGAAGACGAGAATCAATACGAAAAAGCTCTACGCCGAAAAGCTTGACATGGCGAACATGGTCAAGAAGTTCGTCGACTGCAGAACCAAGGATATTTCCCGCCGCGAGCTCTACATCGTTGAGGGAGATTCGGCATTGGGCTCGGTAAAGCTTGCAAGAAACGCGGAGTTCCAGGCTGTTATCCCTATCAGAGGAAAGATCTTGAACTGCTTAAAAGCCAGCTACAACAAGATTTTTGAGAGCGAGATTATCACCGACCTCATGAAGGTACTTGGCTGTGGCGTTGAGATAAAGAGTGCCAAGAACAAGGATTTGTCTTCCTTCAATATAAATAATCTCAGATGGAACAAGGTCATAATCTGTACCGATGCTGACTACGACGGCTTCCAGATTCGCACACTCGTCCTCACGATGATTTACACTCTCTGCCCTACCCTTATTGAGAAGGGCTACGTTTTCATCGCGGAGTCGCCGCTCTATGAGATTAACACCAAAGACAGAACCTATTTTGCCTATGACGAGAGTGAACGCGCCGAAATCATGAACATGATTGGTGACAAGAAGTTCACCATCCAGCGTTCAAAAGGACTCGGTGAAAACGAGCCGGACATGATGTCTTTGACCACCATGAACCCGGAGACAAGGCGTCTGATTCAGGTCTCGCCCGATGAAGCAGAGCATACAAAGTTCATGTTCGACATGCTCCTCGGCGACAACCTGCCGGCAAGAAAAGAGTTCATAAACAACAACGGACACGATTACTTAGAAATGGCTGATATAAGCTAAAGGGGTGAGAGAAAATGCCAAGAAAGAAAAAGCCGGCGGAGGACAAACCGGTCAAGCTGACAGAAAGACAGCGTGATGCCTACATCGGCGGCGCGGGAACGGTTGTCGATGAGCCGATAACAGTCACGCTTGAAAAGAACTACATGCCCTATGCGATGAGCGTCATCGTTTCAAGAGCATTCCCCGAAATTGACGGCTTCAAGCCCTCCCACAGAAAGCTTCTATACACCATGTACAAGATGGGGCTTCTGACAGGTCCGAGGACCAAGTCGGCTAATATCGTCGGTCAGACGATGAAATTAAACCCTCACGGCGACCAGGCTATCTATGAGACGATGGTCAGATTAGCCCGCGGAAACGAGGCACTTCTGCACCCGTATATAGACTCAAAGGGTAACTTCGGCAAGGCGTATTCGAGCGACATGGCTTTTGCGGCTCCGAGATATACCGAGGCGAAGCTTGAACCCATCTGCAACGAGCTTTTCGGGGATATAGACAGGGACACCGTCAACTTCGTCCCGAATTACGACAACACAATGCTTGAGCCGGAGCTTCTTCCGGTTACCTTCCCTTCTATACTCGTAAATTCCAACGTCGGCATCGGAGTTTCGATGGCGAGCTCTGTCTGCCCGTTCAATTTAAGAGAACTCTGCGAGGCGACAATTAATATTATCCGCGACCCCGATTTTGATGCCCTTGAAGTGATGAAGGGTCCCGACTTCCCCGGCGGTGGATATATGATTAACGAGCCGGAGAAGCTTCGGCAGATTTTCGACACCGGCAGAGGGTCAGTCAAAGTAAGGGCGAAATACACTTTTGACAAAGAAGCCGGCTGCATCGAGATTACCGAGATTCCGCCGACCACGACGGTTGAGGCTATCATCGAAAAAGTAATTGATCTTGCCAAGAACGGCATGAAGGAGATAGCCTACATCAGGGACGAGACCGACCTTGACGGCTTGAAGATTGCGATTGATGTCAAGCGCGGAACAGACCCCGACCTTCTCATGAAGAAGCTATATCAGAAGACTCCGCTTCAGGACAACTACTCGGCGAACTTCAATATTCTGGTCAATGGCTACCCGAAGGTCTTGGGCGTCAACGACATTATAAGAGAGTGGATAAAGTTCCGCGTCGAGTGCGTCAAGAGAAGGACTAATTTTGACCTCAAGAAGAAGTTGGACAGACTTCATCTCCTGGAAGGTCTTGAGAAGATACTCCTTGACATCGACAAGGCTATAAAGATTGTAAGGGAGACCGAGGAGGAGTCGGAGGTCGTCCCGAACCTTATGATTGGCTTCTCTATTGATGAAATTCAGGCGGAGTATGTTGCGGAGATTAAGCTGAGGCACTTAAACCGTGAGTTTATCCTGAACAGACTTGCTGACGTTGAGCAGTTGAAGGCTGAAATTGAAGAGCTCAAGGGAATCCTTGGCTCCGAGAGAAAGGTCAAGCTCATCATCATCGACGAGCTGAAGAAGGTTGCCGAGAAATACGGTCAGCCAAGAAGAACTGAGATTATCTATGTTTCCGATGAGCCGCTCCCGAAGGAAGAGAAGACGGTCGCGGACTATCCCTGCAGAGTGTTCCTGACACGTGAAGGCTACTTCAAGAAGATCACCCCGCAGTCACTCAGGATGTCCGGCGAGCAGAAGGTCAAGGAAAACGACGTCATGATGCAGGAGTTCGACACCACCAATTCGGCGGAGCTACTCTTCTTCACGAATATGCACAATGTGTATAAGACAAAAGTTGCGCAGTTCAGCGATTCAAAGGCAAGCTTGCTCGGCGACTACATTCCCGTCACGCTCAAGTTCTCGGAGGGTGAGACTGTCGTCAGGATGGCGGTAACGCAGAACTACTCGGGATGCTTACTGTTCGTCTACAAGAACGGAAAAGTAGCGAAAGTGCCGCTTGAATCTTACCAGACAAAGACCAACAGAAAGATGCTACAGAATGCCTACTCGGACAAGGAAGAGCTTGTCGAAATGCTCGATGTCGGAGAGGGTGCTGATGTCATGCTACGCTCCTCGAACGGCAGGGCGATTCTCTTCAACACCGGAATGATTCTCCCGAAGGCGACAAAGAACACCATCGGCGTTCAGGCTATGGCTCTCAAGGCTAAGGGCAGTACTGTCGATTCGGCTGTCATTGTCACTGAAGAGAAGGCAAAGGAGCTCTCGAAATATCGCACAAAGACACTGCCGGCGGCAGGACCATTCGCAAAGGATCTTGAAGACCCGAACCAATACACACTTTAAGACAATCGGTCTCCCGGGCGAATAAAAGCCGCTTGGGAGACTTCGGCGTACCCAATGAAAGGAATTCCCCGCAAATGTTCTCACTCAATCACTTTATACGGATAGGAATATGCTGTGTACTCTTCATAATTGCTTTGGCGTTTCTTAAGAAATACCAACCGCCGCTCAAAAACGTCCTCACAGTCTGCTGTGTCATGTGCGTCCTGTCGGAGGTTACTAAAGTCTTAAGCATGATGAAGCTCGTACCTTCAAGCGACGGCTCGATGATGACGCCGTATCTTGAGTTGAATCAGTTGCCGTTCAATCTCTGCTCGATACAAATCATCTTTATATTCGTAGCAAGGCTCACGAGTAATGAAAAGTTGAGGAAGACGGTTTTAGGGTATATGTACCCGACCTGCCTTGCGGGAGCTATCGGAGCTATAGCTCTTCCGACAATATTCACCTTCAGCATAACCTCCGACCAGGCATTTACACACCCTCTTGGATACCAGTTCTTCCTCTATCACACTATGCTTCTGACTCTTGGCGTGTACATTCCGATGTCGAAGCAAGTAGAACTTGGGCGGAGGCAGTACGCGACAACGATGGGGATATTCTTCGCTTTCGGGTTCTCCTCTATCTATATCAATTCGCTCTGTGCCTCCCCGACCTATGTCGACGGAGAGCTTATAAGCGTCGACTTCGCGACAAACTACTTTGTCACCGGAAGCCAGGATTGGATGATGACATTCACCGACATAAATCAGTGGCGGCTCTACTTCTTTGCGATAGTTGTTGCGGCGGCGGCTGTTATCACAATTCTGTACATACCTTTTCTCAGGAAGCCGAAAAAGGCGGAATAAAGAATAACTCACCCTTTTCCAAAATAAACTTGTACAAAGATTATCCGGGAAAGGGTGTTATTTTACGGCAAGAAAGAAAACCGCACTTGCGGGATCTATTGTGCTTTTAATCTCTGTCGTTATTTCAAGGGCGGCAGGGCTTCTTTTAAAAATTCCGCTCACAAATCTCCTTGGCGGCACAGGTATGGGCTACTATTCGGGAGCATATGCCGTCTTCATGCCGCTGTATTCTTTATGTGCCGGAAGCCTGTCAATAGCTGTTGCACAGATGGTTTCGGAAAGCTCGGCTTTCGGAAACAAGAGGCGGATGCTACTCATAAGAAGGCTTTCGGTCTGGTTCTTTGGAGCTATCGGGCTTGTTCTGACGCTGATTCCCCTGCTGTTCTCGGATTTTATAGCCGAAAGGCTGATTGGAATTCCTGAGGCAAGGCTCTCAATTATGGCTATCTCCCCTTGTGTGTTCTTGGGGACTATTACTGCGATTCTACGGGGATATTATGAAGGACTCGGCGACATGACGCCGTCGTCGGTGTCGCAGACTGTGGACGCTATTGTCAAGCTTATCGTCGGGCTCGGGCTGTCGATGGCGGGGAAGAGCTATGCTGTCGGGCTTTATGAAGCAGGAAATGCCGTTTTCGGAGTGTACTGCTCATCGGAAGCGGAGGCTGTGGAAGTCGCTTTGCCGGTCATTGCATGTGCGGCAGTCCTGGGAACTGCGGTGGCGGATTTGGCTGGAATGCTGAGCCTTGTGATATTCGGGAAGCTGAAAAGAGACAAGGGCGTCATCTGCGAGAACCCTGAAAGAGCCGAGAAAGTGGAGATAATCAAGCGGCTGATAAGGCTCTGTGCACCGATTTCGCTTGCGTCGGTTGTATCGAGCCTCCTCGGCACTATCGATTTGTCGACTATCGTCATGCTCATAGGAAATAGTCTTCGTAATGATCCGGAGCTCTACATAACGGAATATTCGGCGGTAATTGAGAGCGGAGTGAGCCTTAAAGACCTTCCCAACTTTCTCTATGGCTCATTCACCGGGCTTTCAATGTCGATTTTTACTCTTGCGCCGTCACTCTGCGCAGTTTTCGGAAGGAGCGCGTTTCCGTCGGTTTCTGAGAACAATGCAAGAGGAAATAAAGAAGCCGTTTCAAAAGAAATCCGGCGGGTGCTCTGCCTGTCACTCTATATCTCTGTTCCGGCGGGAATCGGACTTTACCTCTACTCGGAGGAGATTTTAAGCCTCATTTTCCCGTCAAGGATGGCGGAGGTTTCGGTTTCGTGGATGCCACTTGCGATTCTATCCACCTCGACGGCTTTTATGACAGTTTTGGGCTCGGCGTGCTCGATGCTCCAGGCACTTGGGAGGACTGATATTCCTCTCAGGATAAACCTGGGCGGAGCGATTCTCAAGCTTTTACTCAACATGGTGTTCATACCGAAAAGCTCGTCCGGTCTTTCGGGCGCGGCGACGGCGACGGTGGTTTCATATTTCGCGATGTGCATGGCTTCTGTTATCGTACTTTACAGGCTGACAGACACCAAGCCAAGGCTTATATTTTCAGTCGCGATTCCATTGGTTTTGGGCGCAGTTTCCTGCTTTTCCTCTACTTATATCTATAAGCTTGCAGTGTCGTATTTTTCCGGGGCAATTTCGCTTATGATTTCTGTCATATTTGCTGTAATAACCTACATTTTGATGGTAGAATTATTGGACATAACCTACAAAAATCGAATTCGGTCGCAAATTTTTGAATAAAACTCTTGTATTTTTAAAAAAATCAGTGTAAGATATGTATATCGATTTGTCGGTCAAAACCGGCGCATTTGCGAGCGCATTTGTAGCTTATGGATCTGCATTTGCCGGCGCGAAATAATTACGGAGGAAGTCATCATGACAAAAGTTGAATTGGTAAACAAGGTTGCGGATAAGTCCGGTCTCTCAAAGAAGGATTCCGAGAAGGCTGTATCGGCAGTAGTTGCCGCAATCACAGAGGCTCTTTCCGAGGGTGAGAAGGTTTCTCTCATCGGTTTCGGAACATTCGAGGTAAGAGAGCGTCAGGCTAAGGAAGGCATTAACCCCAGAACCGGCGAGAAGATTCAGATTCCCGCAAGAAAGGTTCCCGCTTTCAAGCCTGGAAAGGCTCTTAAGGAGTCTGTTTGACGATAAGACACGTCCGAAAGACATCACGTCCAAGGACGTGGCGAAAAGCCGGCATTCCTGTCGGCTTTGTTTTTTAGAAAAGGGAGAGATAATATGAGACTTGACAAATATCTGAAGGTCAGCCGCCTCATAAAGAGAAGAACTGTTGCAAACGAGGCATGTGATGCGGGAAGAATTTTAGCGAACGGAAAACCGGCAAGAGCTTCCTATGAGGTGAAGGTCGGCGACATCATCGAGATCAAGCTTGGAAAGACTCCGCTCAAAGTGAAGGTTCTTTCCGTTTCGGAGTACGCAACAAAGGAAACAGCCGCCGGGCAGTACGAAATAATCCCGTGACAAATAATCATACATTTATAAGACCGAGGTCATTTGAGGGCTTCGGTCTTTAAATTTTCTTCTGTTTTTTTAAACATTCACCAAAATTTAAGGTAGATTTTAGGTTGGAATTGTATTATAATAGTGAGATGATAACAAAGACTGATTTTGGGGAGGAATAAGCATGAGACTTCTGTTAGCCGAGGATGAAAAGGCATTATCAAAGGCGTTGGTTGCAATCTTAGAGAGGAATAACTACTCCGTCGACGCCGTCTATGATGGGCAGGAGGCTCTTTCATACCTTGAGGCGGACAACTACGACGGCGTAATACTTGACGTCATGATGCCGAAGGTCGACGGGTTCACCGTTCTTAAGGAGATGCGCAGGAAAGGCAACACTATCCCCGTTCTCATGCTCACAGCACGCTCGGAGGTGAGCGACAAGGTTGCGGGGCTTGACCTCGGTGCAAACGACTACCTCACAAAGCCGTTCAACTCGCAGGAGCTTTTGGCGAGGATAAGAGCTATGACGAGGACCTCCACCCAGCACCAGAGCTCGCAAATAAAATTTGGGAACGTCACCCTGGACAGAGCGACATTCGAGCTCTCGACTCCATCAGGAAGTTTAAGACTTGCCAATAAAGAGTTCCAGATGCTTGAGTTTCTCATGAGCAACCCGCACGCCATAATTCCTTCCGAGAGGTTTCTTGAAAAGATATGGGGCTATGACAGCGATTCGGAAATCAACGTCGTATGGGTTTATATCTCCTATTTAAGAAAGAAGCTTGATGCTCTCAAGGCGGACATTCAGATCAAGGCTGTCAGGAACGCAGGCTACTCACTGGAGGAGATTCCCGATGATTAATAATCTCAGGTTGAAGCTAATCGGTGCGACGATGCTCTCTCTTATCATAGTTCTTTCAGTTGTCGTCGGAGTTATCGCATATTCGACATACCGAGGAATTGTCGACGACGCTGACTTGGTTCTCGCGCTTTTGGCTGACAACGGTGGAAGCTTCCCTGACAAAGCCGATGAGCTCCCTTCAGATGCCACAGTGCCTGGAGACGACAATATCGGTGCTCCGAGCAACAGTGTTTCAAAGCGTCTCAACGACATTCTTGATTCGCCTGAGCTCGAATATGAGACGAGGTATTTCACCGTCACATTCAACACCCGTTCAGGGCACTTGGTTTCCGTGAACACCGGAAAGATCGCAGCGGTTGACAGCTCGGCGGCTGTTGAGTACGCCGAAACGGCTCTTGAAAAAGGCAAAACCAAAGGCTTCTTGGACGACTACAGGTATCTTGTTTCCGCAGGCGACACCGAAACGACGGTTGTTTTTCTTGATTGCGCAAGAAATCTCTCAACCTTCAAGACGGTTATTACGGCAAGCCTTGGCATCACAGCCGCCGGACTCGTGATGGTACTGATTCTTCTTATCTTCCTTTCGGGTAGGATTGTCAAGCCGTTCTGGGAGAATTATGAAAAGCAACGCAGGTTCATCACCGACGCCGGGCACGACCTCAAGACTCCTCTTACTGTCATAGGTGCGGACGCCGAGGTTCTGGAGATGGACATCGGCGAAAACGAATGGATTACCGACATCCGGAATCAGGTTACAAGGCTTACAGACATGACAAACAGCCTTATCCTCCTTTCAAAGATGGAGGAGTCGGAGCCGCAATACCAGATGATTGATTTTCCCCTTTCTGACATAGTCGAAGAGGTTTTGGAGGAGTATCGCTCGCTTGCAAAGACTCACGAGAAGAACCTCTCTGGAAGCATACAGCCGATGATAAGTCTCAACGGTGACGAAAAGGCGATAAGGCGGCTTCTCACGATACTTCTTGACAACGCCATGAAGTATTCGGACGAGCACGGGACTATCGCACTCACACTCGAACAGCAAAGAGGAACGATAAGGCTGTCGGTGTTCAACACGGTCGAATACATTTCAAAGGATAGCCTGCCGCATCTGTTTGACCGGTTCTACCGGACAGATGAGAGCAGAAACTCACAGACAGGCGGCTACGGATTGGGTCTTTCGATAGCCGCGGCTATCGTCACCGCTCACAAAGGAAAAATCTCTGCATCGACCAGTGACGAGAAATCTCTCTTGATGACTGTCACACTTCCATCATAAAGGTTTAACCTGATTTTCACCTTTATTTAAGGTAAGATTAAGGAACGTAAAGTATAATTCAAGCAATCCTTAAGACACGTTCGCTTTGTTCGTACTACTTCTGAACTCCTTTCGGAATACCGCAGGCGGGTGTGTCTTAAGGAGACCCCCCATTTAAGTTTTATTTGCAAGACCCCTGAAAACCGAAAAGGAGGACAAAAATGGACTATCAGGCTACTTTCAAACGCTATGAAGTCAAGTACATGCTCACACGCGCCCAGAAGTACGCGATGCTCGAAGCCATGCAACCGTACATGGAGTTAGACAAATACGGAAGAACAACAATAAGAAATATATATTTTGATACAGAAAATTATCGCCTCATAAGGCATTCGCTCGAAAGCCCCACCTACAAGGAAAAGCTGAGGCTTCGTAGCTACCGCAGAACCGGTCCTGACGATCCGGCATTTGTGGAACTAAAGAAAAAATACAAGTCGGTTGTCTACAAGAGACGGCTTGAGCTCCCTGCGGGAGAAGCGACTCTTTGCTTACTCCACGGAATTCCCCTCCCCGTCCATTCACAGATTGCAAACGAGATTGAGTATTTCAGAAACTACTACGGAAATCTCTTGCCTGCTATGTTCATCTCCTATGAGCGGGAAGCGTTCTATTCTGACGATGGCTCGGATTTCAGGGTCACGTTTGATGAGAACATTCTCTGCCGGCAGGACGACTTCTCACTTGCAAGTGACGCCTATGGGCTTTCGATTCTGCCGGAGGGCGCGACACTCATGGAGATAAAGACATCCGGAGGGTATCCGCTCTGGATGAGCCACGAGCTCAATCGCCTTGGAATCTTCAAAACCTCCTTCTCAAAATACGGCACTGCTTACCGGAGGATGTTTGAGGAGCACAGTTTAGATAACCACACCCCTAATATTCAAGTAACGACCGGAGGACGCCTCTATGCTTAATAATATATTCAAAGGAATATTCGACTCGGACACTGCATCAATAATCTCAATTTCCGACTTCTTAGCCTGTGTGGTGTCCGCACTTGTTATAGGACTGATTCTGGCTGCTTGCTACATGTACAAGACCAGATACACCAAAAGCTTTGTCGCTACAATTGCACTTTTACTCGCGGTTGTATGCGTTGTTATAATGATGGTAAACGGCAATATCGGAACCGCCGTTGCGGTGGCAGGTGCTTTCAGCCTTGTAAGATTCCGCTCTGCGGCCGGAACTGCGAAGGAAATCTTAGCTATCTTCCTCGCGATGGGAACGGGACTTGTGGTCGGAATGGGCTACATAGGGTTCGGATTCCTCTGCGCCATTCTCTTCGGGGCAGTAAGTATGCTTTACTCCTCCCTTGATTTCGGAGTGAAGAAGAGAGGTCAGAAGTACAAGACCCTTCACATTACGATTCCGGAAGACCTTGACTACACAGGCGTTTTTGACGACCTCCTCAAGGAGTACACCTCCGAGTATGAGCTCACCCACGTCAAGACCACCAACATGGGAAGCCTTTACCGTCTTACTTACGACCTCGTTTTGAGAGACCCATCAAAGGAAAAGGAGTTTATTGACCAGCTTCGTTGCCGAAACGGCAATCTTGAGATTTCCATCTCCAAGCAGGAGAATCAGGTAGCGGAGCTATAGTAAAGTCTTCAAAGGGACTTGCTTAGTAGGAGAATAGAAAATATGAACCTTAGAATTAAAAGAATTATGTCGCTTATGACTTCGGCGGCTTTGTTCATTGCACTCTTTTCTGGATGTTCATCTTCTGCTTCTGAAAGCGATAATCCGCTCGTGTCGATTGATTCAAGCGAGATGTTTGCGGAGATAGTCGATGTGGAGATAGTTGAAGCTGACCCGGAAACGATGTTTACGGACACCACGGTTGATGTCGACACAAGCGAAATGTTCAATGACGAGGATTACGAGGTTGGCTATGACGAGGAGTCGAGCGACACCATCACCCTCTCGGGAACATCGGCTTCGAGCACATCATCCTCTGTCAAGATTTCCGGGAGCACGGTTACCATAACCGATGCAGGAACCTATATAGTGAGCGGAACTTTGGACAACGGCATGATTATTGTCAGTGCCGACAGCAAGGACGATGTCCAGATTGTTCTGAACGGCGTTTCCATCACGAGCAAGACCTCCGCCGCAATTTACGTTCTGAACGCGGACAAGGTCTACATCACGACTGCTTCCGGGACTTCAAATACACTTACTAATGGCGGAAGCTACGTCGACATCGACGAGAACAGCATCGATGCGGTCATCTACTCAAAGGATGACCTGACTCTGAACGGCTCAGGAACGCTCACAATCACTGCTAATGCAGGGCACGGAATCGTCTCGAAAGACGACCTTGTCATCACAAGCGGAACATACAAGATAACCGCCGCGAGCCACGGTCTGAGCGGCAAGGACTGCGTGAAGATTGCAGGCGGAACTTATACCATTTCAGCCGGCAAGGACGGAATTCATTCGGAAAATTCCGATGACGCAAGTCTCGGATATGTCTATATCACCGGCGGAACATACACTATTACCGCCACTGACGACGGAATCAGCGCAGGTGCGTATGTCATCATCGACGACGGCGACTTTGACATCACTGCCGGCGGAGGAAGCAAAGCCACAGTAGATTCATCCTCAAGCCAGAAGGGCATCAAGGGCGATGTTTCGGTCGAGATTAACGGCGGCACATTCGTCATCGATTCGGCGAACGACTCGATTCACTCGGCACAGAATATCACAATTTCGGGCGGAACGTTCACAATTACTACTGCCGACGAGGGAATTCAGGCTGATGCGGCGACGGTTATCACCGACGCTACAATCAAGATTACCTCCGACAGCCATGGTCTCTCCGCCTGCGAAAGCGTGAGAATTGCGGACGGAACCATGACGATAGTCTCCGGCAAGGACGGAATCCACGCGGAGAGTTCAAGCGATACTACAATCGGCTTTGTATATATTTCAGGCGGCTCGCTCGACATCTCTGCCGATGACGACGGAATCAGCGCGGCGACCTATGTCACCATCGAAGGCGGAAATATAACCATCGATGCGGGACTTTCAAGCTCAAGCACCAGTCTCAAGGGCATCAAGGCGACGAGCTCCATAAAGATTACGAGCGGAACTCTTACTATAGATTCTGCCGACGACGCCACCCACTCTGACGGAAGCATCACGATTTCCGGAGGAACATTCACTCTTGACGCTACAGACGACGGAATCCAGGCGGATTCCACCCTGCAGATCACTTCCCTCTCCTCGGCTAAAATCACTGCCGGTGGGCACGGGCTTTCGGCTGGCGAGAGCGTCAGAATCGCAAAGGGCAGTTACACCATCACAGCTACAAAGGACGGTATTCACGCTGAGGATTCGACAGATACTTCCGTTGGGTTTGTCTATATTTCAAATGGCACATTCAAGATAACTGCCGATGGCGACGGAATCAGTGCGGCGACCTACTTGCAGATTGAAAACGGAGACTTTGACATCACCACTGCTGACGGCGCGGGAGAGGTTTCGACCTCGTATACCTCCGGCGGAGCATTCAGTTGGGACGGTTGGGGAGGTTCAAGCTCCTCTTCCGACGACTCAACAAGCACCAAGGGCTTGAAGGGCGGAACTTCAGTCACCATCTCCGGCGGCACATTCGTCATCGATTCAGAAGACGACGGAGTCCACTCAAATGGTGACGTCACCATTTCGGGCGGCACGTTCGACATCGCTACCGGTGATGACGGAATACATGCCGACGAAGAGCTGAATATTTCCGGTGGAACTATCACAATCACCCAGAGCTATGAAGGTCTGGAGGGAGAGACGGTCGTCATCTCCGGCGGAAACATCGACTTAGTTTCAAGCGACGACGGCATAAATGCCGCTGGCGGAAGCGATTCAAGCGGCTTCGGAGGCTTTGGAGGCTTCGGCGGAGACACCTTCTCGTCAGGCAGTTCAAGTTCATCCATAACAATCTCGGGCGGTGTCACCTATGTCAAGGCAAGCGGCGACGGAATTGACTCAAACGGCACGTTTACAATGTCTGGAGGAACACTCTATGTTTCAGGTCCTACGACATCTGCTGATGCTCCGGTTGACTGGGAGACCTCGGGAACTATCACCGGAGGAACGCTCATAGCGGTTGGCTCATCCGGAATGCAGGAGAACTTCGGCTCGAATTCAACCCAAGGCTCAATGCTCCTTTCGGCAAGCGGCTCTTCGGGCGACACTATAACACTTAAAGACTCAAGCGGAAACGTTTTGGTTTCATACACCTGCGAATCATCCTATTCGTGCATACTCATAAGCTGTCCCTCGCTCACAACCGGCTCGACCTACACCATAACCTACGGCAGTAACAGCACCTCTGTTACCCTCTCAAGCCTTATCTACAGCGAAACTACTGGCATGGGTGGAATGACCGGCGGAAATATAGGCGGCGGCAACATGGACATGGGCGGCAGCTTCGATAATAGCACCGGCGGCATGACCACGCCAGACAGCGGCTCAACTCCAGGCGGAGATATGGGTGGCAACCAAGGCGGCGGAAACATGGGTGGCAGAGGCGGCTCACGCTGAGGAAGCATAGCGCAGTCCCTGCTTACTCCACGCGCTTAAAGCGCAACAACTTAACTTCGGGTAAAGCCCGTCCGGATGAACATCCTCACATTCTCCACTAAGCGTTTCACCCTCACTTCCTGTTTTGTGTTCGTTCGGGCGGG
Organism: Oscillospiraceae bacterium; assembly: GCA_021202155.1. GTDB lineage: Bacteria > Bacillota > Clostridia > Oscillospirales > Ruminococcaceae > Faeciplasma. The sequence continues at coordinate 50,665 of JAJQDP010000001.1, read as the reverse complement.
ATTACCATACATTCTTGCTATGAGACAAGATTGGAAAAGGAAAAATTATCATGTTAAAATCACGGGTTGCCCTGATTCCTGCGTATCAGCCGGCAGAAGGACTTATTGATCTTCTTGAAGAGCTCACCTCCGATGGATTCGACATAATTGTCGTGAATGATGGGAGCTCTCCTGAATATGAAGAAATATTCATAAAAGCATCGACCTACGCGATGATACTCACCCATTCGGTGAACAGAGGCAAGGGCGCGGCTCTCAAAACCGGGCTCAAATACATTAAGAATCGCTATGGCGAAAACTGCACCGTTGTCACCATGGACGCCGACGGTCAGCACTCCCCTCTTGACGCTTTGAAGGTAATAAAAACTGCGGAAGAAAATACAGATGCACTGGTCATCGGAAGCAGAGCCCTTGACAAAGATGTTCCACACAGAAGCCAATTCGGGAACACGCTCACAAGACTTATCTATCGTCTTGCTACCGGTGTTTCAGTCAGAGCAGGGCTCAGAGCTTTTTCTGGTAGTCTTATATCGATTATACTGGACATTCCCGGCAAGAGATACGAATTTGAGATGAACATGCTTCTCATACTCCCAGAATCGGGCATAAAAATCATGGAGCGGGAAATCAAGACCATCTATATCGACGGCAATTCCTCCTCGCACTTTGATTCTGTCAAGGATTCAATCAGGATATATCGGGAGATTTTCAGGTTTATGTGGCATAAAAAAGAGTGGCAGGAGAAATAGAGCAGGAGGCGTGAGTATGTTCAGGCGTCATATCTGGGCGATTTTATATACTATTGCTCTTGTCGGGTTTACTGTTTATATAGCACTTGATACGTTTGTATTGGAAACAGTATATGAAACGGTAGAGATTCCCGAGGTCACAACATCTGTGACCGAAGTTACAGAAATCACCACCGTTCCGGAAACAACTACTACTGTTGAAACCACAGCGGAAGAGATCACCACTTCCGAGGAGACGGAAGCCACTTCTGAAGCCACCGAGGCTTCCACTACGACTGCCTCCACTGCCACGGATGCGACTACAACTGTAACGACGACCGTCGCTACAACAGCGACCACTACCGCCGCTACAACTGCTACCACTGTCGCAACTGAGGCTGAGACTGTAATCACTGACAGCTACTACAGCGACGGGAACATCACTATCACCATCACCGAATACAGGGAGAATGATACTACGGTTTATGTTGCGGACGTGGTTCTCTCCTCTGCCGAATACTTGCAGACAGCGTTCGCTAAGAACGCTTATGGGAAGAACGTAACCGAGAAGACCTCTGATATTTCAGAGCGCGTCGGAGCGATTTTAGCCATAAACGGCGACTACTACGGTGCACAGGAGACAGGGTATGTCATAAGGAACGGAGTTTTATACAGAAGCACCGGCTCTTCCGACAACGAGGATTTGGTTATCTATGCTGACGGAAGCTTTGAGATTATCTCAGAAAGCGACGTCACCGCCGAGGAGCTTCTGAACGCAGGTGCATATCAGGTGCTTTCGTTTGGTCCTGCTCTTGTCCAGAGCGGCAAAATCAGCGTCACAGAGGATGAAGAGGTCGGAAAGGCGAAAACAAGCAATCCAAGAACAGCTATCGGCATCATAGATGATCTCCACTATGTTTTCGTCGTTGCAGACGGAAGGACGGACGAGAGCGAAGGGCTTTCTTTGTATGAACTTGCAGAGTTCATGCAGAGCCTGGGAGTTGAGACGGCGTATAACCTTGACGGCGGCGGTTCGTCCACAATGGTATTTAACGGCGAGGTTATAAATAATCCCACCTCCTCCGGCAAGACCATCAAGGAAAGGAAGGTGAGCGACATTGTCTACATCGGGTACTGACCATAAAAAAGGCATGATGAAAACAGGACTTGTGTACCTCGGATGCTCGCTTTTCTTAGCACTTTTCGGTGCTGTCTACGAGATTTTCAGCCACGAGGTTTACTCATACTATATGATTTATGCCTTTGCGATTCCCCTCGCGGGCGGTGCACTTCCCTCTTTTCTGTTTGCATACTTCGGGAAACACATTCCAAACCGGGCGTCACATAATCTCTATAACTCAGGAATTGCCGCACTTTCAATTGGCTCGGTATTCACGGGAGTTTTAAAAATTTACGGGACAACGAACCGGTTGACCGCGGTATACTGGGTTGTCGGGTTCGGGCTCATAATTATTTCCGTTTGTCTGTATCTATCCTCCATAATTAAAACCCTGAAAAAATCGGACGAGGCTTGAAACCTCGTCCGGTTTTTATTACAGCTTTGAATTTTATCTCTGAACTCTTCCTGATGCGTTGCCGCCGGCAAGTGATTCAACCTCAGCTACGGAGCAGAGATTGAAGTCATGCTCGATGGAGTGCTTGAGGCAGGAAGCCGCGACTGCGAAATCGATTGCCTTCTGGGGCTCGTAATCATTCATAAGTGAATAGATGAGTCCGCCGCCGAAGCTGTCTCCTCCGCCGACACGGTCGACGATGTGCATGTGGTACTGCTTCGAGAAGTAGGCGTTGTCGCCGGTATAGAGCATACCTGCCCAGTCGTTGTCGTTTGCGGAGATTGAGGAGCGAAGTGTGATTGCGACATGACTGCAACCGAATCTCTCGTGGAGCTGGCGAGCTACGCTGATGTAGCCCTCGTGGTTGAGCTTGCCGGAGTCGATGTCGGTGTTCTCGGCTTCAATTCCGAAGACGTCCTTGGCGTCCTCCTCGTTAGAGATGCAGACGTCGACATAAGGTACAATCTTACTCATGCACTCACGAGCCTGCTCCCTAGTCCAAAGCTTCTTTCTATAGTTGAGGTCACAGCTTACCGTTACGCCCTTAGCGTGTGCGGCTTTGACAGCGTCGAGGCATATCTCGGGGAGCTCGCCGCCGAGAGCCGGAGTGATACCGGTGAAGTGGAACCACTTGGCACCCTCAAAAATCTTGTCCCAGTCGAATTCGTCGCGCTTTGCAAGTGAAATTGCACTGTAGGCTCTGTCGTAGATGACCTTTGACGGTCTCTGGGACGCACCCTTCTCGGCGAAGTAGATTCCGACTCTGTCGCCGCCTCTCAGGATGTCAGAGGTGTCAACGCCGTAGCGTCTGAGTTCATTGACAGCCGCCTGACCTATTTCGTGCTTGGGAAGCTTTGTGACGAACGAAGCGTCCACGCCATAGTTGGCGAGCGAAACCGCAACGTTTGCCTCTCCTCCGCCGAAGGTAGCCTCATAGGTGTTAGCCTGCAAAAATCTTAAATATCCCTCCGGGTTGAGCCTGAGCATAATTTCGCCGAAGGTTACTGCCTTATTTCCCATTACTTTGTCCTCCTATATTACTTTTTCTGTACAAGATGAATTGCGAAGCCCATGAATTCGTCCTTGAAGTATACCGCACCGGTCGGGATTGTGGACTCGTCCGCAAATTCGTAGCCCTGTGACTTGAAGTATGCAACCGCACGGGCTGTCGAATTCGTCGCGATTGCGATGTGACCGTACTTGCCGGGCTTCGGGGTCTTGCAGATTTCGATCTTCTTATCCGCTGTGAAGACGGACGAATTGCCCTCGTTATATCCGAAGCCGAACATCGTCTCAAGAAGCTGTGCCGCCTTGAGTGCTTCCTCGGGAGCGTCGCAGTTGATTCCCATGTGTGCAAACTCAAGACCAAGCATTGCGTGGACTGCTTCCTTGGTGAGCCTTGTGATTTCAGCCCAGTTTCCGGCATCGATTAAGTCCTTCTTGACCATCCATGTGCCGCCACAGGCGATTATCTTATTGAACTTGATGTAATCGACCAAATTTGTGGCATTTACTCCGCCGGTCGGGATGAATCTTAGCTTCTGATAGGGTGCGGAGACTGCCTTGAGTTTTGCGAGACCACCGTTCTGCTCAGCCGGGAAGAACTTGACTATGTCAAGACCCAAGCTCATAGCCTGCTCCATTTCGCCGGGAGTTGCTGTTCCGGGCATGATGACTGCACCCTTTGAAAGTGCATACTTGACTATCTCCGGATTGAAGCCGGGGGTTACAATGAATTCTACTCCCGCTTCAAGTGCGTCGTCGACCTGCTCTTTTGTAAGAACTGTTCCCGCTCCTACGAGCATGTCGGGAAGCTCTTTTCTTATTCTCATGATGGCGTCCTTGGCGCAGGCTGTTCTGAAGGTGATTTCAGCCGCCGGGAGACCGCCGTCACAAAGAGCCTTGGCAAGAGGTACAGCCTTGTCGGCATCCTCAATTGCGATTACGGGGAGGATTCCGAGATTATAAATTTTATCTGCAATAGCTTGATAAGACATCGCTTTATCCGCTCCTTTGAAATTTTATTACACCCTAATTATAAATACTTCAGGGCTGATTGTCAATAATGCTTCTATTAAAATTACAAAAAAGTCTATAAAATATACAGAAAGGTCTTGAAAAGAGTCGTGCAAAATGCTATTATTATCTTGTGAAACAGTGAAATTTGCTTGAGTCCCGGATTCCGGGTGCAAAGCTTAATAAAATATTGAAAGGCTGTGAGTAATTTGAAAATGACATTCAGGTGGTTCGGGCATGACAGCGACAGCGTTACCCTTTCGCAGATTCGCCAGATTCCGAACGTGAGTGGACTTATGGGAGTACTTGACTACAAGGCGGCAGGCGAGGTTTGGACCGAGGAGGAAATCAAGACTTATATCGACGAGGTTCACGCCGCCGGGCTTGAGTGCGAGGTCATCGAGAGCGTCAACGTCCACGAGGACATCAAGCTTGGTCTTCCCACAAGAGACAAGTACATTGAAAACTACTGCATTACAATAAGAAACCTTGCAAAGTATGGCGTCAAGTGCATAGTATACAACTTCATGCCGGTTCTTGACTGGCTTAGAACAGACCTTGCGAAGCCGAATCCCGACGGTTCTACAAGCATGTACTACGATGAAGAAGAGCTTGGAAGCATGACTCCTCTTGAGATAGTCAGGAAAACCGCTGAGGACTCGAACGGCTTCACCCTCCCCGGCTGGGAGCCTGAAAGACTTGCTGACCTTGAGAAGGTTCTGAAGCAGTATGAGAGCGTCGATGAGGAGCAGTTACTTGCGAACTACAAGTACTTCTTGGAGGGTATTATCCCGACCTGCGAGGAGTGCGGAGTTGTTATGGCTTGTCATCCGGACGACCCGGGATGGAAGATTTTCGGTCTTCCGAGACTTGCTCACACCCAGGAAGGCTATGACAAGATTGTGGGCTTAGTCGACAGTCCCTGCAATACCCTCTGCCTCTGCACCGGTTCACTTGGCTCTAATACCGAAAACGACGTCGTTTCAATCATCCGCCACTTCGGCGAGATGGGTAAGATAGGCTGTATGCATGTAAGAAATATAAAGCACTTAGGATCTGATCGCAGATTCTGTGAGACAAGCCACCTTTCATCCAACGGCGAGCTCGACATGTACGAGATTATGAAGGCAATATACGAGGTCTGCCCCGATACCTACATCCGCCCCGACCACGGCAGAATGATTTGGGGAGAAACCGGAAGACCGGGCTATGGTCTTTACGACAGAGCGTTGGGAGTTTGCTACCTCAACGGTCTCTGGGAAGCCATAGATAAATCTAAAAAGGAGTGCAAATAAAATGAAACTCTGTTTGGATTCACTTAAAAACACGGAAGCCTGGGGAGAGATTAAGCTTCCCAAGTATGACGTAGAAAAGGTCACTGAGAACACTCACAAGAACCCTGTCTGGCTTCACTTTGGTGCAGGTAACATTTTCAGAGGGTTTATCGCGAGCTTACAGCAGAGCCTTCTCAACGATGGTCTTGCCGATACCGGAATCATAGCGGCTGATACATTCGACTATGAGATTATCGATAGCATCTTCAAGGCTCACGACAACCTCACGGTCAGCGCAAGTCTATTGCCCGACGGCTCGGTCGAAAGCGAGGTTATAGCCTCTGTCTGCGAAGCTCTCAAGGCTGACATCACCGACGAAGCTGAGATGGAGAGGTTCTACGAGATCGCAAGAAATCCCTCACTGCAGATGATCAGCTTCACCATTACCGAAAAGGGCTATGCCGTCACAAACTCTCAGGGTGAGCTCACGCCTTTGGTTCAGGCTGACATCAAGGAAGGACCCACACACGCAAGACACGCCATGAGCTTTGTCACAGCTTTGATGCTCGAAAGATACAGAGCGGGTGCGTTCCCGATAGCACTTGTAAGCATGGACAACTGCTCTCATAACGGCGAAAAACTCAAGTCCTCCGTCTTGACCATTGCTAACGGCTGGGTTAAAAACGGACTTGCCGACTATGATTTTGTCGAATATCTTGATGACGGAATGTACGTCACATTCCCGTGGAGCATGATTGACAAGATTACTCCCCGTCCGTCCGAGAAGGTCGAGGCTATCCTCACTGACGCCGGGCTTGAGGAGATGTCCCCCATCATCACTTCAAAGAAGACCTTTATTGCGCCTTTTGTCAACGCAGAGAAGCCGCAGTATCTCGTCATCGAGGACAGCTTCCCGAACTCGCGCCCTGCCCTCGAAAAAGCCGGAGTATACATGACCGACCGCGACACCGTCAACAACGTCGAGAGAATGAAGGTCACTACATGCTTAAATCCCCTTCACACCGCGCTTGCGGTCTATGGTTGCCTCCTGGGATATACCCTCATCTGTGAGGAGATGAAGGACGAAGACTTGGTCAAGCTCATAAAGAAGTTAGGCTATGACGAGGGCTTGCCGGTTGTCACCGACCCGGGAATCCTCTCGCCAAAGGCATTCATAGACGAAGTCATCAACGAAAGACTTCCGAACCCGTTCATGCCGGATGCTCCGCAAAGAATCGCCACCGACACCTCTCAGAAGGTCGGAATCCGTTTTGGCGAGACCATCAAGAGCTATGAGGCTAATGGAGATGTAGAGAAGCTTACGGCTGTTCCGCTTGCAATTGCAGGATGGCTCAGATACCTCTTGGGCGTCGACGACAACGGCGAGGCTATGGAGATTTCAAATGACCCATTGAAGGACGAGTTAAGAGCTCACTTAGAAGGAATCGAGCTTGGAAAGCCGGAAACGGTCGGAGACAAGCTTGATAAGATTCTCTCGAACGCTCAGATTTTTGGAACTGATCTGGTTGCAAACGGGCTCTCGAAGAAGATTACTGAAATCTTCCTTAAGGAGGTTTCCGGAGCTGGTGCTGTAAGGGCAACTCTCAAGGAATATCTCGGATAACCGATATAAGAATCTTAGCCGGAGGTTTAAATGCCTCCGGCTGTTTTATTTTTTATGTGAAAAGTTGTGGCAAAACTCAAGTTCGGTATTGTTTTTCGGCAGGATTTTTGTTATAATACTTCTGAAAATGAAAAGAAATATGGAGTACCAGTATGCTTAAAAGAATTTTTGCGACAATAGTTGCGGCTACCTGCCTGATGACCACTGTCGCCTGCACCAATTTGGTCGAGGATAACCCGTCGGAGACCACAACCGGCAAGGTCACAGAAGCTACTACCGCCGCCACAGAAGCTACCACCGCGGCTACCACCGTCACGACTGAGGCTACCACCGTCACAACTGCCGAGCCTGAGCCGGACATAAGGACTGTGAGCCTTCTTTGCGCTGGAGACAATCTCATACACTCGTCTATCTACAATCAGGCGCACAGAAGAGCAAAAGCCAACGGCGACGAGAACGGCTATGACTTTGACTATGTCTACGAGAGCATCGAAGGCTATCTTGAGGGAGTCGATATTGCGATTTTAAACCAGGAGACCATCGTCACCGACGAGCTCGAGCCGAGCGACTACCCGAATTTCTGCTCGCCTGGTGATTTGGGAAGAAAGATGGTCGACCTCGGATTCAACGTCATGTCAATAGGAAACAACCATGTTTTAGACAGAGGTGAAACCGGACTCATATCTACCCTTAACTTCTGGAAGGAACAGGACGGAGTCATCTGCTACGGGGCTTATGAGAGCGAAGAGGACATGAATATCATCCGCACCATGGAGGTTAACGGCATCACGTTCGCTTTTTTAGGCTACACTGAGCACACGAACGGGCTGTATCTCCCCTCTGACACAGAGTGCTGGATTATAAGAATCACCGATGCGAATATGGATTTGATTGAGGAGCAGGTCAGGTATGCTGACAGCATCGCGGATGTCGTCGTTGTTTCCGTTCACTATGGGACGGAGGTCTCGAATGAGCTGTCTACTTTACAGAAAACCTTCACTCCGAAATTGGTTGAGTGGGGCGCAGACCTCATCATCGGGACTCAGGCGCACACAGTAGAAACTATGGAGTACATAGACAAGCCGGACGGCGGGCAGGCATTTGTCTTCTATGGGCTTGGGAACTTGGTCTCTGCGATGGCTGACCCGCTTGCAATGGTCGGTATCATTGGAAAGCTTGAAGTCACCAAGAACATGGACACCGGCGAGGTCACCATCGAGAATGTCAAGGCGATTCCCATCATCACTCAGTACGGCTACAACTACTCGAACATTCACATTGAATCGTATGCGACGTATACCGACGACCTGTTGTCAGCGCACGGTTGCTCAGGATTCACTCAGGACACTATCGACAAGGTACTCAGTTACATTCCGGAAGAATATCTTTCGATTGAATAAACACCAAAATATACAAACATGAAAGGATGAACGCAACATGAAATTTGCAGACGGATATTGGCTTAATCAGGTCGGATATTCGGTCAACTATGCCGCCCAAGCTTATGAGGTCGACGAAATCCCGAACGGCGTCAAGATTCTTGCAACGAACGCTAAGATATGGAACAGAGGTATGACCTTGGGCGGTCCTACACTGGAGCTTGAGATTACCTCCACCATGGAGAACGTTATCAAGGTCTCGGTCGTCCACTACAAGGGAACACTTGACGACTCACCGAAGTTCGAGCTTAACGAGGACACAGGCTTCAAGCCTCTGGTCGAGAACGGCGAAAAGTGCGCCACCATCACAAGCGGCAAGACCAAAGTTGTCATCAACAAAGAAAACTGGGGCATTGAGTACTACTACGGCGACAAGCATCTGACCGGCGGAAGCTACAGGGCTTTAAGCTACATTTCTGAGCAGAACAGCCACGCTGAGAAGAGGCTTGGGACGCACATTGACGACACATTCTGGGCTTATCCTGCGGACGCGCACACCTCATATATCCGCGAACAGCTCACCTTGGATGTCGGCGAGTATGTCTACGGCTTCGGCGAGAAGTTCACTCCGTTTGTCAAGAACGGTCAGAACGTCCAGGTCTGGAACTCGGACGGCGGAACCTGCTCAGATCAGTCCTACAAGTCGATTCCCTTCTATGTTTCCTCCAACAGCTACGGCGTTTTCGTGAATTCCTCCGACAACGTCTCGTTTGAAGTGGCTTCCGATACAGTATCGAAAGTATCTATAACACTCCCCGGCGAGAGCCTTGAGTATTTCGTCATCGGCGGTGAGAATCTTGAGGAGGTTCTTTCAAATTACACCAGCCTCACCGGCAAGCCGGCTCTTCCTCCGGCATATACATTTGGTCTCTGGCTCACGACCTCGTTCACGACTCAGTATGACGAAAAGACCATCACATCCTTCATCGACGGCATGGCTGAGCGCGACATCCCGCTTTCTGTCTTCCACTTCGACTGCTTCTGGATGAAGGAGTATGAGTGGTGTAACTTTGAGTGGGACTTGAAGCAATTCCCTGACCCTCCGGCAATGTTAAAGAGGCTTCACGACGACAAGGGTCTCAAGACCTGCGTCTGGATTAACCCCTACATTTCACAGCGTTCAAAGCTCTTTGACGAGGGCGTGGAGAACGATTACTTCATCCTGAATCCGGACGGCTCGGTATTCCAGTGCGACATGTGGCAGCCGGGAATGGCTATCGTCGACTTCACGAACCCCGAGGCATGCGAGTGGTATGCAAGTAAGCTCAGAGCCCTCTGCGAGATGGGCGTTGACTGCTTCAAGACCGACTTCGGAGAGAGAATTCCGACTGAATGTGTCTACTACAACGGCGCAGACCCCATAAAGATGCACAACTACTACACCTACTTATACAACAAGACCGTTTTCAACGTTCTGAAAGATTACTATGGTGAGAATAAAGCTTGCCTGTTCGCAAGAAGCGCGACTGCAGGCTCGCAGCAGTTCCCTGTTCACTGGGGCGGAGACTGCTCGGCTGAGTACAGCTCGATGGCTGAAACACTCCGTGGCGGACTTTCCCTCTCGCTCTCCGGCTTCGGATTCTTCTCGCACGACATTTCCGGATTTGAGCAGACTGCTACTCCCGACATCTACAAGCGTTGGTGCGCGTTCGGACTTCTTTCGACACATTCAAGACTTCACGGAAACAGCTCCTACCGTGTTCCGTGGCTCTTTGATGACGAGGCTTGCGACGTCCTTGGCTTCTTCACAAAACTCAAGGGCAAGCTGATGCCCTACATCTTCTCGCAGGCTGTCAAGACTCATAAGATCGGCGTTCCGATGATGAGAGCGATGGTTATGGGATTCCCCGAAGACCCGACCTGCAGAACTCTTGACATGCAGTACATGCTTGGCGACAACCTCCTCTGTGCTCCGATTATGAACGACAGAAGCGAAGCACTCTGGTACTTGCCCGCAGGAAAGTGGACGGACGTTATCACCGGCGAGGTCTACGAGGGTGAGAAGTGGCATCGCGAAAAGATGAACTACTTCCGTATGCCGGTTCTTGCTAAGCCGAATTCCATCATCGTCTGGGGCGAGTTCGTAAGAGATTTCGAGTATGACTACATGAGTAACGCCGAGGTCGTCATCTACGAGCTCGACGACGGCAAGACCGCTTCCGCAATTGTCTATGACAAGGAAGCTGTCAAGGTTACAGAAATCACCGCTACAAGAAGCGGCAACACTGTTACCGTAAGCTATGACGAGTGCGACTGCGACTTCATTGTGAAGCTGAGCGGTTCTGACAAGGCAGTCTCCTGCCCTGCCGGCTCTACCTCAGTTACCATCGAGCTTTAATCATGACCAGTTTCGAGATAATCTACGAGACTGTAAAGCTTATACCCAAAGGAAAAGTGGCTACCTATGGACAGGTAGCCACTCTTTCGGGTAATCCGAAATGGTCTCGTGTTGTAGGATATGCCCTCCACCGCAACCCCGAACCGGGAGTTATCCCCTGCCACCGGGTCGTCATGAAGGACGGCTCACTCTCGCCTGCGTTTGCTTTTGGTGGGAAGAATCGGCAGAGGGAGCTTCTGGAGAGTGAAGGGGTGGAGTTTTTGGAGGATGGACGGGTGGATATGGAGGCAGGCAGGTGGCAAAATTTGTAGGGGCGGATATTATCCGCCCGCTATTTCGTCGCAGTATAGGTTTCGGGCGGATAATATCCGCCCCTACACAAGTCGCCTGCGGCGACGCGACGCGCGAACCCTCTCCGTCCGCGCCAGAGGCGCGTCCACCTCTCCCAGAGGGAGAGGCAAGATTTGCGCTCTGTCAAAGCTTCTGCTTGCCAACAATTGCTCCAGCAAGTGCTATCGCCATCGGCAGTAGCATTACTGCCGCGCCGGTTGTCGGGTTGGTTTCGGGCTCCGGTTCAGTTGCTTCCTCTGGCTCGGATTCTGTGGTAGAGTCCTCGACGAGGTCGTCGATTTCGATTTCCTCTGAATCTACCGGGATGAGATTTGCGATTGCGGTCTCAATAGCCTCGGCGTAGGTATTTACCGTCGGCTGGTTCAGGACGTTCAGCGTCCAATCTACTGCGTTTATTGCCGCGGTGACGTCCGCAAAGTTCGTGTAATCGCTTGCGTTCAGGGCATTCGCCTTGGCTATGGCTTCGTTCACTGCGGAGTAGTCTGCGGAGATTATAAGGAGAGATGTTCCGGTGGTCTGGGTGGTTGTGTAGGTGACGCCGTTAAAGGTGGCGGTTGCTACCTTCGTCACGACGCCTAAATTATTCCTTGACTCGACCGTAGCGGAGACTGTCTGGACATCGCCGCAGTCTGAGCAGGTGAAGGTTGCGGTTGCATTGTTAAAATCCCAGGCGATATTATCAGTATCATAGCTGTGCTCTATGGTAACGCTGTTACTTTCTGCACTCAAAGAACCATCTGCAACTCCACCAATACTTGTACAGGGCACAACGATTGAGCCGTTATTTATAATTGCGCCAGAATCTACCGACGACAAAACAACGTCATCAGCCAACGTAAGTGTTACATCCGCCGGAATGGTTAAGGTTCTACCGGTGACTACTGAGAAATCAGACGTTAGTATATAGTTAGTGAGGTAGAACATTTCATCTACCTGGCGGACATAGCCCTCAATATCAGAGCCGCTTCCCAAACCAGTTGAATCAATTACGGTGCTATACATAAGCTGACGGTTGCTTGTAGTCAGGACATCAACATCGCCGACCAGAATAATTTCAGAATTCGTGTAAATCCCGGCAAGGCTGTCAACAGTGATAGTCGAATTTGTGATTTTAGTAGTTGCTGATGCCCGTCCGTAACAATAAATACCCCAGCTACTGCCAGATGAGGAGACAGAAACACTGCTATTGGTAATATTCATGTAGGTTTCAGTGTATGTACCCGAACTGGTTACATAAATAGCGGGATATGCATGATTAGGCAACGCTGCAACTACTGTACTGTCGGAAATTTCAACACCCTCTACTGCGTAAATAGCACTCCACGCATCGGAATCGGTTGCAGTGATAGAGACATTCGCCCCGTTCTTTATTGTGAAAACTCTTTCTGTAATGAATCCGTTTTCTACAGTCGCTGTAATAGTTGCTCCGTCAATAGTAACATTCTCAAATGTTCCACGATGAACGAAGGTGCAATCTGTGATTGAAAGCAAACCAGTGCCGCTGATAACGATATTTGTGCTATTGGTTTCAGGTGAAACATCTATAGCTTGGTCAAAGCCGGAAATGCTGTTACTGCCGTTCAAAACAACAGTAATAGTCTCACCAACTTCTGTGCTCGGCAAAATGATACCTTCTGACGTTCCCGTGCCTGTAATAGTCAAATCTGTAATCGTCAACGTTTTCTCGCTCGCATTCCAGCTCCAACCATCACCACTTGCATTTTCCTTGCCATAGCTTGATAAGTCGAGAGCTCCTGTTTTCTCTGCCGCAAAGATGTTCATAGGAATAATCGTTAAGACTAACAGAGCCGACAGAACCATTGCCAATAATTTCTTCATAAAAAATCCTCCTTGTTTTTTACTCAGGAGGCTATAATTATAACCTCCTATACTGCCAGTATGGAGGTTTTTATTGGGTAAACGCGCGGAGCGCGTTACCCCCCCACAAAAATGGTGCTTTTCGGAATTTCAATGAGCAGGCACTTGTGAAAATAGTAAGTGACTACTTATTTTAATTCCCTCATCTAATTATAACATAAATTATGGGCGGTTGTCAAGGGGTTTCGGGAGAAAATTGAAAATTTTCGGGGATAAACAAGTAGGGGCGGATATTATCCGCCAGCTATTTCGTCGCAGTATAGGTTTCGGGCGGATAATATCCGCCCCTACATGAGAACACCATTCAGCACAACCTCTGCTAATCTATCCCCTTCATACCTGAGCTTCAGCGAGAAGAACGGCTCATCGCTGTCTAAGAGCTTGAAAAAGATTTTATCGCCTTCCCAGATGGGGAGGTTCTTTATTTCCGATTTCCTGACCCATTCAAGGTCGCCTTCGTTACAATCGAGGCTTAAGTCGCCCTCGTAGTCAGTGCATGTGAATAAGTGCATCTGCTCGGTGTAGACTTCGTCTGCGACGAAGGTGACGAATGTCACGATGCCGCGGTATCTCGGGTTCACGAGAGTCACACCGGTTTCTTCATAGGCTTCGCGCCGGACGCAGTCATATGGCGACTCGCCAAATTCAAAGTGCCCGCCGATGCCTATCCACTTGTCGTGGTTGAGGTCATTAACCTTCTTGACGCGGTGCATCATGAGGTATGAGTCGTCTTTTTCGATGTAACAGAGAGTTGAGTTGTCCATTATGAGTCCTCCGTGAATAATTCCAGAATTTCTGCTAATACTTAGCTTTAAAGAACGCCCTTTGGGGCAGAAAGCGAGTGCAGTATGGATAATAATAAAATCAAAAATGCTATGAAGAGAAGCGGCGTGTACATTGCCTTGTGCGTGGGAATACTGGCAGTCGGAGTTGTGACGGCGGTCGGGTATCGGGCGGCGGTGGGGTCTCTCACTGAGACGCTTATTCCGGACGTGAGCGACACGCTTCAGCTTCCAGACCTCGGCGAATACGAGACTGTAGATTCGATTGTCACCGACGCCGAGAAGACGGACGATGCGGTTGCGTTTGAAGATGATACCCTGGAAGTGACTGCCGCCGACATCACCGAGGAGCTTGAAACGCTTTTCTATGAGGAAGCAAGAGTCTTGCCGGTTTCGGGTGAGATTCTCACAGAATTTTCGTGGGGAGAGCTCGTCAAGATGACGGGGAGCGTCTGGAAGACCCACGATGGGATTGACATCTCAGCTCCTGAGGGCACGGCTGTCAAGTCGATGACCTCTGGAACGGTCACAGACATCTACAACGACACCCTCTGGGGCAACTGCGTCGTCATCGACCACGGCGACACGGTTATCGGCTACTATTGCGGTCTCGGGGACGATATTTCCGTCAGCATCGGGGATAAAGTCGCCTCGGGGACGGTAATAGGGACGGTCGGGAACACCGCGGACATTGAATCGGACATGGAGTCGCACCTCCACTTTGCCCTCAAGTACGAGAACGCGTGGATTGACCCGATTTCCTACATCGAGCCGGTGAAATAGCGGATTTGCAAAAGCGCAGTACTCCTCGTGAGTCCTGCGCTTTGGTTTTTATCAGCCTTTCAGACCTTTCGCCTGACGAACCATGTCCTCAACGACTATGTCGTAGATTTCGCCGAGGGTGGAGCAGTACTCAAGCACCTTCCACGGCTCGTTTGTGTGGTAGTGAATCCTGATGGTCTCCTCGTCGCCATACGCCAAGAGGCAGTCACCTTTGAAATGCTCGACAAAGTAATCGTCGATTTCGTCCTCATCAAGGTTTTCTCCGTCGATGAGGAGCTGGGTGTCATACCTGAATTCTATCTCTTCACTGTTAAGCTGTTCGTCCATTTGTATACCTCCGTTTTACATTACAAGATTTATTATCAATCCGCTTAGTGCGCCAATTGCGTACAGAAGCAGAAGGATTGCTATATTTTCCTTGAGCCGCTTGTTTGTCTTGAACAAAACCACTATTCCCAAGCCTGCTCCGGTTGAAAGTCCCGCGACAACAGAGCCGAATGAGAGGCTTCCGGCGGCATAAAGATTAGTAAGAAGCACCGATGCGGCACAGTTCGGGATGAGTCCGATGAGAGCCGCTAAGAACGGCTGGAAGATGCTGTCGGTCATAAGGATGCTTCCAAGCCTGTCCTCGCCTAAAAGCTCGATTGCGAAACCAAGAACCAGCGACGTTACAAACAGGAATATAAAAATCTGGATAGTGTGCTTCAAGGCGGAGTAAACCACTCCGTGCTCCTCACAGCCACAGCCTTCGCAAAGGTCGCTGAACGGCTCTTCCTCCTCGTTGCCCTTGCGGTGGAAGAACCTAAGAATCGCATCGATGAGAAGTCCGGCAAGAATGGCTATTATAAGCTTTGCCAAAATCAGCTTGCCGACGTCGGCGGCGTTTCCTCCGGACAACAGAATCGGGATTGCCTCGTCGCTTGTGGCGATGTAGACAGCCATAAGCGTTCCGAGGCTGACGAGTCTCCCCGAGAAAAGATTCGTCACCGCAACGGAAAATCCGCACTGCGGAACACAGCCGATTATCGCACCTCCGATTGGTCCGAAAGGTCCCATCTTTCGGAGCGAGTTCGCAAGCCTGTCGCTCGCCTTGTGCTCCAAAAATTCTATCAGAAGGTACGCACCGAACAGAAACGGCAACATCTTCGCCGTGTCTATGAGTGAGTCCAGAAATACATCTATAACTAAATCCATATATAACCCCTATTTTAATTTCTAACTCCTCCATTTTACATTAATTGAGTAGGGCTGTCAAGTTGATTTTCACTCTTTTTTGTGGTACAATAGTCTTAGATTGTACTTTGGAGGTCGGTTTTGACATGAAATATATTTTGGCGTCGAGTTCACCAAGAAGGCATGAGCTTTTTGGGTATATTACTAAAGACTTTGAGGTTATCTCGCCTGATTGTGACGAGGTCTTGCCGGATGGGATTGAGCCTTATTCTGTTCCGGAGATTTTGGCGGTCAGAAAGGCTATGAGCGTTGCGAAAAATCATCCCGACGATATGGTTGTCGGGTGCGACACTGTTGTAATTTTGGACGGCGTCATTTTCGGGAAGCCGAAGGATGAGACTAACGCCTATGACATGCTCGGGACTCTTTCAGGGAGGGTTCACACCGTCGTCAGCGGCGTGTGCATCTGTTACAAGGGCAAGACGCTCTCGTTTTCTCAGGAGACGGACGTCGAGTTCTATCCTCTCTCGGATTCTGAGATAAGAAGCTACATAGCCGAGTTCAAGCCGTTCGACAAGGCAGGCTCATACGGTGTCCAGGACGGCGGCGCACTCTTCATAAAGGGCATCAATGGCGACTATTACAACGTTATGGGACTGCCGATTGCCAAGCTCAAGCGCGAAATTGACAA
The DNA here is from genome assembly GCA_021202155.1 of Oscillospiraceae bacterium. Classification (GTDB taxonomy): domain Bacteria; phylum Bacillota; class Clostridia; order Oscillospirales; family Ruminococcaceae; genus Faeciplasma. Next base: position 34,014 of record JAJQDP010000001.1, on the reverse strand, counting down.
GCTCGTCAGACTGACGGGAGGCTGAGAGATGGGGTTATTTAAGAAAAAAGATAAATACGCACTATCTCAAAAAGATCTCGCGAAGTTCAACGGCAAGTCGATTCAGTATGCCGTCGAGAGAATCGACGGGCAGGAAAAAGTCCTCGGCAAGAACGGCGGAATCATCGTCCTGGGCGACGTCATAGTCGTCATGTGTGAGGCACACGAGGTGTTCAGATGCCGCATCAAGGATGCGACCATGGGCGAGCTTTTGAGCGGAAACGGCGTTGAGATTGTCGGGTACGACGACTACACCGGCGAGAAGCGGTATGTCACCGCACACTATTCCTACTACCGGAAATAAAAAATCTCAGAAAATGAGAAACGGAGGCGATTTCATGAACAGTAAAAGACTTCTACTCATCTACAACCCGAATTCGGGAATGAAAACCATTGCAAAAAAGCTCTCGGACATCGTGGACATCTTCACAAAGGGCGGCTATTCGATAACCGTCCACCCGACGCAGAGGCGGCTTGACTGTCTTGAGACGGTCTCCGAGTGCTGTCACTCCGGTTATGACAGAATTGTTATCGCCGGCGGAGACGGGACGCTCAACGAAGCGGTCAACGGGTTTGTCAGGGCTGACTATCAAGGCGATTTCGGCTATATCCCCTGCGGCTCTACAAACGATTTCTCGAAGTCGGTAGGTATTCCGACAAAGACCCTTGACGCGGCAAAAACAGCAATCAGCGGTGTCCCCTTTATCTGCGACCTGGGAAGCCTCAATGGCAGGTATTTCACCTATGTTGCGGCTTTCGGAACGCTTGCGGAGGTCTCCTACAGCACTCCTCAGAATGCAAAGAACCAGCTCGGCTTCAGCGCGTACATTCTTGAGGGCTTGGCGGCTATTCCGTCGATGACGTCGTACAAACTGAGCTTTGAGTCGGCGGAACGCTCCGGCAAGGGTGACTATATCCTCGGGCTGATACTCAACACCGTTCATGTCGGCGGAATGAAGATTCGCGGAATCGACGACATCCGCCTTGACGACGGAAAGTTCGAGGTGCTCCTCATCAAAAATCCGAAAAACACAAATGAACTCAACCACATCATCTCGTCCGTGATGAAGCTTGATTTTGACAACGAGTACATGGACGGCTTCAAAACCTCGAAAATCACCCTCAGGTGTCAGACGCCGATTGCCTGGACAGTTGACGGCGAGAAGGGCGGAGAGTTCAGGGAGACGACGGTGGAGGTTAAGGATAAGGCGATGAGGGTGTTGGTGAAGGAGAAAAGCAAAGTATGATGAAACAACCGCCTTGATTGATTCGGGGCGGTTTTCTATGTTGAAAAGATCTTGACAAATACACTCAATGGGTGTATTATATTATTGAGGTGAGTAAGATGACAATCCGGGAAATGAGAACTAACTTAGGTGACACACAAAGCGAGTTCGCAATAAGATACAACATACCATTCCGCACCATCCAGAATTGGGAAACCGGTTCTCGCAAGCCACCGGAGTATATAACGGAGCTTCTGGAGAGTCGCTATAAAGCTGATATTGTAAACAGGAGAACTGTAAAACCTCCTGAGTATGACTCTCAAAAGTTAGATTTGCCCAGGCGAAGCGATTTTATCGGAACGATTTCGTGGCTTCAGGCTGTGAACGATTGCATCGGGGAATCATTTGTATTTGCCTTGGATGAGGCATTGATGTGTCAGGGTAATTTTTTTGGACGCAGTGATGAATTCATATTATGGGGCTATGGAAGTGATAATCTTTCTCGTTTCAACGGAATCGCTCTCCTCGGAAATCAGATCAGTCCATATTGTGTTCAAGAAAGAAGCGGACTTAAATACACCGACTTCAATCGCACAATTGCAGATGCCCTTGCTAACGAATCGATCTTAGATATGCAGGGAATCATTGAGGCGTTGAGCAGATACTACTGCAAAAACGGAGACAGCTTTGACGGAATATCGATAGCTCCTGAGTACCAACACGAGTTTGAAAGGCTTGCTGAAGTGGCAATAGGTTATTATAGAAGTTAGGTGATATTGTGATTACTGCAGAAGAAAAGCTCATGTATCAGGTTATGAAGGCTATATACGAAAGCGGAATTCCCATTGATTTCAAAGGCTCTATGGTGTTGAAAGCCTGTCTCATTGAAGCTGGATATGACGAGGAAATCAGGCATACAGTGGACATCGATGCGAATTGGTATTCGGCAGATCCTTTGACAGCAGATCAAATGGTTGCATCTCTTCAGAAAGTTCTTGACAGGAACAAAATAGCTTTGCGTGTAAGCATATATCGGATGTACGATGAAAAGCGTTCCGCTGGATTTGAATTAGCGGATAATTCCTCCGGGGAAATACTGTTTACTATGGATATAGACGTAAACAGACCTACCACATCGACGAAGGTTTATGAAATCGACAGCTTTCACTTTCGCGGTGTTACGCCAAATCAAATGATTGCAGACAAAGTTTCCGCAATATCTTCAGACAGAGTCTTTTACAGAATCAAGGACGTAATCGACCTGTATTATTTGTCCAAGGCGTTTGATTTCAATTGCTTTGAGATTTTGAAAACACTTGAAGATAGTAGCAGGGTACTCGGCACATTTAATGGCTTTCTCAACAGACAAGAAGACTTGAAGCACGCTTACGATAAATTTCGGCTTGCTGGAGATGTAAACAAACCGCAGTTTAGTGAAGTATATTCATCTGTCAGAGATTATATCAAGGACATTCTCCCCAAAAATTAAAACAGCCGCCTCGATTGATTCGGGGCGGTGTTTGTTTCAATGTGTACTGATGATTCGATTCCTATGTCATGAATTTAGCTTCACGCCACCAGATACTGATACAATTCTGCGATGCTCATGTCCTGCATCATGTTTTTTAGGTATTCGAGCTCTGAGGAAATCATTTCATCCAAGACTCTCATACCTAAGAGCTCTACGGGAGCTTTATCGTCGGTGAGGATTAAATCACTTTCTTCAACCTCGGTCATGCGGTTATAGACTCTTGTCATGAAGGTATTGACTGTTCCGTCGAGGGAGTCAAGATTCTCACCGAGCTGGTCGTAGCAGTCATAGCTGTTTGATGCGAAGAGAACCAGGTTTGATGCGTTAGTCTCCACTGTGTAAACGCTGTCAAAAACGGATTTTATCGTTCCGCAGAGGTAGTCGTTGATGCTGTCCTCGTCGCTGGTACTATACATATTCATATTGACGACCATCACTCCGCCGTCGTTCAGATGTTCAGCGACTTCCTCGAAGAACTCGACGCTCGACATCTGAAACGGTATCGTTATATCCTGATAGGCGTCGACCATTATGACGTCATAGGTTTCGTCGGTGAGATTGATATAGGCTCTGCCGTCCTGGGTGTAGGTTGTGACACAGTCGGAGAGGTCGAAATACTCATATGCGAGGTCGATTATCTTCTGGTCAATCTCTACTCCGTCGATGTCGGTTATCCCGAAATAGTACTCGCACTGAGTTGCAAAGGTTCCGGTGCCAAGTCCGAGAATCAAGACAGAAGTATCCTCATCATCAGCGGCTCCCGCCATCACTGGCGCGGCAAGAGCGTAATCATAGTACATGCCTGTCAAGCCGGTGGTCTTCATCTTTACTGACTGAACGCCGAAGAGGACGTTTGTCGATAGGTATATCGAACTGCTGTCCTCCTCAACTCTTAAGTAGTTATAAATTGATTCGCCCTCGTAGAGGATGTCCGTCTCCCAGAAAGCGACGCCGATATTATTTGAAAGTATTCCTAAAGCGAACACAACCACCATCGCAATGCCTTTTCCAACGAATTTCTTCTTTTTCATTACCCAATAGACAATGCAGACGATGTAGAGAATGCTTGCGAAAAGGACGAATGTGAGCGAAGTTCCGATGTTCGGGATGGTTACGAACGTCGGTAAGAATGTTCCAATTATTGAGCCGATTGTGTTGCAGGCTTCAATGCGTCCAACGGTTCTTCCGCTCTCCTCAAGACTCGATGTGGCATACTTGACAAGGTTCGGGGTCACCATTCCCAAAACCAAAAGCGGGAAGACGAAGACGATTATGCAAGAGACGAACGCCGCAACTATCAGGTAGTTGGTCGTGACGAACATTGCCAAGACCAGCGCGACTCCGGCGATGATGAACTTTCCGACAAGAGGAATGAGCATCGTCCAGGTTGCCGCTCCGAAAAGCCAGCCGAAAAGGTGGTCAGGATTATTGTGCTTGTCCGCCATCTTTCCGCCAAGGACATTTCCTATCGCCATCGCAATCATTATTGTGCCGATGACTATTGTCCAGACTATCTGCGATGACGAGAAATATGGTGCCAGAAGCCTCTGTGCTCCTAACTCTATTGCCATTACCGACAGCCCCGAGAAGAACGCGGTAGCGTAGAACAGCCATTTATTTTTCATTTGAACTCCTTTCACAAGCCATCTCTGTCAGCCTATAGGCTGGCGTCTCCATCAAAGGGGATGAGAAAAACGTTTATTTGTAGTTTTCTACTGCCGCTCTTTCGGCAGTAAGCATAGCCTCATATCTCTTCATGTAGCTATTGAAGCCGTCGATGTCGCTCTCAGCGGGAGCTTCGGTTGTGGAGCTCATGTTGTCGCCACAGAAGATATTCGATTCCAAGTAGTCGGCAAGGGTCTCTCCATCAGACTTGAGTGCCATATACTGTGCCAAGAGTGCCATTCCCCATGCGCCGCCCTCGCCTGCTGTCTCCATTACGGAAACAGGAGTGTTCATAGCCGCCGCCAAAAGCTTCTGTCCGACGCCCTTGGTCTTGAAGTAGCCACCGTGACCTGTGATTCTCTCGATCTCGACATGCTCATTAGCGAGAATGTCAAGCCCCATCTTGAGGGTGGCAAGTGCCGAGAAGAGATTGTTTCTTATTAGGTTTGCAAGTGTAAATTTGCCGTCAGGGACTCTCACAAGAAGAGGTCTACCCTCATCGAAATGGGTGATGCTTTCACCGGAGAAGTAGTTGCAGGAGCAGACACCTCCGCAGTCGGGGTCTCCGGTCATAGCATGAGTTAAAAGAAGATCATAAAGGTCCGGCTTTCTCATCGGGTGACCGGAGAGGGTGGCGAACTCCATGAAAATCTTCATCCAGGCGTCAAGGTCGGAGGAGCAGTTGTTGCAGTGAACCATCGCGACCGGCTTGCCGTCGGGAGTTGTGACCATGTCAATCGCGGGATAATACTTTGAGAGAGGCTTGTCAAGGACTACCATTGCGAATACTGAGGTTCCCGCGGAGACGTTTCCAGTCTTGACTCTGACACTGTTTGTAGCCGCCATTCCTGTTCCTGCGTCGCCCTCGGGAGGACAGAGAGGAATTCCGGGCTTGAGTTTTCCTGTCGGGTCTAAGAACTTAGCTCCCTCTTCCGTAAGACAGCCAGCGTTCTCGCCTGCAGGGAGAATGTCCGGGAAGATTTCCGAAAGCGTCCAGGGATAGCCGTAAGGCTTCACAAGCTCATCGAACTTCGCGACCATTTCAGCATCGAACTTGCTGGTGCTCGAATCAATCGGGAACATTCCGGAAGCCTCGCCGACTCCCAGAACGCGGTTGCCGGTGAGCATGTAGTGGATATAGCCGGCAAGAGTAAGGACGTAGGAAATGTCCTTAACGTGCTCCTCGCCGTTCAGGATTGCCTGATAGAGGTGAGCTATCGACCAACGCTCGGGGATATTGAAGTGGAAAAGCTCGGAAAGCTCCCCTGCCGCCTTGGCGGTGATGGTGTTTCGCCAGGTTCTGAACGGAACCAGGAGGTTGCCATCCTTGTCGAAAGCCATGTAGCCGTGCATCATCGCGCTGAAGCCCATTGCTCCCATTGTTGTGAGGGGTTCGCCGTACTTAGCTTCAAAATCACCTGCCAAAGATGCGTAGCAGTCCTGAAGTCCTGTGTGGATGTCCTCAAGCGAGTAAGTCCAGATGCCGTTTTCGAGGCGGTTTTCCCAGTCGTGAGCACCTGATGCCAACACTTCTCCATGAGTGCCGGTGAGTATTGCCTTGATTCGGGTTGAGCCGAATTCAATTCCTAAGTAGGTTTCTGATTGATTTATTGCAGTAGTCATGATATAATGTCCTCCGAAAGTAAAATGTTACCTTCAATTATACCCGTAAAAGCGACAATTGTCAATCATAAGGAGAAAACTTTCGCAGATTTGTGTCGCACTTTTCTTTGTGCAATATGCACAATTCACGGCTGAAATTGTAACAAAATTGTAATTGTAATTTCTCTCCAAGTGTGATACAATAGTAGGGATTAAGAAGCAGGAGTGCCCATTCAGTGGCTTTATCCGCTTCCAAAGTTTAATTTTTGAATACAAGCTCTCAGGAGATAAACATATATGGACCAGGAAAAATTAGTTATCAACGGCGGAAAGCCCCTCAAGGGCGACGTCTGTATCAGCGGCGCGAAGAATGCGGCCGTAGCCATTGTTGCCGCCACAATTCTGTGTGACGAGCCGGTAACACTCGAAAATGTGCCCGAAATCGGCGACATCGGAATCTGCATCAAGATTCTCTATGAGATGGGTGCAAGCATCAAAATTATAGACAAAAATACAATCAGAATAGACACAAGAGGTATAAGTGACCCGGTTGTACCGTATGAGCTCGCGCGCTCTATAAGGGCTTCAAGCTACTTTATGGGCACACTTTTGGGCAGGTTCAAAAAAGCCGATGTTCCGCTTCCCGGAGGTTGCGATCTTGGTGACAGACCTATCGACCAGCACATCAAGGCTTTCAACGCTTTGGGCGCGGAGTACTCGCTTGAGGGCGGTATCGTAAGGCTAAGGGCGGATGAACTCATCGGAAGCCAGATTTTCTTTGACAAGCACACTGTCGGCGGGACTATCAACGCAATCTGCGCCGCTGTCAAGGCTAAGGGCTTGACGGTTATCGAGAACGCCAACAAAGAGCCTCATATTGTCGACCTTGCGAACTTTCTCAACTCCATGGGAGCTGACATAATGGGCGCGGGCACCGACGTTATCAAGATTCGCGGTGTCGACTACCTCAAGGGTATCACCTACTCAGTAATTCCCGACCAGATTGAAGCCGGAACCTACATGGTTGCCGCCGCGGCTACAAAGGGCGACGTCTGGGTCAAGAACGTAATCCCGAAGCACCTTGAGTCTATCACCGCGAAGCTCCGAAAAGTCGGCGCGACTGTTGAGGAGTACGACGAGTGCGTGCACGTTTTCGTCGACGGACCGCTTCTCAAGACGAATCTCAAAACTCTTCCCCACCCCGGCTTCCCGACAGATATGCAGCCGCAGTTCTCCACTCTTCTCACCATTGCCGAGGGGACAAGCGTCGTCACCGACGACATCTTTGACAACCGCTTCAGATATGCTAACGAGCTGAGAAGAATGGGTGCGGACATCACCGTTGAGGGCACTACAGCCGTCATTCAGGGTGTTCCGGAGCTAACTGGTGCCGCTGTAAGGGCTACCGACTTAAGAGCCGGAATCGCTCTCGTAATCGCCGGTCTTATGGCAAGCGGAACGACTGTCGTCGAGAACATCTATCACATCGAGCGCGGCTATGAGAATATCGAGGACAAGCTTGAAAGGCTTGGTGCCGACATCGTAAGAGTCAGGGAGTATGACCCCGTAAAGAGAGCCGGCTGATACCATTACCTGAGGCTATTGCTGGGGCTAATATATAAAAATTCTCCTGCGTATCTCCTTTTGCGGGATTTACGCAGGGTTTTTGATGTCTGAATTCAAGAAAGGGATGCTTTAACTTGTCAAGAATATATCCGCTCTTTTCGTCAAGCTCGGGAAATTCCTGCTTCATTGGAAATCCCAGCGAAGGGATACTCATTGACGCCGGGCTCAACTGCCGAAGGCTCACCCAGGCTCTGCTACAGAACGACATCCAGGTTGAGGCGATCAAGGCTATATTCATCACACACGACCACACCGACCACATCGCGGCTCTGAAGGTCTTCAAAAAGCACTACGACATCCCGGTTTATGCCTCTCCGAAAACCATGAACTGGCTTATCGGCGGCAGTCATCTCAGCCACGGCTGTTTTCAGCAGGAGGTCGGAGAAGAGGTTACTGTCGGGGATTTCTCCATCACATCCTTCAAAACTCCGCACGACGCCATCGAAAGCGTCGGATATAAGATTGAAATGCCGGATGGGAAGGTTTGCACCTACTGCACCGACCTCGGGCATGTCACCGAGGAGGTTGACGAGAACTTAAGGCTTGCTGACCTCGTCTTCTTGGAGTCAAATTACGATGAGAATATGCTCCGGAACGGTCCTTACCCTTACCCCCTTAAGCAGAGAATTGCCGCTCCGAATGGGCATCTTTCAAACAGTGCGTCTGCCAAAGAGATTCACAGCCTCATTGAAAACGGGCTTACAAAGGTGATTCTTGGGCATCTCAGCCGGGAGAACAACACTCCGCGCATCGCCGAGAATACACTCATAAGAGAGCTTGGAGACGAGTTCAAGCGAAACCGGGACTATCTTCTATACATAGCACCAATCGAAACCACCGGAATGGCGGTGACCTTCTGATGAACATCTCGATAATCGCAGTCGGGAAGCTTAAGGAAAGCTATTGGCGGGAAGCAGTGGCGGAGTACTCGAAAAGAATCTCGCGGTTCGCTCATTTTGAGATAGTTGAGCTTCCTGAGTCGCGGCTTTCTGACAATCCGTCAGATGCCGAGATAGCCTCTGCACTTCAGAGTGAAGCGAAGCTCATGCAACCGTATCTTGAGAAGAAGGGTTCAATCAACATCGCCATGTGCGTCGAGGGAAAGCTTATTTCGAGCGAAGAGCTTGCCGGCGAGATTGATTCCGCCGGAGTAAACGGCTATTCGTCAGTAAATTTCTTTATAGGAAGTTCTTACGGTCTTTCCGACAGCGTCAAGAAATCCTGCAAACTGAGAATTTCGATGTCGCGGATGACGCTCCCGCACCAGCTTGCAAGGGTGGTGCTCAGTGAACAGATTTATAGGGCGATGACGATTAATGGCGGGGTTAGGTATCATAAATAATTAGGAATGCGTAATGCGTAATGCGTAATTTGTCGCCCTGCGGGCGACGCGCCACTGCGTGGCGCACCCCTCCACCACCGCACTTCGTGCGGCGGTCCCCCTCCGGAAGTTCGCTTGCGAACTTCATTTCAGAGGGAGGCTATTTTTATTCTCACAAAAGTTCGTGCGAGATACAAAAAGGCTCCCCTGAAAGGGGAGCTGTCAGCCGAAGGCTGACTGAGGGGTGTGCGAGCCCAAAGGGCGAGCACCTGCTACCGGAGGGGTTACTCCATCTCGCAACTGCGGATAATATATCCTCTGACATCAGAGGGTTTGATGTTCAGGGCGAAGCCTAATTCGCCGTAGAGCATGTCTTCGGCTATCTTCATGTACCTCAGGTCGACTGCCGGAACGTTCTTCTTCTCGGCGACAAGAGTCCTCTGCTTCTCGAAAACATGCTTGATAATGCTGACGAGCTTCTCGCACTCATGGGTCTTGACAAGTGACTTGTAGAACTCCATGGCGAGCTTCGAGTCCCTCGGGACGTCCAGTGCCGGACTTATCTCGGTTATTCTTGAAATCAATGCCTCGGCGTTTTCCTTCGATATGACCTTACGCATAAGAATTGTTGAATCGGTCGGCGTGTAGATCTTGCCCTTTCTGTAGAAAGGAACAAGAGTATAATACTCCTTCTGCTTGTCCAGCCACGATATTGAGGGCTTGCCGATGTCTTCAACCTTGCAAACGCCTTCGTTGCCATACACAACGTAATCATCCACGCAAAACATCATTACTACCTCTTTACTGTCTCAAATTCAATTACTATGAGTTAATTATAGCACATTTCTCACCAAAATTCCAGAGGCAATTTGCACAAAACTCAAATTTTTATCACACTTTTCGAGGGTTTACAGAGAGTATTATTCTTATGTCTTGCTTTTATTGCCCGGTCATGCTATAATTATCATAGATTTGGAGGTGTGCACTATGTCAATGTGGGACGATGAATATGTCCGACTTCTGAAGAAAATCAGAGCTGATGGAATCGAGGTCTGCAACCGCACCGGTGTCAACTCGGTAAAAATTCCTTCCTGGCACTTTTCGCTTGATATTGGCGAGGAGTTCCCTATCTTAACTACCAAACAGCTTTTTATCCGGCAAGCGGTTCTGGAGATGCTATGGATTTATCAGGCGCAGTCGAACGATGTGAGATGGCTGAGAGACCGCAACGTCAACATCTGGAACGAATGGGAAATTGACGAGGATGGCTTCTGGGTAGCCACTCAGATGGTTCCCGACGGAAATGGCGGGCTTGTCAGAAAAGAGATAAGAAAAGAATTCGGCAAGGAGTGGGCGCACACTATTGGAACTGCCTACGGCTGGATAGTGCGTAAATTCGGGCTGATTGACGAGCTCATAACTAAGCTCAAAACAAATCAGACAGACAGGCGGATGGTCATGTCACTCTGGCAGAATGATTATCTTGATACTGCGGTTCTGCCCTCCTGCGTGTGGAGCAGTGAGTGGGACGTTACTGACGGGAAGCTCAACGCCTGGGTTCACCAGAGAAGCTGTGATGTTCCCTTGGGTCTTCCGTTCAATGTGACACAGTACTCGGTCCTTCTTAGCATGTTGGCGCAGGTTACTGGCTTGAAGCCGGGTACACTGGACTGGTCGATAAAGGACGCTCACATCTATGTCAACCAGATTTCCGGCGTAGACGAGCAGATAAGACGCTATGATGAGAACGGCGGAGGCTACCCCTCCCCCAAGCTTTGGCTGAATCCAGAGGTTTCTGACTTCTACAGCTTCGACAACTCGGCTGAGCTTAAAGATGTCAAGCTCATTGACTACAGACACATGGGGAAGATTTCATTCCCTATCGCGCAGTGAGGGGGATTGGTCATGATTAAGATTGTTGCGGCTGTCGGCAAGAACCGCGAGCTCGGGAAAAACAATTCGCTTATCTGGCATCTTCCGACTGACATGAAGCTCTTCAGAACAGAAACTATGGGGCAGACGGTCGTCATGGGCAGGCTCACCTATCTTTCCATCGGAAGACCCCTCCCGAAGCGGCGGAATATCGTCATTTCGAGGGATCATAGCCTCAGGATTGACGGTGTTGAGATTGCAGGTTCACTTGAGGAAGCACTAAATCTATGCGACCACAACTGCTGTGTTATCGGCGGAGCGCAGATATATTCGCAGGCAATAGAGCTTGCGGATGAGCTCGTCCTCACCGAAATAGATGCCGAATGCCCCGATGTGGATGCCTTCTTCCCGGAGTTTGATAAGATGAAATATCAAGCTGAGGTATCAGCCGAGGGCGAGGATGACGGAGTCAGGTTCAGGCAGGTCAGGTATAAGAGGATTTGAATTAGCATAGAAATACCCTCCCAGAATTCCGGGAGGGATTTTTTATAACTTAGGTTATCAATCCTTTGTCGCGGTCAGGTCCATCTTTTTTATGCGGACGCTATTGAAGAGGACGGCGACGGTGGAGACGGCGAGGCAGACGGTGCAGATGAAGGCGTCGATGGTCGGGTTCTGGATGAAGAGCGGCGAGAAAGCCATTATCGGGACGGTTACTGCATTGAAGACCATTCCGAAGAGGAAGTTCGAGGAGATGGTCTTTTTGGTCTCCGACGAAATTCTCACGGCGATTGAGGCATCGCGGAGGTCGTTCTTCAAAAGAACTATATCCGAGGCTTCAAGAGCGACATCGGAGCCGTCCTTCATCGAAATTGCGACGTCTGCGGCGGCAAGGGCAAGAGCATCGTTCGAGCTGTCCCCTATCATCGCAACGGTTCTTCCGCCATAACGGAGCTTGCGAATCATCTCAGCCTTCTGGGAGGGGGTGACATTCTCGGCGTGGTCATAAACTCCGATTTCCTCAGCAACCGATTTTCCCGTTCCCTGGCTGTCGCCGGTCACCATTATTGTTCTTATGCCAAGCTTTGCAAGGCGTTCGACTCCTGCTTTACTTGTCGGCTTAAGTTTGTCCTGGAAAGCGATGACTCCAATCGGCGAGCCGTTTTTGGTGACAGCGGCTATCGTTTTGCCCTGTTCAGTAAGCGGCTGGCAGACGGTGGCGTAGCCCTCAAAATCGCCTGTGAAGATGGCATCGGCTCTTCCGACAGAAACGCTGTCCTCATCGATGACGCCCTTGACTCCAAAGCCCTCGACCGACTCGAAAACGTCACAGTCCATCGGCTCAATGTCGTTTTTCCTGGCATAATCCAGAACCGCAGAAGCTATCGGATGGGTTGAGTGTGATTCAAGGGAGGACGCTATCAGCACAACCTCAACAGCGTCCGTCCCAAACGGGATTACGTCGGTGACAAACGGCTTTCCGACGGTTATGACGCCGGTCTTGTCCATTACAACGGTGTTTATCGACTCAATCTTCTCAAGTGCGGATGGGCTCTTGTAGACGACGCCCTCCCGCTCGCCTCTTGAAACAGCGGCGTTCACTGCGAACGGAATCGCAAACCCCACAGCGCAGGGACACGCGGTGAGAAGCATTCTCTCAAGTGCCTCAAGGGAGCGTCCAAAATCCTTTGAAGCCATAAGCCAGATGAAGAAGACCAAAACTGAAATTCCGACTGCGCAAAGTGAGTAAACTCTCTCGTTTCTCTGCATGTGGGTGTAGACCTTTGAATCGGTGCTCTTCACCGATTCGGCATTTTTGGCGGCTAAAATCATCTTGCCGAGATTGGTGTCGTCCCCAAGGCTTTCAGCCCTGATGGTTATGAAGCCGCTCCGGCAGACAGTTCCCGCGAAAACAGCGTCCTCTGCATTCTTTTCTACCGGCAAGGCTTCGCCGGTAAATAGGCTTTCGTCAACACCTGCTCTTCCGGAAACAACGGTACCGTCACAGGGAAAGCTCTCGCCGGGCTGTATCAGGACGAAATCTCCGACGGATATATCCGAGACGGGGACTGAGCTCTCAACATTGTTTCTGACAACGGTCGTGCTATCCGGGAAAAGCTCACTGAGCTTGTCGGCGGTTGAACCTCTTGACTTATTCATCTTCTCCTCAAGATACTTGCTTGCCATCATGAAGAGAATTATTACGGCGCAGGCTTCAAAGTGGATTCTGTCGGCATAATCCTCGCGACCGATTACCACCATAACAAGAGAGTACAGCGACGTGACTGCTGCAAGCCCTGTTGCAATCACCGCAAGGCTTTCTATGTTCGGGTTGAACCGGATAAGTCTTTCACACCCGAAGACATACATCTCTTTTGCTAAAATCAATATCGGGACAAAAAGCACGAGTCTCACAAGCGTCATAATCGCAACGTTCTCGCTTAAACCAGGCATCGGAAGACCGAACGCCCTAACTCCGGCAAGATACATGAGCGCGAGCGTCAGCACAGCCACTCCGACAATTTTGCCTATAGAAACGGAGCTTTTTTCTCTGCCCGGATTCCTGACGGAATTTGAAACGACCTTTTTCGTTTCCATAATATCACCCCTTATTTCTATAGAGTATACCACTTTTTCAGACAAAAATCAACTTATTATTCTAAAAAACAAAGCCTCATTTCCAGAAATCTGAGAAATAAGGCTTGAATTTGTGTGATATTTTCTTAAGAGCCGGTTATCAATCGACCCCGGCATAGATTTCGGCTATTATCTCCTCAAGCTCGTCAATCCTTGCCTGGCACTCTGCGGCATAGGCTTCGTATTCGGCGATGCGGTCATCCATCGACTCGGCGTCTGTCAAAAGGCTCTCGGTGACGTCAGAAATACTCGAAAACTCGCAGTCGTCGTTCTCTGCATATGATGACAAGGTGCTGAGAAGCTTTGAGACAAAAGCCTCTGTGAGCGTCCCAGTGCGAATTGAATCCATATCCACAGCAACGACCATCGATGCCACGTTTGTATAGGACGAGCTGAATCTTGTATAGGAGGTACTGTCTACCGTCAGGTAGGAATAGTCGAACGTGATGTAGCCTTCATCGGTTATTCCGGAGGTCGGGGTTGAATTATAGACGGTGTACCCAGCGAAGCCGTCAGAAATGACGAGGTCTACAGATGAGCTCGAATAGTAATCGCTTCTCAGAAGGAAGATGTCGGAGCATTCAATCCCCTCTTCCGACATGTAGTCAAGAAGTGAGATGACCGTCTCGTTGTATTCGGGAGTGAACACCGACGCAGTGAGCATGATTTCATGACCGGATGACGCCGCGACCGATGCCAAAGCCTCAAGTTCTACAAGATTTCCGACGCAATCTATTACCAAAGCCGGGTCAAATCCATACTGCAAGCCTTGCTCCTCGGCAAATGATATGTCATCCTCGGAGTAAATTACATAGCCGATAACAAACCGTGCAGTTCCGGCGGTGTCTGAGAGGGCGTCTGCCGCGGAGGTGATGCTCCTCTTGAGCTTGGTGACCTCATCCTCATAGACCTTTGCCTCGGCGACAGCCGCTTCAAGGCGGCTCTTCGCGTCGGAGCTTTCAATGCTGTAGTTGTACACCAAAAAGATGAAAACCGCTAAGACAGCAACCGACAACAGCGCGAAAACTATATTTCTTCTTACATGACTCTCCATACTTCCACATTCCTTCTTAATTCTCTTTTCGGATGATACGCTTGACTATCCGCTTGAGCTTGTTCTTTGCCCTGAACCAGAGCTTTCTTATGGGATAGCTGAAATTCCAGAACCGGACATAGAGCTTATACGACCGGTCATCCACCGAAATTTCGTGCGAATTCTCCTTGCCGCTTCTCCAGAACGACTTTGCAACGCCCTTTATGTCCGAAATCGGCACTCTCTCCAAAGAATAGGTGTTGTCGCCGCGGATGAGTGCCACGTCTCCGTCAAAAGACATGACGCGATGAAGCACCTGGGTCCCGTCATCACGGACATAGAGCACCACGTCGTTTATCTCGGGACGCCCCTCAAGCTTCTCGATAAGAACATGCGAGGAGTAGCTATAGAGAAGCGGATTCATGCTGACGCCCTTTATCGGGATGACGATGAAGCCGGAGCTTTCAAGTTCATCTAATCTTGTTGTGTTCTCCATACCAAGCCGCTCAGTCTACTAAGAATCCGGCGTCCTGCATCTCTTTAATCATAGACTGGACATCGTCATAGATTTTCTTGCGGTCTTCCTCAGTCTCGGCATTATTTAACTTAGCGAGCTCATCGGTGATTTCGTCGGGGATCTTGCCGTTTGCCAAGCCCTCCCAGATGATTTTGGCGGTCTCGTTCAGTTTGACCATTCCGTGGAAGCTCTTACTTGCCTCGCCGGTAGCGACGACGACGTACTTTCCCGCAACCTTTCTTATGATAAAGCCTTCCTTGATTTTCATTTTGGCATCCTCCATTGCTTGTTTATTTCTTCTATTGTTGTCTCTTTTTCTGCTCTGACATATTTCTCGCCGGTGAGGGCTTCAAAGCTCGTCTTCACCGCTTCCTCAGAGATGTCGCACTCCAAGAGCCAGAGCGGAAGCTGTGTGATTATATCGTCGAACAGCCCGAGCATCAGTCCGGTTGCCTCCGGATCAAATGGGTGGAACATCTGCCGGAGCATGAGCGAGATTGCCTCCTCCGGGTCTACAGGGCGGATGGTGTTGGTCTTGCTCGGCTCTTCCAGTCTTCTGACAAAGCAGATTCCCGCCATGTCGGCACTATGCTTTCGGTTCCAGCCTTCCTTGCCGCACCATGGGGTGTCGTAGGCACGGATTGAGCCGTCCGGCTTGACATGGAAGATAGGCTTGTCGCCGTTCACGATTCCGACGTCGTCGCCCAAGTACCTCTTCCAGAGACCGATGTGAGTCGACTTTCCCGTCCCGCTCGCGGCGGTGAAGAGATAGCCCTTGCCCTTATACGAGATGCACGCGCCGTGGAGCGCGACTCTGTCATGATACGGGAGCTTTGAGGCTATCGCCGAATAGACGGCGTCCCTCTCCAAAAATTCGTCCCGCATCTCGGGGCTGTACTCCCGGAGCTCTTCGAGCTTTGAGTCCTCGGCATAGACCGAGAAATCGGGAGTTTTACTTTCCGAGAGATAATCCCGGCAGAACCATCTTAAGTACTCAAACCGGCTTTTCACTTCAATTGTGAGCCCTGCGAGCTCGACATTAAATACGTCCATCATTACTACCCTTCCACAAAAAGCGTCCTGCGACCAAATCCGACCGCAGGACACAGACTGTCAGACTAAGCTAACTTATATTGTGCCATATTACGAAGCATTTTTCAAGTGGTTTTGCGAAATTTTTTGGGTTAGTCCTCATATTTATAGCGTGTTATAAAGACAGATCCTGCAATCAGATAAGTACAATCTTGTAGATTATTTGGAATATTGCGCGTTAAGCCAGTCCGGAAAGGTCAACGCCCCTGACGGAGATTATCTCTATCAGGGGCGTTTCTCACACTACTTATGAAAAGGCATTTTAGCTCTCGCTTGCTTTCGGGAACTCGACGGTTACCGTCGTGCCGATGTTTTCTTTACTGTCGAGGGTTATTTTGGCGTCGTGATATATCGCTCCGTGCTTGACTATCGAAAGACCCAAGCCGGTACCGGGGACTTCGCTTGAACGGCTCTTGTCGACGCGATAGAATCTCTCGAAAACTCTGTCTGTCTCGGAGCTCGGGATTCCACAGCCGGTGTCGGAGACCCTGAGGATTACGCTATCCTCGGCATCTGTGACACTTATGGTCGCCTTGCCGCCCTGGTGGTTATACTTGATAGCGTTATCGGCGAGGTTATAAATCATCTCGTCCAAGATTCTGAGGATTCCGTTGACATGTGCGCTTTCACCTTCGACCGTGAGGGTGACACCCTTCTTTTCGGCTTCGGAGGAAAGTCTCTCGCGGACGCTTTCGGAAAGGGTCAGAAGGTCGACATCCTCGCGGTCAAGTCCTCCGACGTTGCCCTCGTCAAGCTCACTGAGCTTGATTATGTCGCCAATCAGGGCTATCAGTCGCTGTGCTTCATCATAGATGGATTTTGAGAAATCTTTCGACAATTCAGCCGGGACATCCCCCGCCATCAGCATTTCCGCAAATCCCGAGATTGACGTGAGAGGCGTTTTCAGCTCGTGGGAGACATTTGAAGTGAATTCGCGTCTGAGTTGTTCGCGCTCCTGGCTCTCAGTGACATCAAGGATGATGATTACCGCGCCTATTACGGCGTTTTCCTCGTACACCGGGCTTGCGATGAGGCTGTAGCAACGACCCGATACCTCCATCGAGCTCTCCGCCTTTTCACCAGAAAGTGCGGACTCGATGGCGGTTCTCAACCCCTTTGTGCGGTTATATCTGAGGACACTTCCGCTGACGGGCGTGCTGAGTCCAAGAAGGCTCAGAGCCGCGCTGTTGTATGTCAGGATGCAGAGGTCTTTGTCGATGACGAGGAAGCCCTCGCTCATGTTTTCTGTGATAAGCCGGAATTCCGACTGCTGTTTTTCCGCGCTTTTTATTTGTTCCGCTATCGTCCGCCTCTGCGCTGAGAGCTTGTTGAGAAGCGGTGTAAGTTCTTCATAAGTCTCGTTCTTTTCAGGTGCATCAAGATTGAGGTTATTGATCGGATCGACTATCAACTTTGAAGCTCTCAAAGACAGAAGAAGCGACAATATGAGTGCTATTGCAAGTACTACCAAAATCGGTCTCACGAGTCCCAGAAGAACTGTTACCACTGTATACTGCGTCGCCGCGACTCGAAGGATGCTTCCGTCATCCAGAAGAATCGCGTAGTAGACCGTCTTCTCGGTCAGGGTTTCCGAATAACGGGTGCTTGAGCCTGTGCCGTTTGCAATCGCCTCGATTACCTCTTCGCGGTCGGAGTGGTTCTCCAAAGACTCCGCATCGGCGGCGGTGTCATAAATTACTGTGCCGTCAGCGGCGATGATGCTGATTCTACTCTCCTCGTCGCCATAATCCTCTATGAGCTCTACTCCCTCTCTGTTGACGACATAAGCGATATACTCAGCCTTTTCCTGGAGCTCAGATTCAAGGCTCGTTTCAAAATAGTCGAACAGAACACCCATTATGAGCGCGATGCAGGCTACTAAAACCAGGAGTGCTACTATTATTTCCGAATGAAATATTTTTTTACTGAGAGTGCTCATTTCTACTCTCCTATCCTATAACCAACTTTTTTTACTGTCTGAATCAGGCTACCCGATTCGCCCAATTTCTGCCTTAGCGTCCTTATGTGGACGTCCAATGTTCTTGACTCGCCGTAGTATTCGCCCCAGATGTGAGATAAAAGCTCCTCCCTGCCGACAACCTTACCATTAGCCTGGAGTAGCATAAGAAGTATGCTGTATTCCTTGAACGAGAGCGAAACCGGCTCTTCACCCACTCTGACGGTGTGCTTTTCTGAATCAAGATAGATGTTTCCGACGTGATATTCGGTGGTCTTGTCTATAGCCTTGCCGCTCCTTCGGAGAACTGCCCGGACTCTTGAAGAAAGCTCGGTCATTCCGAAAGGCTTTGTGATGTAGTCGTCGGCTCCCAAATCGAGACCTGTGACCTTGTCAAACTCCGAGCCCTTGGCTGTCAGCATGATAACAGGAATGTCCGATTCGGCTCTTACCTTCCCAAGAATCGAAAGTCCGTCCTCCTCGGGGAGCATTATATCAAGGAGAAGAAGCTCCGGCTTCTGAGCCCTATATTCCTCCCAGAATTCAGAAGGCGTCGGGAATCCGATTATATCGTGACCCTCTTTTGAAAGCGCGTAGCAGATGAGCTTTCTTATGTTGTCGTCATCCTCTACGAGGTAAATTCTTGCCAAGACCATCACTCCTTAAACAGTTTACAAGGCTATTATACCACAATTCAAGCCGCCTTGCAACACAGATGCTTCGCATCTGCTGAAATTGCTTCGCAATTTCATGACTGAGGTCTTTGCTTGTGTTCGCCGGAAACCGAATAGATTACCCACTCGGCGATATTTACGGCATGGTCGCCGATTCTCTCGAAATACTTCGCTATCATCAGAATGTCGATATAGAGCTCGCCCTTGCCGCTCTTATTCTCGATAGCCGCGATAAGTTCGTTCTTGACAGCGTCAAATAGTCCGTCGACGACATCATCCATGGCAATTACTGCCTTTGCGGCGGCTACGTCCTTTGTTACGAACGAGTTGACGCTTTCGGTGACCATCCTGACTGTTGCTTCCGCCATGTCGTAAATCTGAATTTCTCCGCCTACTTTAAGAGGAGCTATATTCTTTGCGACATCGGAAATGTCGAATGCCTGGTCGCCGATTCGCTCCATGTCGGAGGTCATCCTGAGAGCTGAGGAGATCACTCGGAGGTCGGTTGCAACCGGTTGCTCACGGATTATGAGCTTCATGCAGAGGTCTTCAATCTCGCGCTCCTGGCGGTCAATCTGGCGTTCTGTCTCTGCGGCGTTCTCCAAAAGCTTGCTGTCAGCCGTGGAAAGATACTTTACCGCGGATGCGATGGCATCCTCACAGAGTGCGCCCATCTCTATAAGCTCGTTATTAAGCAGTTCAAGCTGTCTTGAAAGATTTTCTCTCATCATCCGAACCTCCCCGTTATATATGCTTCTGTGCGGTCGTCGGAAGGAGACGTGAACATCATGTTTGTGTCTCCATACTCGATAAGCTCACCCAAGAGGAAGAATGCCGTCTTGTCGGCGATTCTTGCCGCCTGTTGCATGTTATGTGTGACAATTACTATTGTGTAGTGCTTTCTGAGCTCCAATGCAAGCTCCTCTATCTTCGATGTGGAGATAGGATCTAATGCTGATGTCGGCTCGTCCATGAGGACTACCTCCGGCTCGACTGCTATTGTTCTTGCGATGCAAAGTCTTTGCTGTTGTCCGCCGGAGAGCCCCAAGGCACTCTTCTTGAGCCTGTCCTTGCACTCGTCCCAGATTGCCGCCTGCCGCAGAGAACGCTCGACCGCTTCGTCAAGCTGGACACGGGAGCGGACGCCCTGGACTCTCAGACCATATGCGACGTTGTCGTAGATGCTCATCGGGAAGGGGTTCGGCTTCTGGAAGACCATTCCGACTCGTCTTCTCAAAACGGACACGTCTATGTCCTTATAAATATCGATTCCGGCAAGTGTGAGCTTGCCCTCTATCTTTACGCCCTCAACGAGGTCGTTCATGCGGTTCAATGACTTTAAGAAGGTCGACTTTCCGCAACCGGAAGGACCTATCAGCGCGGTTATACGATTCTGCGGGATTGCGATGCTTACGTCCTTGATGGCGTGGTTCTCGCCATACCAAAGGTTCATATGCTCGACATCTATGAGGGTTTCGCCCTCGGTGAGAATTTCTGTATTTTGTACCGTTCTTATTTCTTTGTCGTCGTTTTCAACTTTTGCGATTTCCAACTCAGCCTTCATTCTCCGTCCTCCTCTTGAGCTTCTTGCCGGCAAATTTTGCGGCTGTATTTATAATCAGTGTCAGAATAAGCAGTATGAATGCAATTGCGAATGCTGTTCCCGAATCTGCGCGCTCCTTGGCGTAAACATAAAGTGCAACTGCAAGAGTTGAACCGGAGTGGTTCGGGGTTATCGCTTCGAGCGGAGTGTAGATGACGTCCGCCATACCTGCCGTGAAGAGAAGTGCCGCGCTCTCGCCGACGATTCTTCCTATTGAGAGAATACAGCCGGTTACGATACCGTCTATAGCCGAGGGAAGGACTACAGTTCTGACCATGTGCCACTTTCCCGAGCCAAGTGCGAGGGAACCTTCACGGTAGCTGTTGGGAACAGTCTTGAGGCTTTCCTGGACAGTACGGACGATTGTCGGAAGCGTCATGATTACGAGTGTAAGTGAACCCGCAAGAAGGCTCGTTTTCAGCTTGAAGGTCTGAACGAATATCAGCATACCGACCAAGCCATAGATTATCGACGGGATTCCGGCAAGAGTTTCGGTTGCGAATTCTATTACCGCTACTGCTTTCTTGTTTTTTGCGTATTCATTCAAGTATATCGCCGCTCCCGTTCCGACGGGGAGAACGATGACGAGCGTCATGATTACAACATAGACTGTGTTCAGGATATTCGGGAGAATTCCCGTTATGCCCTTTAAGTAGCTGACGCCGTTCGAGAGAAATTCCCATGAGATATTCGGAAGTCCTCTTATTACTATTACCACTACCACAAACAGCACTGCGGCTATGATTATTACTGCCGAAAGATATACAAGAGTCTTGAGAAGTGCTGTTTTTACTTTTCGGGAGGTTGAAATTCCCGGATTCTTTTTCATATCATTCATAAGCTATTTGTCCTTCTTGCGCTTTACCACAAGATTCAGAATAAGGTTTACTATCATGATGAATACGAATAGCACCAGCGCGATGCTGAACAGTGCCTGCCTCTGAAGCCCTGAGGAGTATGCCATTTCACTTACGATTGCCGTTGTTAAGAATCTTACGCTCTTGAAGAGCCCGGGCATATTCGCGACGTTTCCGGCTACCATCATGACTGCGGTTGCTTCGCCTATGGCACGTCCTGTTCCTAAGACAAGTGAAGCAAGAATTCCGCTCTTTGCCGCGGGAATCGTGACATTGAAGATGGTCTCGGTCTTGTTTGCACCAAGTGCCAGAGACGCTTCCTCGTACTCCTTAGGTACTGCTCTTATCGCCGTTTCTGACATCGAGATGACGGACGGGAGAATCATGATTATAAGTACTACTATTGCAGAGAATAAATTCGCTCCATCGGGGAGGTTAAACATCTCTCTTACTGCCGGGACTACATAAATCATTCCGACGAGTCCGAATACAACCGACGGGATTCCGCTCATCAGGTCAACAATTGAACGCATGATTCCCGAGAATCTCTTGCCGGACATCTTTGCTATGCATACGGCGCAGAGAAGACCAAGGGGAAATCCGATGAGCATCGCTCCGAATGTGCCTATGATACTCGTCAGGATAAACGGGAGAATTCCATAGGACGGGTTGTCGCCGGTCGACTTCCAGACTGTGCCGAAGAGGAAGTTGAAAAGCCCTATTTCCTTGATTGCCGGGATGCCTGATACTACAAGGTAGACTGTTATTACTATTACAAGGGCGACAGCTAAAAAGCCACAGATTGTGAATATCGCATTCATCGCTGTATCGAGAACATGTCCTGTCTTTTTTACTTTATCCATTCTTAAGCATCCTTTTGTAGCTTGTTTTATGCCGCTCTCCCCGAGAGGCAGCCGAGGCAATGACTACCTCTCGAAGATTTTAGCATATATCGGGTTTTGAAACTATCAATTTACGGGGACGCAACCTGCGGCTTCTATGTACTCATTTACAGCAGAACTGGTGCAGTAGTCATAGAATGCCTGAGCGGCGTCGGAGAGAGTAGCGTCCTTCTTTGTTACGAAGACGAAGTTTCTCTGGATCTGGTATGTGCCGTCAAGAACGGTCTCGCTGGTGGGGTATACTCCCTCAACAGAGATGGCACTGACTGTGTCGTTGACAGATGCGAGTGAGACATAGCCTATAGCATTCGGGTTAGAGGAGACTGCGCTTACAACGTCACCGGTGGAGGTGAGCTCCTGAGAATATACGCAAGCGTCAGCAGTTCCGGTGATGGACTCGAAGCCGTCACGTGTTCCGGAAGATGCTTCGCGTCCGATGCAGACGATAGGAAGGTCTTCGCCGCCAACCTCGCTCCAGTTGGTTATCTCGCCGGTGAAGATGGAAGCGATCTGCTCGATTGTGAGGTCAGATACGGTGTTTGAGGTGTTGACGATTACTGCGATACCGTCGATTGCAACTACTGTCTGCTCGCAGGTCTCAAGTTCTGAGTCCTTGAGGTTGCGACTTGCAAGACCGATGTCGCAGGTGCCGTCGATTACCGCCTGGATACCAGAGCCGGAACCGGTAGGATTGTAGGTAACGGTGATGTCGGGGTTCTCCTCCATGAATGCTTCCATGAAGTAACCCATGACCTTCTCCATTGAGGTGGAGCCGTCAGTAGAGACTGACTTAGCCTCTGTGTCACCACAAGCGGTGAAGCATCCGAGTGCTAAAACCAAGCACATAATAAGCGCAAGAATCTTTGCTTTTTTCATTTCAAATAACATCCTTTCAGATTTTACATGTAGAGAACGGTCTTTCTTTTGCCGTCCATGGCTCTAATATAGCGCACCCAATGTTAAGTCTGAAAGCGTTGTTATGTTAAATCTATGTTAAATATCGTCTGAAAGCGAAAAAATCCGCCACGAAGGCGGACTTTTGAAGCAATAGAAGCGATATTTACTTATGAATCCCTCTGAAGAACAGTGCTATCGTTCCCGGTCCGGCATGACCGCCGGTGACCGGCTCGTACTGCTCTATCATGCAGTTGCCGGTGAAGCCGATGGCTCTGAGCTGTTCAAGAAGCGACTTAGCTCCCGCCTCGTTGTCGGCGTGGGCGATGCTTATGTCGAGCGACTTGTCCGAGCAGAGCTTCTGGTACTTGTTGGCAAGGGTGGCTATCGCTCTCTTCTCCCCTCTTGCAACGCCGTTAAAGACAATGTGACCGGTGTTCTCGCCCATCAATATAGGCTTGACATTTAAGAGCGAACCGGCGAAAGCCACTGTTCCGGAAACCCTTCCGCCCTTTTTTAGATACTTCATATCGTCGACGGTGAAGTACTGGCAGAGGTGATCACGTCTGTTATAGAGCTCGCTTACTACCTCGTCGATTCGGTCGCCCCTCTCGATGAGCTCTGCGGCGTCAAGAGCGTGCATCCCCTCGCCCAAGGAAGCGGCATATGAGTCGAAAACTATTATTGCACGGTCGGGATAGGTTTCCTGGAGCTCGCTTGCGGCGATTTTTGCGGAATTAATCGCTCCGCTGATTCCTCCCGCCATTCCGACATAGAGAACGTCGTCGCCATTCCGAAGGGCTGGCTCGAAAGCCTTCATGTAGTCGACGATGTTGACCATCGAGGTCTTTATGTCTGCGCCCTCGCGCATAGCCTTATAGAACGACTTGCCGTCGAAGCCTTCAAGGGTGTTATATTCTACTACCTTGTCATTTATACTGTAGTGGAAGTGGACAAGCTCAATATTATGTTCCCTGAGAACCGCCGGGCTCAGGTTTGCAGAGGTATCGGTAAAAAGTCTTATCATCCGTGTGTCTCCTTATCTTATAAAGAAAATTTCCGCTGATTATGATACCACTTTGGGCTGAAGATTTCAATCATCCCCTGCAAATTTTCACTCTACTCTTAAAAAAGAAGCAGTAGAGCTCCATATTCTGGAATTCTACTGCCGATATTTTTACTTATTATCGTCTTTTTTATGGTTTACATGATAGAGCCGGAAGCTCAGGACTACCAGTGCCTCCGCGGGTATCTCTATCAGGAAGAGTTGCCACCAGTTGTGACTCAGGAATATTACATAGAGGGTACAAACGATGCTTAGTACCAAAAGCGAGACTATCGCAAAGTTATATTTGCCCTCGTGCCAGATTGAGTTGAGGACGAGCAAATCCGTCAGAAGAACCGGAAGAGCATAGACAAACACCTGCCAGTATATCAATCCCCTCAGCCAGAAGATGACGAAGAGAATCGTTGCGACTGTCATGATTCCCACCGCCGTTATGCCCATTATGATCTGATAGGGAATAGTTGTCTTGACGGAATCGACAATGCTGATTCTCTCCTCGGGGTCATGAGGTCTCACGAGATAGTCGACCGTCACTCCGAAGATGTCGGCGATGTTCCGGAGCACTATGACATCAGGCAAAGCCTCTGCCCGCTCCCACTTGGAGACGGACTTGTCAGAATAGTTGAGCTTTTCGGCAAGCTCAAGCTGTGTCATGCCCGCTCGGGTACGAAGCTCTATTATGTTGCTTGCTATAGTGGTCTCAATTTCTTTCATCAGTACCTCACTTCTCTAAGAAAAGCCTACTTCTCGAAGAACACTACTCCTATTGCACCTGGTCCTATGTGTGTGCCGATTGTCGCACCTATTCTCATGACGGGAAGCTCACTTGTCTCAGATTCCCAGAGAGCTCTTGAATCCTCGACGTATTTGTCTAAGTACCCTCTGGTGTTGCCGGTGTACGCCAGAGAATAGGGCTTTGAAAAGTCGATTCCATTGCCTTTATTGATGAGCTCATTTAGAAGGTTGTTGCCCTTCTTTGAGCCTCTTGCCTTTCCGACCATGACAACCTCGCCTTCAACAACGCCGATAACGGGTTTGATGGAAAGAAGGCTTCCCGCAAACTCGACTGCCGCGGAGATTCTTCCGCCCTTTCTCAGGTACTCAAGGGTGTCAAGGAGTGCTAAGATTCTTATCTTGTGCCTTACCTCGTTGAGTGTTTTCTCAAGATCAAGGGCATCCATACCGTCTCTGATAAGAGAATCTGCGTATCTTATAAATACCGCTTCGCCTAATGCCGCGCTCAGGCTGTCTACTACTATTGGCTTCGGGTTGCAAGCTTCTGCCGCTATGCAAGCGGACTGGTAGGTGCCTGAAAGCTTTGATGAAAGTGTGATGACAAATGGCGTGTCGCCGTCGGCGATAACTTCTTCAAAAGCCTTTTCATAATCAGCCGGTGTGAGCTGGGAGGTGTGGGGAAGTTCGTCCGACTCAACGAGCATATCATAGAATCTGTCGGGGGTGATGTCGACTCCGTCTCTGTACTCATGGTCGCCGATTGTGACGGTAAGCGGGATGAGATACCAGCCGTGCTCTTTTGCTTCTTCTACGGTTATGTCTGATGCTGAGTCGATTACAAGTCTTAGTGCCATTGGTTGATCCTTTCTGAATGTCTGAATGCTGAATGTCTGAATGCCTTATTGCTTATTTTTGAGATAGTCTTCTAAGAACTTTACAGCCTCGATATATCCGTTGAAGCCGAGTCCCATGTACGTCTTTACACATGCTTTGCCGGCGTACGAAATCTGCCGGAAGTCCTCACGCTCGTTGACAGCCGAGATGTGAACCTCTACTGCAGGGATCGAGACTGCTTTGAGTGCGTCTAAGATAGCTACACTCGTGTGGGTGTAAGCCGCAGGGTTTATGACAATTCCGTCGAAAATGCCATAGGCTTCCTGAATCTTGTCGACTATTGCACCCTCGTGGTTCGACTGAAAGAATTCTACTTCAATTCCCCTGCTGTCGCAGTAGTCGGAAATGAGGCTCACGAGCGACGAATAAGTTTCTGAGCCGTAAATTCCCGGCTCCCTGATTCCGAGCATATTCAGATTCGGACCGTTTATAACAAGTAACTTCATTTCACTCTGCCCTCGATTTCCTGGATAATTTTTTCGACCGTTTCAGAAACTGTGCCGTCGTTGGAAACTCTTATGTCCGCGAATCTCTCGTACATCGGCTTTCTCTTCTCATAGAGCTCGTTGAGATTTGACTTCTGTGAGATAGGTCTGCCGTCGGTCGGAAGTTTTGAGGTGTCCCGCTCAAGCCAGACGATTATGCCGTTCTGGTGGAGAAGCGGGTAGTTTTCCTCCCTCGTGACAACCCCGCCACCGGTGGAGATGATTCTCTCGGAGAGTTTGCCGGAAGCTTCCATTTCAGCCGTTTCAAGACGCCGGAACTCCTTCTCGCCCGACTTCTCGAAAATTTCGGGGATGGTCATTCCGGTATTCTTCACGATTTCCGTGTCGGTTTCGATAACAAGTCTGTGAAGACACTGTCCCAATGCCTGGGCGACGACCGATTTGCCGCTCCCGGGCATACCTATTAATATAATGTTTTCGAGCTCATTTGTCAATGAATTCTCGATAAATGTAACCGAATCGTCACTAATTTTTTTGTTCTGGAAACGCTCGGAGCTGTACTTTGCCTGCGCCACGAGCATGTGAAGCCCGCTCTTGTATTTCAAGCCAAGAGCCTCAGCCTGAAGAATAAGCTCGGTTCTCATCGGGTTGTAGATTACGTCCAAGACGCACTCGCAGGCTGGGATTCTCCGCAAGTCAAGGGGCGAAACACCATTTTTCGGGTACATGCCGACGGGGGTTGCGTTTACGACCAGGACCGCGTCCGAATGCTTACCAATATTATCATAATTATTCTCGCCATGCCGGCTTATCGGGACAACTTCTGCGCCCAATTCACTCAAGACTTTCTGAACGGTGACGCCGGTGCCTCCTGTTCCAAGAATCAGAGCCTTTTTTCCGGAAATATCGATTCCCGTCTCAAGAACCATGCTCCGGAAACCGTAGTAGTCGGTATTGTAGCCGAAAAGCTTGCCATCGCGCTTAACAATAGTGTTGACGCTTCCGAGACTTTTGGCTATGTCGGAAAGCTCATCGCAGAGGGAAGCGGCTACTTTTTTATATGGTATTGTGACGTTCAGACCGTTCCAGTCGCCGTGGAGGATGAAATCCTCTACGTTTTCCCGGGAAATCTCATAGAGGCGGTAGTCGTAGTCGCCCAAATAGGCGTGGATTCTCGGGGAGTAACTGTGCCCGAGGGTCTCGCCCAAGAGACCGCATTTCAGCGTCATCTCACATTACCTCACGATATGAACCAAGATAGTTATACTCACTGCAAATGTCTCCCAATTCGCTCATCAGTTGCAGGAACTGCGGAGAGTAGACGGAGGTGTCGAGGTCAAAGTAGAACATGAACTCGAAATCCTTGTCAGGGATAGGGCGGCTCTCAAGCTTACTAAGATTGATCCCGAACGCGTAGAGGCGGGAGAGGAGCTTATAAAGCGAGCCGGGCTTGTCCTCAAGAACGACCCTAAGGCTGGTTCTGTCAGCACCGGGATATATCTCAAGGTCTTTTGAGATGCAGATAAATCTTGTGTAGTTGTTGTCGTTGTCCTGAACGGCAGGCTTAAGGCACTCCAAGCCGTAGAGCTTCTGGCACTCACTTGATGAAAGGGTTGCAATGTCGGATCTCGAAGACTCGGCAACCATCTTGGCGGCAACGGCGGTATTCTCGCAGGGAATTACCTTGACGCCCTTGAGAGTAGACAAGAACTCGGCACACTGGCTGATGGCCTGCTGGTGGGAGTAAATTTCGGTTATATTCTCAAGCTTGGTGCCCTTCTTTGCAAGAAGATTGTGCTCGACCTTGAGGCGGATGCTACGGACAATACTGAAGCTGTGCTTTGTCATTAAGTCGTATACAGAGTTTACAGAACCGGCGGTGCTGTTCTCAAGAGGAATCACGCCATATTTGCAGAAGCCCTTCTCGATTGCAGTGAAAACGGCGTCAAAGTTTGAGAAGTACATGATTGTCGGAGACTTGAAAAGCTTCTCGGCGGCTTTCTGGGAGTATGCACCCTCAACACCCTGACATGCGACAACTGCGCGCTCTGGGAAAAGCTGAGGAGTGTTCTCTATTGCCAAGGAAATATTTGAGCTCAGATCGCTTCCGTGACCGATGAGGCGATTCTGATAGCCGCGGCTTAGCTCCAGGATGAACGAATAAAGAAGCTCTGTATACTCCTTGAGCTCGTCGGGGGTCTTGTCGACGACGTCCTGAATCTTCTCGCGCTCACGGCGGATGTCGAGTACCGGGAGGCTGTGCTCCTTTTTAAATGAAGCGAGCCCGGCGGCTGTTTCCATTCTCTCGCCGAAAAGCTTGACTAATGCGTTATCTATCTCGTCAATCTTGTCGCGATAAACCTTTCTGCCATCGGATGTGTTAGGTGTAATCTTCTCAGTTTCTGTAGCCATATGTCATGTCCTTTCAAGTCTATTTGTGTATTTATAGGTACTTTTTGTACTCAAGATATGCGTCGTAAACGGCGATTGCCGCGGCGGCTTCAACGCAGGGTACAGCGCGCGGAACTATGCATGGGTCATGCCGACCCTTCACTACGAGCTCGCCCTCTGTCAAGGTGTCAAGCCTTACACTGTGCTGTTTCTGCGAAATTGACGGCGTCGGCTTGAAAGCTACTCTGAATGAGAGCGGCATTCCGGTTGTTATTCCGCCTAAAATACCTCCGCAGTTATTTGTGGTGGTTACCACCCTGCCGTCCTTAACTTCAAACGGGTCATTATTCTCGCTTCCGCGGAGCTTTGAGGCTTCAAAACCGATTCCGAATTCCAAGCCCTTGACAGCCGGGATTCCGAAGACGATATTCGCAATCTTATTTTCCATTCCGTCGAACATCGGATCGCCCAAGCCTGTGGGAAGTCCAAGTACTTTACACTCGACTATTCCACCGACCGAGTCGCCCTCGCACTTGGCAGAAGCTATACACTCCTGCATCCTGACGGCACTCTCGTCGCTCACTGTCGGGAAGGGCTTATCTGCAGTAGACTCAAGAAGTTCGCCCTCATCAGAAACGTTTCCTATAGAGGCGATTCGGGAGATGACGGTGATTCCTAAGCTTTCAAGAATCTGTAGGACAATTCCGCCCGCCACGCAGAGAGGAGCTGTGAGTCTTCCCGAGAAGTGCCCTCCTCCGGCGTAGTCCTGATAGCCGCCGTATTTTACCGATGCGGTGAAGTCGGCGTGTCCGGGACGAGGGAGGATTTTGAGCTCACTATAGTCGTTCGAGCGGGTGTCGGTATTTCTTAT
This sequence comes from Oscillospiraceae bacterium, assembly GCA_021202155.1. Taxonomy (GTDB): domain Bacteria; phylum Bacillota; class Clostridia; order Oscillospirales; family Ruminococcaceae; genus Faeciplasma. The sequence continues at coordinate 4,563 of JAJQDP010000001.1, read as the reverse complement.
AATTGCAGTGAGCGGTGCGCCGCAGGTTATGCCATCGCGAAGACCGGAAACGAACTCCGGCTTGTCGGCTTCTTTTCTCGCAGTGGAGTATGCGTTCTTTCCGGGAGCGCGGCGGGATGTGAAGGCTTCAAGCTTGTCAAAGTCTATCTTTATTCCTGCAGGTAATCCCTCAAGAGTCATTCCGATTGCCGCAGAGTGTGACTGCCCGAATATGGTGAGCCTGATGTTACTGCCGATACTGCTTGCCATCTTGCACCGTCCTTTTCTATGATTTTATCTCAAGCGTCGCGAAGTCCTCCCAAAAGCCGGGATAGGATTTCCTGACGCACATGCTGTCAAGTATTGTTACTTTACTGGTTGAGGCACAAGCCGCAACTGCCGCGCTCATTGCGATACGGTGGTCGTTACAACTGTCGACCGTTCCGCCGGTGAGGTTTTTAACTCCTATTATTACAATTCCGTCGGGAAGTTCTTTTGCGTTGCCGCCCAAATTATTTATAAGAGAGCAGGTCGAGGCGATTCTGTCAGACTCTTTGATTCTGAGGCGTTCAGCGTTGATGATGTGGGTCTCGCCCTCACAGACAGAGGCTACAACGCTGAGTGTCGGAATCAAATCCGGAATCTGAGAGGCGTCAATCGTGACGCCGTGGAGGCTTCCCTTCTTTACGGTTACCGAGTTGCCGGAAGTGGCAATATCCGCACCCATTTCCTTGAGAACCAAGATTGCCGCCTTGTCGCCCTGGGATGAGTCGGGGTTCAAGCCGACTACAGTGACGCCTTCTTCTGACAGCGCACCCATGCAGAGGTAGAATGCCGCGTTCGAGTAATCTCCTTCAACTGTAAAGCTATCTCCCATGTCAGGCTTCTGTGAGCCTTTTATATGGTATGTGTCGCCAACGTGAGCATACTCAATGCCCGACCTGCGAAGAAGTTCCTCAGTCATTGCGACGTAGCCTTTTGACTGGAGGTCTCCCGTCACCCGAAGAGTCGAATTCCCTTCAAGAAGAGGCAATGCCAGAAGAAGCCCTGTTATGTACTGCGAAGAAACGTCCCCTGGGATTTCGTATTCGCCGGGAGCGAGCCTGCCAGAGACCTTAATTGTGGTTTCGGTCTTCTGAATGCTCATACCGTGGCTTCTGAGTAATTCATCCAAAGGACTCAGTGGTCTGTCGATAAGTCTGCCATGAGGGATGAATTCGCCCTCTACTCCCAATGCCCCGAAAACGGGCAGGAGAAATCTCAGAGTCGAACCGCTCTCGCCGCACTCAAAAATGCTTGAGCGTTGCTCTCCGACTGGCTTTACGTGTATGCAGTTTCCACTGATTTCTATATTCGCGCCGGCAGAGTTCATGCAGGCGGCGGTGGCTACAATGTCATCGGAAATGCCTTTACAGGTGATTTCGACATCGTGATTGCCCAAAGCCGCCAAGATAACCGCTCTGTGCGCCTGGGATTTCGAGGCAGGGATTAAAACCTTGCCTGTTCTCTCGCCTGGTAGTATTGTTTTAGTCATAGCCTTCCCTTCCCAACATAATTACGAATTACGCATTGAATCAAAGCCAATCCTTAAGGTCTGTTTTGGGGAGTCTCAGAAGCTCGCAGTAGCCGATTTTTCTCGGGACTACTATAGTGATAGTGTCGCTCGAAGCTTTCTTGTCGGACATCGCCAATGTATACATATCATCGACCGTATATTCTGTCTCGGTAGGAAGACCGTATTTCTCCAAAAGGGCGATTATGCGGGCACAGCTTGCTTCGCTCAGATAGCCATACTTCACGGCGGAGCGCGAAATGGTCGCAAGACCGATGGCTACTGCCTGACCGTGGAGCGTCTGGAATCCGCTCAATCCCTCGACGGCGTGACCGACGGTGTGCCCGAGATTAAGGAGCATCCTCTCGCCGGTGTCGAACTCGTCTGCCTTGACGATGTCCCGCTTCATCCGGACGCAGGTGGTTATGACGTTTTCGAGCTGGTCTTTGGCGGGGGTCTCCTCAAGCTGGGTGAAGAACTCCTCGCTGAAGAGGACAGCATATTTTATGACCTCGGCACAGCCGCAGAGGTATTCTTCCTCCGGCAGTGTCGAGAGTGTTTTCGGGTCGCAGATGACGGCTGACGGCTGATAGAAGGAGCCGACCTGGTTCTTGCCGTTCTCTAAATTGACGGCGGTCTTTCCTCCGACTGATGAATCTACCATCGCAAGAAGGGTTGTCGGGATCTGGACGAACTGGACTCCGCGCTGATAGGTTGCCGCGGCAAATCCGGTCAAATCCCCTACCACTCCTCCGCCAAGAGCAACCAGGAGGTCACTTCTTGTGACTCCACAGCTAAAAAGGAATTCGAGGAGATTGATATATGAGCTCAGGCTCTTGGAGCGTTCACCGTGCGGTACAACGAATTCCCTGACATTGAAGCCCTCGCTCTCAAGGCTTCTCATGACTCTCTTGCCATATAGAGGATAGACGTTGTCGTCGGAAACTATGACGGCGGTTTTGCCCTTGACAAGTGGTTTGCAGAACCCACCGCATTTATCCAAGATTCCGTCAGAAACGGTCACATCGTAACTCCGGGATGCCGTGACATTTACAACACTCATCTTCCGTCTACCTCCGCTTTTATCTTTCTGCCGTCGTCCAAAAGACGAATCAGCTCTTCTTTATCGTTTTCGCGAATTGCTGTGCGATACTGGTCGAGATTTTCAACCAGAATATCAAGCTCTTTTATCAGGTTGTCGCCGTTTTCAAGGAACAGCTCCGCCCACATTTCCGGATTGAGCCAGGCGACGCGGGTCATGTCCTTGTAGCTTCCTGCAGAGAAGCCCTTGTGCTCGCGGGCTGTCGGGCTCTTGATGTAGGCGTTTGAGACGACGTGGGCAAGCTGGGAGGTGAAAGCTATCATCTCGTCGTGCTTTTCGGCGGTTGTGACCGAGATGCTTCCGAATCCCGCAGGAGCTAAAAGCTCCTTCGTATGGCTTAAGAGTCTGATGCTCGGCTCGCCGTTCGGGACTAAAACCATCGGTGCACCCTTATACATGTCCGCTTTCGCGTACTTATAGCCGGAATTGTGCGTTCCAGCCATCGGATGTCCTCCGACAAAGGTGAAGCCGTATTCATCGGCAAGCCTGAAGCCGACCTCGGTGACCTTCCGCTTTGTGCCACAGCAGTCTATTACAACAGGCTTTGAGCCAAAGTAGGGTGCGGCTTTCTCGAGATACTCGATGCAGGCGTCGGGGTAGACCGAGATGATGACTATGTCGCACTCGCGGAGGCGTTCCATAGTCAGTTCATCGTCGACATCTCCTGCGAGCTTGAGGTAGTCGAGGGCGGACTTCGACCTGTTCCAGCCTAAGACTGTGTGCCCTGCCGCTTTATATGCCTTGGCAAACGAGGCTCCGATGAGCCCCAAGCCCACGATTCCGGCAATCATCCGAGTGATGCCTCCCTGACAGCGTAGATTTTCTTGGATAATGCTTCATATTCTTCGGGACGGAGCGACTGTGCGCCGTCGCAGAGAGCGTGCATCGGGTCATTGTGAACCTCGATGATGAGTCCGTCGGCTCCTGCCGCTGTTGCCGCCATTGCCATCGGAGGGACGAGTCTTGCCATACCGGTAGCGTGGCTCGGGTCGGCGATCACAGGGAGGTGAGAAAGCTCGTGGAGCATCGGGATTGCGGAAATGTCCATCGTGTTTCTTGTGTAATCGCTGTATGTTCTTATGCCTCTCTCGCAGAGCATGACCTTCTCGTTGCCGGAAGCCATGATGTATTCGGCACTCATGAGGAGTTCCTTCAAGGTATTCGCAAGACCGCGCTTGAGTAAGATAGGCTTGTCGGTCTTGCCGAGCTCCTTGAGCATCTCGAAATTCTGCATATTTCTGGCACCGACCTGCAATACGTCGACATCCTCGAACAAATCAAGGTCGTTTGTGCTCATGATTTCTGTTACAATCGGGAGACCGGTCTCTGCGCGAGCGATTTTTAAGAGCTCCAAGCCCTGGGCGTGAAGACCCTGGAAGTCATAGGGAGAGGTTCTTGGCTTGAACGCGCCGCCTCTGAGCATGTTTGCGCCAGCAGCCTTGACGGCCTTCGCGACCTCAACAATCTGCTTCTCGTTCTCGACGGAGCAGGGACCCGCTATCATGCAGAAGTTGCCGCCGCCAATCTTGACGCCCTTGACATCTATAATAGTGTCCTCCGGATGGAATTTGCGGTTACAGCACTTGAATGCCTCGGTAACTCTGGTGACCGAGTCTACAATGTCAAGGCTCTCAATCAAATCCTTGTCGACCTTGGTGGTGTCTCCGATGAGTCCCAAAACAGTTGTGAACTCGCCCTCGGAGATGTGAACCTTGATGCCCATTCCGCCGAGCCAATCGATAAGCTGGGCACGCTTTTCCTCTGGAACGTTCTTCTTTAATGCTACTACCATAATAATTGTCCTTTCTTTATTCGGAAAGAAGTCTGCCGGGAACTTTTGCAGTTTCACAAAAAAGCTGCACAAGTAACCTGTGCAGCTGATAAGCAAAACTTTTTGTTGCAACACAAATCACTTTACCTTGGGGGATCA
>JAJQDP010000021.1 GCA_021202155.1 Oscillospiraceae bacterium | reverse complement strand
TCCCCGCTTTAGTTGACTTTGTTGCCAATTTCGCTTAAGTGTACGCGTATGCCCCGAAGGGGGAGGGGGACCACGCGAAGCGTGGTGGAGGGGTCGCCTCCGCAGGAGGCGCGTTGCGCGAAGCGCGTCACGTAAATCCAAACTACGGCGCAGAAATCGACCGTGCTATAATGATAGCATCAACTTAAAAGTGCGGCTGTAGCTGTGTTTGGAGGGTTATGATGACTGAAGATAGCGTAAAGAATATAAAGTCCGATGTTGTGACTGAAAGGGCTGAATCTATCCATAGGGAAGTGCCAGTTGAAAAAGCTGTGGTCGAGGAGACCCCGGTTACTGACACAAAGAAGCCGGTGAAGCGCGCCACGCGCTGTCCCTTCTGCATGAAAAAGGTCGAGGGCGGGTTTGGCATCAGAATTTGCGATGACTGCGCCAAAAAGCCGAAGTTTCAGGAATACAAGCCCTCGGTTCACCACCTCCCGCTTGGGACTGTTTTGAAGGACCAGTACCTTGTCGGTAGAGTCCTTGGTGAGGGCGGCTTTGGAATTACATATATCGGCTGTGACATGTCACTTGACATGAAGGTCGCAATCAAGGAATACTACCCCGTCGGGCTCTCGATGAGGCAGTCGACGATGTCGCTGAACGTCTCAAGCTTCACCGGTGCTGTCGACAGCTTTGAAAAGGGCAAGGAGAAGTTCCTGAACGAAGCCCGGGTCATGGCTCGCCTCATAAAGCAGAGCGAGGTCGTCTCTGTTATAGATTATTTCGAGGAGAACAACTCCGCCTACATCGTTATGGAGTATATCGAGGGCACAACCCTCAAGAAGCAGACCGAGCTCAGGGGAGGAAGAATCCCTTCAAAGGAGCTTTTCGCCATGCTTGAGCCAATGTTCGGGGCTCTCCAGACGGTTCACGACGCCGGTCTTATCCACAGGGACATAAGTCCCGACAACCTGATGATTGAAAACGGCAAGCTGAGGCTTATAGATTTCGGCTGTGCGAGGGATGTTTCCGAGAATTCCGAGACGCAGACAATAACCTTAAAGCACGGCTACGCGCCTCTTGAGCAGTATCAGCGAAAGGGTCAGGGACCCTGGACAGACGTCTACGCCTTTGCGGCTTCGATATACTATTGCCTTACCGGTCAGATTCCCGAGAGGGCGGTCGACAGAATTTCCGAGGACTGCATCATCCCTCCAAGAAAGCTCCACGCCGACATCACCGAACAGCAGGAGAAGTCAATCATGCTCGCTCTCGGCGTCCGTCCCACCGACCGTTTCCAGTCGATGAAGGAGTTCCACTCAAGTCTTTATGAGGGCTTGACTATCAGGCGTTACTGCACATCCTGCAAAAAGCAGATTGGCGACACCGCTGCCTATTGCCGCTGGTGTGGCAAGCCGGTCAACGAGTGGGTTGCGAAGACGGAGAATGACCGCAAGCTCTTCCCGAAGCTCAAGCTATTTGGCAGGAAGAAGCAGGCTGAGACTCCTGAAATCACTCCCGAGGACATGCCGGCATTCGAGGAAAAGCTTGACGGCGATACCGACCAGCCGGTATCTTCTTCCGATAATATGGTCTCCGTGATTCTCCCGCCCGAGCCTGAGAAGGAAACTCCCAAGCTGGAGGAGGCAGTCTCAGAGCCTGAGAACAAGGCAGAAGAGCCGGAGGCTCATATAGAAACTACCGAAGAAAGTGAGGAAGAAGCATGTATTGCGAAAAATGCGGATACAAGCTCCGCCGAGGAGTAAAAAGCTGTGCCCAGTGCGGCGCACAGACACCCTATAACCATTCACGCTCGGCAGTTCTCATTATCCTTGCGGTTCTTCTCACGATTGCCGGAATTGTTGCCGTCGTAATTCTTGACAAGGAGCAGGCGATACCCGTTCTTATAGTCGACCTCGTGACCGTTGCGGCGGTTCTCATCGGTCTTTTCGTCGGAGTCAAACGCGGCTTCCTCTATGGTACGCTCTCAACCGTTCTTTTGGCAGTTGTTTTCGCTGTGAGCATCTTCGCCAGCCAGGCACTGACGCCGGTCATCTATGACGGGATTATCAGTAATATCGTCACGGATTCCATCGACGATGCCGTTGCGGAATCAAGCCCTTCAGAAGAGCTTGTCAGCGCAGTCAAAAGTGCTGTCGGAGATGACGCAACGGAAATTCTCATCGGGTATTTTACAGAGGTGCTCGGATTGACTGACGAACTTACCGGCTCTGATAATAACGAGACCTGGGAGAATTACTGCACTGCCCTCGGAATCAGCACAAGCGACACAAGCGTGAGCTACATCGTGTATAACTACCTGTTTGCCGAGGAGAAGGATGATAGTGTCCTGACCGGATATGCCGAGATTCTTGCGGAGAATTGGCTTAAGAAATGCCTTGCGAATTACGAAAACTTTGACAAGCTTTGCAATGAACTCACGAGCATCCTAAACACATCTGTCGATTCATACATTGCCTCTCAGATACGCGAGAACGTCGAGACAAAGATCATCGAAATGACCATCGGAAACAATATATTCACCCCTGATAGCATCATGAGCTGTATTGAGCTCGTTGTTGACGAGGAAACTATAAATTCGGCACTTGACAGCGCGATCTGGGACTATATCAAGAAGGGCGAACCAGTCTACGATAACGATGGAAAAGTAAAAGTAATGGAACTCTCGCTGAGCAAAACGATAGAGCAGGAGCTCTTCCAGCCGCTTATCGTTTACTGCCTCGAAATAGTTCTGTTCCTGATATTCGTTCTGGTTCTCCGATTCCTCATGAGCCTCATCATGAAGATATTCAGGTTCTTAGAGGGCATTCACGTGCCGTATGTGCTGGATTTGGTCTTTGGCACGGTGGAGGGTATCGTGAGCGGAGCGGTCTGGCTATGCTATGCGGCGGTCGCCGTCGGGATTGTCATCATTGGAATCCTTCTGTTCGGCGGAAACGATATTGTCACCATCATTGAGGACACCATCGGGAACACCGCTGTGTTCAGGTACTTCTACCAGCTTGCCGGCTATTTCGGTATATAAGGCATATAATCAGACATCAAAGGACGGTTCAAGCCGTCCTTTTTTTGTGTAAATCCAAACTACGGGTGCGAAAACGTGCGTGATATACTTGGAAATGTCGAAAGTTCGACAGCTAATTCAGATTCAGAAAGAAAACAGATTGAAGGGAGCTACTTAAAATGGCACAGCAGTTTATGGTTACCATAAAGAGAGAATCGGCGTTTTCCGGCTCGGCGAACGACATCCGAATCGAAATTGATGGAATGAAAGAAGCGGTGCGACTGAAAAACGGAGGGTCAGCTCAGCTGATGATGACCGAGGGAATGCACAACCTGACCTTCTCTATATGGGGAGTTCCAAAGCAGATTCGGGTAGGGCTTGAGGTCTACTCCGACAGAACGATCACCTGCCGTAGCAGATATATGCCAGGAGTTGCGGCTCTTGCCGCCGACCTGATTATCGTTACTGACGAAGCAGGAGCCAAGATCAACGGAACTACCTCACGCTCGCTTTATGGCGGAGCTCCTGTGAACCAACAGCCTCAGAGGTATGTTCAGCAACCTCAACCTCAGTATTCCCAGCCCAAGCCGGCGGCTGACACAAAGCCGAGGATTCAGGGCATCGGGGGATGCTTTACCGGCAAGAGATTCGCCTTTACCGACAGGATTCGTTTCGGAAGAAATCCCGGCAACGACATCGTTTATCCGGTAAACGCCCAGGGCATAAGCGGCTACCACTGCGAAATTATCGTCCGCGAGGGAAGAATCTATCTTACAGATCTCGGCTCAACCTACGGGACATACATCGTAGGTGGAAGACTTGCCGCCAACCAGCCCTTTGAGCTTCACTATGGCGACACCTTCTGGCTCGGCTCGGAGTACGAGAAGTTCCAGCTTGTAAGGAAGCAGTGAAAACCGAAACTACGGCTTGAAAATCATAGAGAGTATAATTCAGACATAACAAAAAAATCAATCGGAGGTAAATAAAATGATTTGGCTTTTAATTGGAATACTTGTAGGTGTGGTAATCGGTCTGATTCCATTCTTCATCGCAAGAGGAAGATGCAGAGATAACATGGGAACCCTTGCTATGGTATGTTGCTTGATTGCAGGAGTTTTCGACGGACTGTTCGGAATCATCGGACTTTCCATATTCGTAGCAATTGGCTTCACAATCGCTATTATGGTTTCCACCCGTGACTCAGCACCCATCTCAAGAAACAAGGGCACTCAGGCTGGCGGAGTCGTCTACTACAATAACAATAACGGCGGCACTGCTCCCGCTCAGTATGGCTCGGTCGGAGTCATGGCGATTTCCGGCTCTCTCAAGGGAAGGGTTTATGGTCTTGGAAACGGTCTGACGTTCGGAAGAAACGCCTCCAACGGCGTGAGATTTTCCGCCGGCGAATCGGGCGTCAGCTCGAACCACTGCAGACTATACCGCCAGGGTAACGCCATCATGCTCGTCGACCTCGGCTCATCCTACGGCACCTTCCTTGACGACGGTAGACAACTCATGCGCAACAACCCCGTCTCCCTCGGCATCGGATCCCGTTTCTACCTGGGAACGAGAAATAATACTTTTGAAGTGGTGCAGAACTGATACATCCCGAAAACCCAAACTACGGCTTCAGAACTGAGGCTGGTATAATACAAACATACGAGAAATTCATCTCGGAAACCTGTTTTTGAGCTCTTGGGGCTGAGATAAGCCTGAGAGCTGAAATAAAAAATAATTCTATTCAGGAGGAAACTATAATGGAAGTTCAGAACAAATTAACAAGGTGTCCGTCTTGCGGAAATTACTATGATGCGGCTGCTCATGCAACCTGCCCAAGCTGTGGCGGTGCTGGTGCGAGTGCGAGCTCATTCGGAACCACTACTGCTCCTAACGTCGTAAGCGGCGGAGTTGGCGGTGTATCGGCTACTGGAGATCCCTTCGGACCTACTGCTCCTCCGGCTGGCGGAGTAAGCGCAGGCGGCGGCTATGTTGAGGGCATGGGCGGAACAGTTCCGGTCAACTTCAGCAGTCCTGTCTCAAGCGAGGCTGAGGCATTCCCTCCCACCACCATGGCACCCCCGGATGACAACAGGAACAGCACCTATGACAGTGTTATCGACCCTGTCTGCGGATGGCTCGTCTGTATCGACGGTCCTGAGAAAGGCACAGATTTCAGAATCCATGCCGGCTACAACTACATCGGACGCGAAATCGGCGACATCCACATCTCAAACGACCTTCAGATTTCCCGCGAGAAGCACGCGATGATCGCTTACTCAGCTCGCAGCAATACGTTCGTTTTCGGTCCTTCCGACGGAAGAAATATCGTATATCTCAACAACGAGGAGGTTTACAACGCCACCAAGATCAAGGCATACGATATTATCGAGGTAGGAACCACCAAGCTTCTGTTCGTTCCGCTTTGCAGTGAGCACTTCTCCTGGAAGCAGGGCGAGGATAAGGTAGACTGATATGGCAGGAGTACTAAAAAAGCATACTTGCTTGAAGCATATTCGCTTGAAAAGGCTTCTGATTCTCCTTGTGGCACTCATGCTCATGGTCGGCACCCTGACAATCGGGGTGTCGGCTGACGGTGAGGATACAACTACCGAGGCAACCTCCGTCAATGTCGGCATGATAGTCCTGATAGTCGTCTGCGTGGTGTTCGCACTCGTGATAGTCGGACTTGTCGTCTGCATTGTACTCAGGAATCAGAATGAGAAGAAAGCCAAGGAGGAGCGAAAGAAGAAGGAATTGGAAGCGAAAACATATCTCGCAATTCCACAGGTTGGAAAGCTCCACGACCAGGGCAAGAGAAACGCCCAGCAGGACAGCTTCACCGTCTCGCCCCCTGACGCGGCAAGCGGAATGGGAGTCTTAGCGGTAGTAGCCGACGGAATGGGCGGTCTTGAGGACGGCGACAAGGTCTCACAGAAGGCGGTCGAAACCGCTCTCAACACATTCGTTGCAAATTCCGGCGAGAAGTTCGAGCCCCTCATGTGGAAGATAGTTGCAGAGACCAACAAGGCTGTAAACAAGATGCTCGGTCCTGCGAAGCTCTATAAGAGCGGCTCAACAATGGTTGCCGGTCTCATAAGACAGGGCAAGTTCATGTGGTTCAGCATCGGTGACTCAAGAATCTATCTCTGGCGCGACAACTCTCTCATCCAGCTCAACCGCGAGCACGTCTATCGCCACGACTTAGAGCTCAAAGCCGTCAACGGAACAGGCACTGTCGACGACGCATTCAAATCGAAGGATGCTTCCGGTTTAACCAGCTTTTTCGGAATGGGCGACTTAAAATATGTCGATATGCCCGCAACGGCACTTGACATCAAAGCCCGGGACAAGTATATTTTAATGAGTGATGGTGTTTATAACGCACTCACCCAGGAGGAACTTGTTTCCTGCATCTCAGGCGTAAAAACCGCAGAGGAAGTTGCCGACGCTCTCGGCAAGGCGGTTGCCGCAAAGGCATATTCCAACCAGGACAACTATACTGCTGTTGTTCTGGCGGTCTGATAATGGCAAACATTCAAAGGAGAAATCACGATGATAAAAACTGCAAGCTACACTGAAATCGGCGGAAGAAGCTGCAACGAGGATTCTGTCGGAATCCGGGTTGAGGACAAGGGCATCTTAGCCATTGTTGCCGACGGCTTGGGCGGTCACGGCGGAGGAGACATCGCTTCACGCCTGACAGTGGACATTGTCTCGGAGGGCTGGTCGGGTAAAGTTGACGCAGACGAGCTCTGCGCGAACATCCAGAAAGCCCACGAGGAAATCCGCAAGCTTCAGTCCCCGGCGTGCAAGATGAAGAGCACCATCACCGCGCTCTGCTATTCTCATGGCAAGTGCGTCTGGGCTCACTGCGGCGATTCAAGAATCTATCGCTTCAAAAACGACAAGCTTGAATTCCAGACTCTTGACCACAGTGCTTCACAGCTTGCAGTTTATCTCGGACAGATAACGCCCGCGGAGATCAGGTTCCACGAGGACAGGAGCAGAATCCTCCGCGCCCTCGGTCAGGATGACGAGCTGAAAATTGACACCGGCTCGCTTGATCTCGTGAAAGGCGAAAAGTATGCGTTTCTCCTCTGCTCGGACGGCTTCTGGGAGTATGTTTTGGAGGACGAGATGGAGCTTGATCTTAAGAACTCCGCCACTCCGGGCGAATGGGTAAGAAGGATGCGTAAAAGGCTTCTTGAGCGCGTTCCTAAGGATAACGACAATAACACAGCCGCGGCTGTGTGGGTTTACTAAATTTTGGAGGTACAAATTATGTTGAAAAGGCTTTCCTGCCTTCTTATGGCATTAATTTTAATGATAACACCTCTCGCCGCCGTCAACGTTTCGGCAAGCGTCGCTTCCGATGCGGCAAACGGAGTTGTGAGAGTATACAGTTCATTTTTGGATAGTGATTATGACGGCACAGGCACTGCGTTCGGCATCGGAACAGTCGGAGAGGAAACTGACCTGTTTGTGACGAATCTTCACTGCGTTTCCTATACAAACGACCAGGGAGGACTTACATTCGCCCAGAGAGTGTATATAGTTACTGACAGTTCCTCCCTCAAATACAATTACTACAGATTTGAAAACTATTCTGACTATGTTTTCTACGAGATAGATGCTGACACAGCGAATATGGTTTCCTGCGAAGTCATTGGCTACATTGAGGACTATGACGTCGCAATCCTCAGAGCTTCAAAGAATGTAAGCGGGAGAGTTGCCCTTGAAATTGCGGATAAAACAGAGTCTGAGGTAACCCAGGGCGACACAGTTTATGCACTTGGATTCCCAAGTGACAGCGATGATTTTCTCAACTCAACAGATTGGACTTACGTTTCGGATGGCATTGAACAGGTAATCGTAACCTACAGCTCTCTTGTCAGGGATGTAACAAGTACCAAGGGCTCAGTTTCAAAGGTTTCAACTATTTCGTCGGTGAATAACTCAAAGGCAATTCAGATTGACGTTGAGCTCAGCATTGGTAACTCCGGTGGTCCGTTGATTAATGAAGATGGCATTGTTGTCGGCATCAATACATACGGCTCGACCACAACAAACCTCAACTACGCGCTTTATTCCGATTATATCTGGCAGGTTGCGGCAACCTGCGGCGTTACCGATGAAATCAACGTCGGCGTATCGAAAATCAATCTCCCTCTCATCATCGGCATTATTGTTGCGGCGGTTGTTGTAATCGTTATCATCGTAATCATCGCAGTAGTTGCGAGCAGTAAAAAGAAGAAGGGCACGAGCGAGCCTCATATCGAAGAATATCCGCCTCAGCCTCCTATTGATGATACATCGACTGGTCGTGTAGAGCCTCCTGTTCCTCCGACTCCTCCTGTTCCCGAAGACCCAACTGCAAGCTATCCAAGAGTCCAGGGCGTTTCTGGCTCACTTGTCGGAAACCGTTATCCTATCGCAGGCGTACTCAGAATGGGCAGAAATCCTCAGTGCAACGAGGTTGTCGTTGCAGGTGCAGAGGGCGGCGTAAGTGCAGTCCACTGCCAGCTCGAATACGTAAACGGCGTTGTTTACCTTAAAGACCTCGGCTCTACCTATGGTACATATGTCGAAGGTAAGGGCAGACTCGCCGCCAACCAGCCAATGCAACTCAAAGTAGGCGACAGATTCTACCTTGGCTCAAGAAAAGAAATGTATGAGATAGTCCTCAAGGGAGGCGTCAAGTGATATGAACGCGCTCAAGCGTTTACTCCCGATATTTACTTCTCTCGCCGCTGACGACATCATCGCCATGATGTCCGACGCGGACTAAGGAGCGGGCTATGAAAGAAAACACTGATTACAGGGCAGGGAGGCGACAGGATGTATAATGAAACATTGCCGGTATACTACAAGTTAGAGAACTGGGATTACAGCTATACAATAGACGACGTCAAGGGTCAGGGTGGCTTTGGAATCACCTATAGCGCACACCGCAGTGATGGCAAGCATGTTGCCATCAAGGAGTATTTCCCGAGACAGCTCAACATGCAAAGAAGCCAGGACGGCTCGGTGCAGCCGACCCAGGGAAACGAACGGCTTTTCCAGGGCGGTATGCAGAGCTTCCTTGATGAGGCTAAATCACTGGCGAAGCTTCGGAATATTTCGTCGGTAGTCGAGGCACTGAGCTACTTCCAGGCAAATGGAACGGCTTATCTCGTTATGGAGTTCATCGAGGGAATATCGTTAAAGAATCTCCTCAGAACAGAGGGAGTAGTCAAGGCGGAGGAGTTTCTTCCGAAATTTAAGGTTCTCCTTGAGGACATCGACAAGATGCACAGCTCAATCGGACTCCTGCACAGAGACATTGCACCCGACAACATAATGCTTACCACCGACGGCAGACTCAAGCTCATCGACTTCGGAAGTGCGCGTTCGGTTGAGAACGGTAAATCGATGACGGTGCTATTGAAGCCTGGCTTCGCTCCCATCGAGCAGTACCAGAGCCACGGACAGGGAACATATACCGACGTTTACGGTGCTTGCGCCACGCTCTACTATTGCCTTACGGGCAAGGTTCCGCCGGCGGCAATCAACCGCCTTGACGACGACCCGATAGTCCCGCCTAACCAGTATGGCGCAGGTCTCACCGAGAGACAGCAGGTGGTTCTCTTACGCGGACTTGCAGTCCAGCCTCCGACGGCTAAAACTCCCGGAAAGAACCCGAGATACAGAACGATGGGTATGTTCATCAAGGAATTCCCGTGGAACGACAAACCTATCGCTCCGCCGCCTCCACCACCGCCACCGCCGATTGACGATCATCACGAAACCGTCATAATCGGAGAGCATGATGATGGTCACACCACCGATAACGGTAGCGATACGATAGTTATCCCCGGCAAGGACGAAACAGAAACAGGCACCGGGATTAACGGACATAATGGCACTCAGAATGGCGGAAGTCAGATTGGCGGTCAGATTAATGGCGGCACCAATTCGTCAAGAACATCGCTGAACCTCGTATTTGTGGTAGTGTGCGCAGTGCTGTTTATACTCGGCGTCGCACTGATGGCGGGCGAAGTGGGTGCTGGCTTGATATTCGCAATCGTCGGCATAGTGGGTACAATCTTCTTCTCCTATAGAATTTACAAGAACGGTCAATAGTGGAAGGGCTGATTCTATATAACCCCAAGCTGAGGGCTACCCCTCGGCTTGGGCGTGTGATTTACAGGAAGCAGTCTTGAATGATTACAGAAACCATAAATATTCCCAAAGGAGCAGATTCAAATGGATGAAACGAGATATTGTCCATACTGTATGACACCTGTCAACGAGAACGGGGTTTGTCCCGCCTGCGGATTGACGGAGGGAAGCTATGTCCCTGCGCCGCATCACCTCCTCCCGGGGACGGTTCTCCAGGACAGATACCTTATCGGCAGAGTCCTTGGCGAGGGAGGATTCGGAATCACCTATGTCGGACGTGACACCCGTCTCGGCGTCAAAATCGCCGTCAAGGAATACTATCCCGTCGGAAACGCCGCAAGAAACAATCTTGAGTCGATAACGGTGAGTAGTTCATCAAGGACAACCGGCACCTATGAGAAGGGCAAGTCCAAGTTCCTGCAGGAAGCAAGGACGATGGGAAAGCTCGAAAAAGACCCGCATATTGTCAGCGTCAAGGACTACTTCCAGGAGAACAACACCGCCTATATCGTCATGGAGTACATCGAGGGGACAACCCTCAAGGAGCTCACCAAGCAACGCGGCGGCAGGATTCCCGCGGACGAGCTTTTCGATATGATTAAGCCGATGTTCGGCGCGATTCACCATATGCACGCCTTGGGGCTCATTCACCGGGACATCAGCCCCGATAATCTCATGCTCGAAAACGGCGACATCAAGCTTCTTGATTTCGGCTGTGCCAAGGACGTCACCGACAGCACGCAAGTCAACCAGCAGACCCAGACGCTTATCTTAAAGCATGGCTACTCGCCCTTTGAGCAGTATCAGATGAGCAGTTATCAGGGACCGTGGACGGATGTCTATGCCTTTGGCGCGTCGATATACTACTGCCTCACCGGCAACGCTCCTCCGCGCTCGACCGACAGAATCATGGAGGACAACATCACTCCTCCGCACAAGCTTGGTGTCAAGATTAACGACCGGCAGGAGGACGCCCTTATGAAGGCTCTTGCCGTGAGACCCGCCGACCGCTTCAAGACGATGAAGGAGTTCTACGGCGCACTCTACAACACCGAAACCACAACTGCGGAGGCGGTTCAAACTCCCGAAAAGCCGGTGAAACGCGCGCCGACTCCCGCAGTCCGCAGAAAAAGAGATAAAAAGCTCACCGGCATGGAAAAGACCGTCCGAGAGCGGCTTTTTGAGACTCCGGAAGTCCCGGAGGAGCCGACCTCGGAGCAGGCTATGGAACCAGCGACACCATTCAGCGTGACAGCCCCTGTCACCGACGACGTCGCCATCACCGAAGCCCAGGTCAACGACTCCACCGAGGACAGACCCGCTCCCGAAGAAGAGTCCAAACCCTCCAAAAAGCCTCTCATCATAGCCGTCATAGCCATCATAATAGTCATCGTCCTCGCCGCTGTGGGCATAGTTTTCGCAGTAGTCGGGACGGGGAGCGGTGAAAATTCCGGCGGACAGTCAGGCTATTCAACAGAGAACTGGCTTCCGATTGAAGGAGTTAGCATAGGAACATATCAGGAAGGCGAAGTGAGCTACGACGCCTACACCAGAACCATTACCTATGATGCCAGCTATTCAGCCATCGGCTGGGATTTCACGGACGAGGTTTACCTTGAATACATAAAAATCTACTTCTCCGATATGTACACCCTCAAGCTTGAAGTGACCTACGCTGACGGCACCACCGTCGGCAACACCGCAGACACCGGCTATACTTTCGGTACAAGCCTGAGTCTCACCCTTGACCCCACCAAACCCATCGCCCACATAGCCCTCGTAAACGCCGCCGAAAGCGGAGAGTTCTCGCTTATCTCGGTGACGTACAGAGTGGGTAGCACAGAAGCAGAGGCAGAAGAAATCGCCGACATCAATTCCGGAATTGAACAAGAGGTCGAAACCGCTACAGAGGTTTTTGAATCCTCCCCAATAACCAACCACTGGATAGTATGTGTTCGTGGGTATACCGAGGATTGGAATGTCTGGTACACAGGTGATGACTCGGGAATCGGTAATTTAGAGCTTGAATTTACAATTCAGGATCTGATGTATAGCCCGTATGGTATTGACAATATAAGAGCACTTGATGGCTTTGAAATCGTAATCGGCAACGTCATGTCCATGGACGAGGGTGCGACCTTCAGATACAATGTTTACGTCAATGATGAGCTTATAATAAGCAAATCAGCGACGATTGAGGTAGAAGGATATGAATCATCAATTGTCGGACGTGTTACAAATCTTGAAGCGCATGTTATCGGCGACTACGATTTCTCCGTCGATGATGTAGTCAGGATTGAGGTCTATAACGTCGTGATGGACGAAGCCGAGGTCTCATATCCGTGGGTATTGACCGAAACCGACGGGGTTGTGGACCAGTACGGCAACCGCCTCACAGTCAGAGCTATTGACGGTCTCACCGCCGGCGAGCAGTATACCGAAATGGATGGACAGTTCCTTCTTGGAAATGCAGTTTTCATGCACGAATGGGGCGATCTCTGGAGGGAGTTCGTCGCGGCAGTGACAGGAGAGAACACCTACCTTGAAATTACCTCCTATGATCTTCCTGATGAATTTATGCTCTTTGTCAGATTCAGAAATGATGGCTACGCCTGGCTTGTCCTTCATACTGTATACGACTATGAGGAAAGCGAGCCCATCATAACCGTCACAGTCAACGACGACGGCACGTATACCTATTCCATCTCATGCGCCGACCTCTTGGACGCTATCGAGCGAAACGGATATAGTATCTATGACATAAACACTGTCAGCGTCCAGTGCGACGAAGGCACGGTGTTCAAGAGCTTTGAGGTAGTTTCCCGTGTCGACACTGAGGTTGTCGGAGGGGAAGCAAACGTCAGCTACAGTAGTACTGTTGCTGGCGAGGTTGTCGAGCTTGAAATTACTTCAACATACGAATATCAGCTTAAGGAGCTTACCGTCACGGATAGTGACGGTAATGCCCTTGAGGTGACGGCAGTCGCCTTTGAAAGGGGCACGACCGATGTCTGGGCGGATACTCTTCGGTATACGTACTCGTTTGTCATGCCTGATTCAAAGGTTACTGTAACGGTAGAGATGTTTGATTCTGAAATAAGCGGTGACTTCTTAACAGTCGCCGAGTCTAATTGGTATGACCTGGAGCTCAGCATTTTGGATGAAAACGACGTCGAATTCTCGGACGAAAACCTGTATCTCTGCATCTACTACGACGAGAAGAGAGCCACCGAAGGCTATGAGGTTGGGGTTATCTATGTCGGAGATGAGAATGGCGATAATGCGCAGGTATACCACCTGACATATAGTGATTCCGGTTATATTTATGTTCCTTTGACGGTTCTTAAATCAAGAGCAGAAGAGCTCGGTTGGAGCGTTTCCGACGGCTTTTTCTTCTACACTGGGAACAAGCTTGCGGACGAGGACGGAGTCTATAAGGTGGCATTAGTCGAATTGCAGTAAATAATAGGGAGCGGAGCTACGTGGACGAATTGAAGTTTTGCAAATATTGTATGTCTCCATTGGGTGCTGATGGGTCTTGCCCTTGCGGCTTGAATGAAGGGAACTATGTTTCCGCGCCGCACCAGCTTTTGCCGGGGACTGTTCTGCAGGGGAGATACCTTGTCGGGCGAGTCCTTGGTGAGGGTGGCTTCGGCATAACTTATGTCGGGCGGGAACTCAAGCTTGGGCTTAAAATCGCCATCAAGGAGTACTATCCCACCGGCAACGCCGCAAGAACCTCGTCCGTATCTCCGGAGGTCTACAGCGTTTCTGCGAGCCGGGACAGCTTCCTGCGCGGCAAGGAAAAATTCATCCGTGAAGCAAAGACGATGGCTCTCCTTGACCGCCAGCCGCATATCGTGGCTGTCAGGGACTATTTCGAGGAGAATAACACCGCCTACATCGTCATGGAGTATGTCGAGGGCACGACCCTTAAGGCGTTGACCGCCGAAAGGGGAGGGAAGATTCCCGCCTCGGAGCTCCTCCCGATGATAAAGCCGATGTTCGAGGCGTTGAAGCGGATGCACGAGCTCGGGCTCATCCATCGCGACATCAGCCCGGACAACCTGATGATTGAAAACGGGAGCATCAAGCTCCTTGACTTCGGCTGTGCGAAGGACATCTCCGCCGGCTCTGAAACCCAGACAATCACTCTTAAGCACGGCTACGCGCCCCTTGAGCAGTATCAATACAAGGGTCAGGGACCCTGGACGGACGTCTATGCCCTGGCGGCTTCCATCTACTATTGCCTCACCGGCGTCGCCCCGCCAAGAGCGACCGACCGAATCACCGAGGACGAGATAGTTTTCCCGAACAAGTACGGTGCGAACCTCACCCCTCAGCAGGAAAAAGCCCTGATGAAGGCTCTCGCCGTCAGGAGAGCGGACAGGTATCAGTCGGTGGAAGAGTTCGGAAACGACTTCTATAGTGAGAAGCAGGAGACAATACCCGTAAAGAAAGATCATACCGCCCTGATAATCACTATAGCAATAGTATCAGGCATTATAGCTATAGCCGCCGTTCTGCTTGTCTACTGGCTTGTCCTGAGGGATGATTCCGAGCCAGTTGACCCGACAGAAGAAGACGAAATAATAGCTGTCGACGAGCTGAGTTCTTCCCGAATCCTTGACAACAGCCTTATAAGAAGCAACAACTACTACGAAAGTAAAGACATCACCGGGATAAGCTTCCTCAATTTCACCGATGCCGCCCCGGATGAAGCGTGGGACTTCTCGCTTGAAGACGACGGAAGCGTCCTCGCGTGGGTTATTGACGGTCACCTTTACATAGCCGCAGACGGCGGAGTTATTGCGGACGAAAGCATGTATGAGCTCTTCTGGGACTATACCTCGCTCGAATCGGTCGACTTCGGCAGTCTTGACACGTCGGGCGTCACAGACATGTACGGGTTGTTCTTGGGCTGTGAATCGCTCAAGAGCGTCGATTTTGGCTACATCGACACCTCCAGCGTCAGCGACATGGCAAGCATGTTTGAGAGCTGTTCGTCTCTTGAGATGGTGGATGTAAGCCAGCTCGACACCGGCAGTGTCACCGACATGTCCGGCATGTTCTCCCGCTGTGAATCCCTCATGGAGCTTGACCTCAGCACCTTCGACACCAGTAACGTTACATCGATGGACAGCATGTTCTATGACTGCAAGGCACTCACTTCGCTTGATCTGAGAGAGTTTGACACCGCCAATGTAACCGACATGACCCGCATGTTTTACGACTGCACGTCCCTCCAAGAGCTAATAGTTTCGAGCGATTTCGCGACCAATGTCACATATAGTGATAGCATGTTTTACGGTTGCGGCATCAGCGAGGATGAGGTGACATATGTGAATTCTTACGGCTTGCTCGTCAAGGAAACTGAGCCCGCCGTGACCACCACAACTACCACCGTCACCACTCCCACGACTACAACAACAGAAGCTACGACCACCACACCCGCCACAACCACAACTAAGGCTACAACCACCACGCCCGCGACCACGACGACAAAGGCGACAACCACGACGCCAGCCACTACCACAACCGCAGCGACAACTACAACTGCGGCTACTACCACAACTCCTACCACGACTGAGAAAGCAAAGGTAGTTACTACAACGGTGTTATACAGCGAAAAAATGACTGAAACTGGGTTGCTTGATTTCTTGCAGGATTACGACTTCTCCGACCCGGAACTATACTTGTACATCTACTATGACCTTATCGATGATGATTATATCGGTTGGGGACCGGTAGGAATAACTCCGTTTGAGTGGTCGAATTTCGATTTCGTTATAGGAGCCTTAGATCGCCCTACACCGAGTGGAGAATATCTTACTGTATCTGAAAGCGGAGTAATAACTGTATCGCTTGTGGACATAAAAGAAGCTTTTGAAGAAGCAGACTGCGATGTTAAAAATGGTGTTGTTTTGAACTGGTGGGCAGGTAGAGACGAAAGCTATGCTAACCTCACCAAGGTTGAAGTAGTCAGGGTAAGTAGTGAATGATAGATAGTTCCCACCTCCGGCTTCCCACCGGATGCGTGTTTTCTTTCTGAATAAACGACAAGCCGCCGAGGTTTAAAGCCCCAGCGGCTGTCGTTTTGTCGGGAAAACTGAAACTACGGGGGAAGTGTCCTGGATGATATAATAGAAACATCGGAAGCGGGAGACCGCGGACGGAATCTAAACTAAGGGAGAATTTGTATGAGCAAGGTTAAAATCAAAACCTGTCAGTATTGCGGGAGCGTTCTGCAGGAAAACGGAGTTTGCAGGGCTTGCGGGAATACGGCATTTTTCGGAATCGGTTGCTTCTATTACGGCATGCGCAAGTCGAAAGGCTATAACAACACAGAGCTCGTCCTGACCAGTAACTGCTATCTTATAGCCAAGAAGGGAAGTAACGGCGCAGGAACAGGCGTTGGGATGGCTTCGTTCGGAGTATTGGGAGCGGTAGTCGGAGGTCTTGCCGACTCGGCGGTAAGCTCGTTGTCGCCTCATGGTTTCTATGACCTGACAGAGGTCTCGGTCGTTCAGCATCCGTACCCTTTGAAAGGGAAAAAGCCCGAGAGAGTCTTCCGGTTCATCTGCCATGACGGCAGAGACTTCGTCCTTTCCTTCGGCAAAAAGTCCGCCATGCAGTTTGAGGTGGCTCTCAGCCAGCTCGGTATCTATATGACGGATATGAAAAATGAACCCGCGACCAAAATCTGCTGCCAGAATCCGCTCGTGGATAAAAAGACCTTCGACAAGCACGTCTGCGCCTCCATGGCAAACCGCATCGAGCTCAAGAACGGTCAGTTCCCAACCAGCCCGATTCTGCAGAGATAAGTGAGAGGAGGAAATTGAAATGGCAGGAATCAGAATACCTTATACTTATACATACCAGCAGTACCCGTTCTCGCCGGAGGCGACCAGGTACAGCAAAGAACTGGCACAGAGAAAAGCGAAGAGAAAGTCAGGGATGACTCGCTTTGCTATTATACTGTGCGGAGGAATGGTAACTATTTCTTTGTTGGCAGGAATACTGTCAGCTATGGGTGCTCCGGCAATCGTGGAGCTGATAATGATGCCTGTAGTTTTCGTCCTGTGGGTTATCGGATATAACGCTGTGGCAAAAATTCAGGATGATAGTATTGAAGACATGATTGACATTGCACTCGAAAGAGATTTCAAGAAAATTCCGGAGTATTCGGACAACTATAACATAGCCAGGGCTGTGGTACTGGCAAGAAGAGCATCAAAGGAACAAAGGGAAGCCAAGTCTCTGAAGAATCGCTTTAAAAAGTAGTTGCCAGCTCCTGATATAAATAAATCAAGCCTCAACCGACCGGAAAAGTCGCTTGAGGCTTTTTGTTACTTACTCGTGTATTCGTCGCTGGCGTCCTGGTAGGAGAGCTCTAAGACATCGGCGTAGGTGCCCAAGGGGTCGTCGGTGAGCATACACATCAGGACGAAGCTTTCGTAGGGGTTGGTGACATAGAGCTCGCCCATCGAGCACTCCGCCAAAATCCAGTTCGTGGACTCGGTGAAGTCATTGTAACGCTTGAGGCGTCCCGAATAGCTGATGTTTGACTGCGAGTGGATGAAGAAGTTGAGCGTTATGAGGTCAAAGCGGTCAACCTCGATTTTGCCGGCTAAGATGTCGTGGATGTGCTGGCGGGTGAACCTCTTCCCATAGAACGCTTTGTTGAGAGAGGACGCCTTCGCCGGGATGAGGTTTCCATGCTTGTCGGTGGGGATAGCCGAGCAGATGACCTTCTCAAGGTCGCCCTCGGTGATGTCCTTTGGAGTGTAGTACTGCCTTAACTGCCGCTTGTTCTCGATGCGGGCGCACCTTTCCTCGTCGGTGAGCCGACGGTCGCGCGAAAGAGTGTCGCGGTACTCGGAAAGCTCGCGCTCAAAGCTCTCGTCCTCCATCTGGTTCTTGAGGTCTGCGACGAGAATCCTCGCCTTGTTGTAGAGTTCATTGAAGTTCAGACTCGCCGAAACGCTCATGCGGGAGCTTGTCTTGTCCCGCTTGAGAACAGAGAGGTAGTACATGAGGTCTTCCTCCGTCTGTACGGTGAAGAGCCTGCTTCTGACCAAGACAGTCTTACTCTCAAGAATGTGGTCGAGCTCGTCATATGTAAGAGCCGGGAGCTCAAGGTATCTCTCCCAGATTCTCTGGTAGTCACGGAAGCCAAGCCCGTGCTGGAGGCAGAACCAGCAGATTGACTCGAACGGGTCTTTCGGATTGATATGCCGCTCATGAAGAGCCTTCTCAAGGAAGTCGTTGACGTCGTCCTCGCCCATGTCAAGACCGAAGCCAAGGAGAAATACAACGCTTCTCTTGACCATCTGCTGTGTGAGCCAGTTGCGTGACATGGCACTTAAGCGGGCAGTCTTTGAGTCGAACGACGCCGGGGTATCGTGGAGCTGGAACTGCTCGCAGATGTACTTCTGATATACCTCGATTGGGACAGCCATGCAGTCGCCCGGGAGACCCATCCTCTGGTGCAGGTATCTTTTCAGATAGTCGCAGAACGGAACGGCGTCCAGATTTTGCGACAGCGATTCATAGATGACCTCAGTATCCTGGTCAGGAAAAGCCGTCGAGTCGACGGAGTCGTAGAACATTTCCCAGGCAAACTCGGTGAATTGGATATTTTTATTTTCAGGATCCAAGCTTTCGCCCTCCCTACAGTGAATTTCAACACTTTCAGACGTGGATGCTTAAAGATATACTTTCTCTGAGGGATTCCCTTTTTAAAGTGACAAAGTATTGTTTTATTATAGCACATCAAAACCAATTTGTCACCTGTTTTTTGGGGACAACTGATAAAAAATGCGGAATTCAGGGCGAATGGGGGCGGAATTGGTCGGCTACATCGGCTGACGCCGATTCCGCCGACGCGCCTCCTGTGGAGGCGCACCTCTCAGTCGCCTACGGCGACAGCTCTCCTTATCAAGGAGAGCTGTCAGCGAAGCTGACTGAGAGGTGTCGCGAGCCAAAGGCCCGCGACTATCCAAGGCGGCGAGACCGCCTTTAGTCCATCCACCTCTTATTGAAATCATCCATACTCTCGTCCGCATTGACATCAAGCGCGAACACGGACGTTTTCAGGTCGTCTAAGTCAAGCTCCGGCTCGATTCCGTAGACATGGTAGTCAAAGTAGTCGGTGGCGTATTCGATGTCCTCAGCAAGCACTGCATGACCCTGCTGGTGGATATTGATCGCAATGTGGTCTGCGATTCCAAGGTAGTCGTAGACATACTCTGCCGCAACATATGAATACCACATAGCCGGTGCGTTGACCCAGTCCTCATAGATGCAGGAGCCGATGATGAAGAGGTACCTGTCCTCGTCAGCTACTGTGCAGAGCAGTAGATGCTGGTCGAACGGAAGATACTCCGCCGACTTGAACTGCTTGAACCGGTCGTTGAACCAACCGACCTCTCCGGAAGCCTGCAGGCTCGAAAGCGGCTCATTCTGACCGTAAGTATACGAGCTCGACGCACCCTTTGTGCTGAAATCGTAGGTTTTGCCCTCGGATGTGTACCTGAACAGTGCCACTCCTCCTGCTCCCGAGCAAGACGGCATGACAAGCTTGAACCTCTCCTCGAACGCTCCGCAGACCATCGCAGCCTTGCCCCAGCGCGAAACGCCGGTGACAGCGGTGTTGGTACAGCTTATGTCAAGCTCCTCGCCAAGACCTGCTTCAAGTGCGTCCAAAATCTTCGAGCATCCCCAGCTCCAAGCCATCAGGACTCCCGTCTGCTCCTGCCAGTCATCGCCGTAGGGATAGAGGTCATAGAACGCTCCTGTGTGCTTGGTGTCGTCTGATGCGATTCCATAGGCGTACCAGTCAAGAGTGATGACGGCGTAGCCGTTCGCAGTCGCTGTGTCCTCACTGATTCCCGAGTGCATTCCGACGATTACGGGATAGCCGCCGTCGGGCGCGGAAATACTCTCATCAGGCATGTTGACGGTTGCGGTAAAGCTTGTTGTTGCGCCGGTTGAGATTCTTGTGATGTTTATTGTGAGCGAAGTGCCGTCAAGAGAGTAGGTGAGCTCCTCATCCGAGCCGTCCCTCCATACTCCGTACATGTAGTACTGGTACATCGCCTTAATTTCGGCGGAACGCCTCACCCAGTCCTCCGCGTTGTCGACATATGAGCCGTCAAGGAAGGTGAACGGGTCGGTTAAGGCGTCCGAAGCCGTCAGCTCGGAAACATCCGCAAATTCGCTACCGTCGTAAAGACATTCAAGGGACAAACTAAGGTCTGACATCGCTTCCTCCACCTCCGCGGTCGTGGGATTTTCGCTCTCAAGGACAGCCTCTGCCGCCTTGACAGCGTTTCTTACAAGGTATTCGGTGAGATATTCTCCCGAGTCGACAATCTCTCCGGCTTCTTCAATAAGAGCCTCAAGTTCAGAAAGCTCTTCTTCCGTTGCAACATTGCTCTCAACCTGCTCCTCGGCGGTGTCGTCATCGGTGACAGCACCATCTCCGCAGGCGCAGAGGCTGAAAGCGAGTGCACACGCTAAAATCATGCTCAAAATTCGTTTCATAATATCACGTTCCTTTCGTAAAAAATCTATAATCCGATTGTAAATGATTTCACGGTATTTGTCAATATGCACACATACACATAAAAAAAGAAAAATACCGACCGTTACAGCAGTACCTGACTCTGCTGTGTGGTCGGTATTTCCCCGTTATGAATAGCTTCTGAAAGCTGAAAACTGGCTATGAATTATACGAGTCTATCTGCGCATTCAGCTCTTCAATGTAGTAGTCAACCATGTCGCGGTAGCTTTCCTTGAGCTGAGCCCATGTTGAAGGTGAGTCGTTTCTTTCGCCCATGATTCCGCTGATTGCGTTTTCAAGACCGTCAGACAGGTCGCCGGTGAGAACCATAATCTGGTTTGCAGATGCAATTTCATAGCAGATGGAATCCATTTCGAGCATCTCATCTGTCCAGAGATATATCTCCTTAAGCTGCTTTTGATCGATGTTGATAACCGTCGGGTCGATTATCTTGAATCTCTCGCAAGCAGCTAAAAGAGCCGCACCTGCGTGGTTATCTCCACCCGTAACGAGCATATAGCCCTCGGGAGCGGAGTTGAGGTAGTAGGTTCCGTCGCCGTCGTCATCACGGGGAAGCGGGCAGAACATGACCTCTCCCTCAGTGACGTCTCCCCAGAGAGGAGTTATCTCGTCAACGGTCATCGTGAAGTAGCTGGTTTCGATTATGTAGAAGAGGCAGAGACCGTCGGCGATTCCTGCGCCGAATGTCGCACCGCCCTTGGTTCTTAAAGCCCAGTAGTTGCCGTTTTCATTGTAGCAACAGTCGTTCTTGACAAGGTCATACCAAAGGCTCTGTGCCCTTTCAATCTCGGGTGAGTCGATATTTGAGTAGAAGACGCCGTTTTCAATCTGAAGAATCTCCTGACCGGTCGACTCGATTATGCCTCTCTGATATGCGTAGCCGTCAAGAGCATATCTGTCCTCGTCGGGGTCTGAGAAATCGACACACATCTCATAGAAAACATCCCATGTCCACTCATCATTGTAGTAGAGCTCGGCCGGGTCATCATAACCGTATTCCTCGATAACTCTGCGGTTATAGGAAACGACATTACGATAGGTAAGGTCGGTTACAATAGCATAATGCTCTCCGCCTAAAACGAAGTAATCGGCGGTATCAGAAACTCCCGACCAGAGCGGGTCGGTGTAATCCACGTAGTCATCAACCGGCACGAAGGTGCCCTTGATGCATTTCATCGGAAATACTGCCGTCGCATATGAGCCCGCCGGGTAGCAGTCTGGCGACTGGCTCGACAGGATAAGATTTGCAAGGTCGTCGTATCTTGCAGAATATGTGGTCTCAGTCCACGTGATTGAGCATCCGTATTTCTCAGTAAATGTGTAGTAGCCGGTGTTGACGATTTCGTCTTCGCTGTAGTTGTTGAACGGGTCGTACCAGCAGAACCACTCGACAACCGAATTTGCACCCTCTGCCTCCTCGACATCGGGAAGCGTGATTCCAGCCGCCGCCAAAATCGCCGCTGAATCCTCGGTCGAAAGGGTAAGGTAGACAATTTCTCTGCCTGTACTGCCACAGCCGACAAGTGCTATAATCATAGTAATTGTGCATATTATAGCCGCAATTCTTTTGAACATGTTGTCCTCCTTTTTCGATATAATGTTCTTATTTGTTGTGGAATCTGTCTCACAAACTTCATTATACCGCATACAAGGAGATAACGCAATGATTAAAAGAAATGTCTTTATTGATGAATCCTGAGATTTTTGAAAAATATTGATGAATACTGAACTGAAAATTGATATATATTCGGATTTTTATTGACCTATCCGACTATCTGCGGCTGATTGTTGACGAATTGTCATGAAAAAAAGAAAATACCGACCATAGCTTGTGTGGTCGGTATTTCCCCGTTATGAATAGCTTTTGAAAGCTGGGAACTAGCTATGAATTATAGGAGTCTATCGTCGCATTCAGCTCGTCGATGTAGTATTCAATCTGATCTCTGTAGGTCTCTTTGAGCTGTGCCCATGTCGACGGTGAGTTGGTTCTGGTGATGCCGTTTGAAACTGAGTTGAGGGCATTGTTAAGACCATCACTGAGGTCTCCTGTAAGATCCATTATGGGGTTTCTTGACGCTATCTCATAGCATATATCATCCATTTCGAGCATCTCATCCGTCCAGAGATATATCTCCTTGAGCTGTTTCTGGTCGATGTTGATAACGGTCGGGTCGATTATCTTGAATCTTTCGCAGGAAGCCAAGAGAACTGCACCGGCGTGGTTAGTGCCTCCCGTAACGAGAACATATCCCTCCGGCAAAGAGAGAAGGTGATATTCGCCGTCGCCATCATCGTCCCTTGGAAGCGGGCAGAACATTACTTCACCCTCGGAAACGTCTCCCCAGAGAGGGGTTATCTCTTCAACAGGCATAGTAAAGAAGCTTGGGGCAATTATGTAGAACAGGCAGAGTCCGTCGGCGATTCCTGCGCCGAAATTAGCACCGCCTTTTTCTCTCAGAGCCCAATAGTTGGTGCCCTCATGATATGTGCATCCGTTCTTGACAAGATCGTAAATCAGGTTCTGTGCTCTCTCGATTTCGGGAGAGTCGATGTTTGAATAGAACACGCCGTCCGAAATCTGAAGAATCTGCTGTCCTGTCGATTCGATTATGCCACCCTGATATGCATATCCGTCAAGTGCATATCTGTCCTCGTCGCCGTCAGAGAATTCCATACACATCTCGTAGAACACGTCCCATGTCCACTCGTTGTTGTAGTAAAGCTCTGCCGGATCGTCAAAGCCCCATTCCTCCATAACCCTGCGGTTATAAGAGACCACATTGCTGTATGTAAGGTCGGTGACTATCGCATAGTGCTCTCCGCCTAAGACGAAGTAGTCTGCGGCATCAGCCATTCCCGCCCAAAGTGGGTCGGTATAGTCGATATAATCGTCTACCGGCACAAACGTACCCTTTATGCATCTGGTGGGAAAGACAGCCGTGGAGTTTACTCCTGCGGGGTACATGTCCGGTGACTGGCTTGACAGAATGAGGTTTGCAAGGTCATCGAACCTCTCGAAGTAGGTTGTCTCTATCCATTCGATAGAGCTTCCGTACTTCTGGGTGAATGTGTAGTAGCCGGTGTTGACGATTTCGTCCTCACTGTAGTTGTTGAATGCGTCGTACCACGCAAACCACTTGACAACCGTTCCGGCACCGTCGGCTTCCTCCACACTGGGAAGAGTTATTCCTGCGGCGGCTAAAATAGCCTCCGAGTCCGAGGATGACAGCGTGAGATAAACAATTTCCCTTTTTGTACTGCCGCACCCGACGAGCGCGATAATCATGACGAGTGTACAGGCTATGGCAATAATTCTTTTAAGCATATTGTCCTCCTATTCAATATAATGTTCTTATTTGTTGTGGAATATGTCCTATAAGCCCATTATATCGCATTTAAAGGCAGAACGCAATGATTATAAGAAATGACTTTATTGATGAATCCTGAGTTTTTTGAAAATGTGATTGATGAATACTAATCCCGAAATTGACGTAAAAACGCAATTTTATTGACCTATAATCATGATTGCTGGAAATCATTGATGAAAAGTCTTCCTTGGTATGAGCCCCTGAGCCTGAGCTCGTGGTCAATTCCGCCCAGGACGCTTCTCTTGTCCATGCTCCATAGAGGTGCTACAAGAGTGGCTTTGTCGCCGTCACCGGTGAGGCGTCCTATCGCCGTTTCCGGAGGAAGAAGCTCAAGCTGGTCGCAGACGATGCCGATGTACTCCTCTTTAGATAGAGTCCTGAGCTCACCCGAGAGAAATCTCCTCTCGTCAGGAGTGCCGTGAATTACATGCATAAGGTGAATCTTTATCTCATACGGTTCAAGGCCCGCGACATCCCTTGCAGTTTTCAGCATATCCTCATGCGTCTCGCCGATGAGACCGTTTATAATGTGCACGCACACCCGGATATTCCGTTCCTTAAGTGCATTGTAGCCAGTCAGGAATTCCGCATAGCTGTGCCCGCGGTTTATTCTCTTTGCAGTCTTGTCGGAAGAACTCTGAAGCCCGAGCTCAACCGTCAGATATGTTTTTCGGTTTATCTCGGAAAGAAGCTCAAGGACGTCGTCCCCGAGGCAGTCAGCCCTCGTTGCAATTGACAGACCGACAACGGAAAGTGACAGGGCAGTATCATAGACCTGCCTGAGCATTTCAACATCCGCATAGGTATTGCTCCCAGCCTGCAGATAGGCGATATATTTCGTCTCGCCCCACTTTTTAAGGTAGAGTGCTTTTGTCTTCTCGAACTGTTCACTGAGGCTTTCCCTCGGATTTCCGGCAAACTCGCCGGAAAGTGCGCCTGAGCAGTAGCTACAGCCCGAGAAGCCGGCTTTCCCGTCCCGGTTGGGACAGCTAAAACCGGCGTTCAGGGGAATCTTGACGGTCTTTTCTCCGAATTCGCGCCTGAGAACAGCGTCAAGAGTCAGGTATCTTTTTCTTCCGTATGGGTTCACTCCGATTCACCCTCTCCGGGAGTTACAGGAGTTTCCGAAGCGGTTGTGACCTCCTGCGACTGAGTCGTTGGCTCAGTGACTTCGGAGGAGACCGTGGTGGTCTCCTGAGACTCTGTCGTGGTAGCGGTGGTCATCGGAGCGGCAGTGACAGTCGGAAGGGTGTAGGTGACATCCGGGTTCTGTGGAGTGATTCTTGTCGCGCTGGTCGACGCTGTTGTGGTCTCCTCAGTTGTGACGGTGGTGACCTCAGTTGTCTCCTCGGGGGTGGTAGTCGTAGCTTCGGTGGTCTCCTCGGTGGTTGTGGTGACCTCAGTCGTTGCTTCCGTGGTGGTTGTGACAACCACCTTTGTGTCGCTCAGATAGTCAGCGTCGACATAGGCACGGATTCCGCTGTACCAGATTTCAGCCCAGCCGTCGTCACGTATTTCGATGACATCGACCTCGGAGTTTACGCTGAAGTAGCCGAGCATCATGGCTTCGCTTGACGGCTCAAGCCTTATGTTGAGCGTTCCTGCGGCGTACATGATGTATGTGTCGGGAACCTCCTCCTCTGAGGTCTCGGTGGTTGCGACTGTTACCGGTTCGGTAGTTGCAGGAGTCGTTGTGACCGCGGGCTCGGTGACCTCCAGTTCTTCATCTTCGGTGGGCTCTTCCTGTTCATCTGCCGGCTCTTCCTCCACTTCCTCGTCGTCAGATTTCGGAGCAAAGCCAAGGAGCTCGCCCATGTCTGAAAGCCCATCTCCAAACGGAAGGGTGGTGTTGTACGCCTCGGTGAGATCGGATAGATAGCTTCCGTCCATAACGGTGGAGGTGGAGAGCTTCGCTGTGAATACCTCCGAAAACTCAGGACGGTTTATGATGATAAAGCTTATTGCAAAGAACAACAGAACCAAAACCGGGATAGCAAAGCCGATGAAGTTGTATCTGTCCGCACCCTGCTCCTGGCTGAGGTCTGTTAAGAGCTCGTCGGCGTCTGCATTTGCGTTTCTCACAGCTCGTGAGTAGCTTATGTCGAACTCGTCGCCCTTCTGACCTATTTCAAATTTCGGAGCTTCCTTCTCGGGAGTATTCGTCACCTCCGGCACGGGAGTGACATTCTTCTTTTTCTTCTTAGCCAAAGTGATCCCTCCCTTATATTGATGCCGCAGTAGCCATAGCTATGGTTGAGATGACCAATAGTAACGTCACCAAAACGGTGCTTACGACTCTTATAGTTCCATAGCTTGACTCGTTCTCGGTCATTATCTTTCGCTTGAGGACTCCCGCCATCGGTCGGAGCGGCGAAATGTAGAATATCGATATGAGCAGGTAGACCCACCCTCTTGAAAGCTCGTCCCAGAGAGAATAGCTTATGAGGAAGTCATAGCTTCTGCCGAATGATGTTATCCAGTCGGCAAAGCCGGTGAGTGAACGGTTCGCGCAGAGGATAACCGCGAATATCGAAATTATAAAGGTGAAGACTCCTGCCGAAACCGACTTTTTCGTCTCAAAGAATTTCTGGAGCAGAATCGCGACCGCAATGATAGAGACAAGAGCGACTCCTCCGGCACCGAATCCAAGAGAGTACCCTGCGACTACGCAAAGAACGACAGCCGAAAGTATCAGTGCAAGCTGACTGCCCGGAAGCTTCTCGGCGGCAGTCTTATAGGTCGGGCTGACAGAACCGACATGGTCAATCATCAGGCTCTTCGGCAAGAAGCATCCACTGTGAAGCTCGATTCTGTAGCCACTCATGAGAAGAAGCCCTTCCGACATCGAAAGATAACCTAACGCCACTACATTGATTTCAATAGCCGTGAAAATGACGCCCAAAATTAAGTTCAAAGTTGGGAGAGTACCCTCAAACAGAGCGGCATTCCTCAGCCTTTCAAGAGGATAGCCTGAAACAGTCACCGCGGCAAGCCCGCAGATGAACCGCTCAAGCCCGCTTGAGAGCATCGCGAGCCCGGCTTTACGCTCCTTTATAGCGTCCTTCATTTCAGAATAGCTTAAGATTGGCGAGACAGCCATCATCTCGAATGATATGAGATATACGGATAAATCCACAAAATTCTTCTCCGCACCTTCACTTTCGGAGTCTTTGAGATAGAGAACCGAGCGGATGTCAAACAGGATGAAGCCTATCGCCGAGACAGTCCCGCTTACCGTTCCGAGCGAGCCTAAACTGATGATAGGGAAGAGCGACAGAACCGCTGTCACGACTCCTGCGGCAATTTTCAACCACGGCATCCTCCCACCATCACAGAGCCTTGCTGAAAGATAGGTGAGGAATATTACGACTAAAATCAGCGCATAATATAGCGGTCTTGCCCATGCAATGAATACTACTGACATGATGAGGGAAACGAGATTTTTATTTCTTGTTTCACTGCAGAGCATGGAGAGTATCATATATATAGGTAAAAAGCAGAAAACAAATATAAGGTCGGTGTACGACAATTTGTCAGCCCCCTTTGATTATTTTGGAGAATACCGGAAACCGGCTACGCTAATTGTATCACAAAAACACAGACATATCAAGCTTTCTCACGAACTTCCCTGTTTCAAATCCTAAAATATTCTGTATTCCGTCATATGATTTACACATTTATGATTATAATAAAAAGCATAAGGAACGGGAACGTGGAAGGTTTCCAAGCCTCGACTGTTATGGCGGCAAGAGCTTGCGGAGTTTTCTCCTACAGAGCAAATTACAGACGGAGGATGCATTTTATGAACGATAACTTTAACGAGAATGAAAACAGAATAGATGACAATCCTCAGCCGGGCGAGGAAAACAAATCGGATGACGGCGTTGTTGAAACGGTATTGGTTGAAGAATCGGATGCCGAAGGTACTCAGCCGGAAGAGGCTGTGAATAACGGAAACAGCGATTCGGAAGCTACCTCCGGGGTGAACTCCTACACCAACACGGACAGCAGCCGCGGTGGCTACACCGGAAGCGCGTACTCCCAGAACAATCAGAACCAGTACACTCAGAACGGCTACTTCCAGAATTCATATAGCAATACCTATTCCGGAAACAGCTACAGCTATGGAAGCTACAATCAGGGCCAGACCGGAAACCGCAGTGAGTATGTCTATAACGCTCCCACACCAAGGAAAAAGGGCAACGGCGGAAAGATTGCGATTGGAATTATCGTCGGAGTTCTGGCAGTGTTTGTAGTGTCAGTAACCGCTATCTCTGCTTTCATCGCACTGAGCGACAGTTCTCTCAATACTGCACAGCAGAGCAACCGCGGAAATAACACTCCTTCCACAACAACCCAGACCACGACTGATGAAGACGAGGATACAGTGGTTCTTGAGGAGGAAGACGAGACCTCCCAGAACGCGGTGGCAGATGATTCTGACAGCGTGACCTCCACAAAGGAGTACCCGACATTAAGCCAGCTTATAACCGCTGAGGGAGATTACACCCTCACTGAAATATACGAGAAGGTTTCACCTTCGGTTGTAGGAGTTTCCTCCACGACAAACAGCGGAAGTGCCACCGGAACAGGAATCATCCTGACCGAGGACGGCTACATCCTGACATGTGCTCACGTCGTTGAGGACGCAACAAGCATCGCAATAGTCGATTCCGACATGAACCAGTATGAGGCAACACTCATCGGCGAGGATTCGCAGTCGGATATTGCAGTACTCAAGATTGATGCCGAGGGCTTGACAGCAGTCGAGCTCGGAACATCGGGCGACCTGAAGGTCGGCGAGGTTGCGATAGTCATCGGAAATCCCCTTGGCTACGACCTTTACGGCTCGATGTCAGTGGGAATCGTTTCGGGACTGAACCGCACCCTTAACATCAACGGCAAGGATATGACATTAATCCAGACCGACGCCTCCGTCAACAGCGGAAACTCCGGCGGACCTATGGTCAATGCCTATGGTCAGGTCATCGGAGTAATCTCTGCGAAGGTTTCTTCCTCCTATGGTGAGGGACTTGGGTTTGCGATCCCGATTGATGACGCACTTCCTATCATAAATGACCTCATCCAGTACGGTTACGTCACCGGCAGACCTTCAATCGGCATCACCGGCGAGGACATAACGATTTATGTTGCGTTCTACTATGGAATCCCTCAGGGTGTCATGGTAAGATACGTTGAGCCTGATTCAGGCGCAGACATTGCAGGAGTTCAGGCGGGAGATATAATCGTCGGAGTCAACGACGAAAGCATCACCACAATGGATGAGCTTACCAATATCAAGAACAACTTCTCGGTCGGAGATACCATAACACTCAGCATCTATCGTGATGGAACTTATATCGACCTCGAAGTTGAGCTGATGGAGATTACGGGTTAAAACTTGCTGATACGGCGCGGCGTGGCGCGAATTTCACACCGTAGCGTCACGTTGACGTTTTGATTGACATACAGGTATCGCGAGCCTAAAGGGGAGGCTCCCGGAGATACGGAAATATCCCCAACAAACAGTTACGCGAAAGCTTTTTCATATTTTTCCCTTTCTTTGCTTACGGGTCGGGAAACCGTCCCGACCCGTGAGCACCCCCTTTAAATCAATTCGTAATTCGTAATGCGTAATTCGTAATTGTCGCCGGGAGCAGCTAATTCCACCCTAATTGCCCAAGGGGCAATTGTCCAAACTTTTAATATCGCCAGTATCGCGAAAGCTTTTTCATATTTTTCCCTTTCTTTGCCTACGAGTCGGTTTCCGGCTCGTAGGCGCCCCCTTTTTATGGGGCTCTGTAGCAGTTCGGCGAAGCCGAACTGCGCTATTTTCGCCTCTGGCGAAAATAGCACCCCTCAGTCGCGCCTGCGGCGCGCCAGCTCCCCTTGACAAGGGAGCCAATTTTCATTCTCTCAAAAGCTTTTTGAAGGGGCAGTCATAGCCTCCCCTGAAAGGGGAGGGGGGACCGCGCGAAGCGCGGTGGAGGGGTGCAAGTTCGGCTTTGCCGAACTTGCCGACTTGCCGAAGGCAAGTCATTTGCAGAAGAAAGGCAGAAGCCTCTAAAAAACACTTGTCAAACTCCCAAATCTGTGCTATTATATTTGTGCTAAAAATACACTTACCCGAAATTTCGGAAGGAGATATAGTGATGGCAAATGACAAGAAGACCGTATCAGCGGTAACCTCCATGAGCGAGGACTTTGCGCAGTGGTATACGGACATAGTTAAGAAGGCGGAGCTTATCGAATATTCAAGCGTCAAGGGATGCATGGTCATCCGCCCCTATGGGTACGCTATCTGGGAAAATATGCAGAAGTTCTTGGACGGTAGATTCAAGGCTCTGGGAGTCGAGAACGTCTATATGCCGATGTTCATCCCCGAGAGCCTTTTAAATAAGGAAAAAGACCACGTCGAGGGCTTTGCTCCCGAGGTTGCATGGGTCACCCATGGCGGAAATGACAAGCTTGAGGAGAGACTTTGCGTCAGACCGACCTCCGAAACCCTCTTCTGCGAGCACTATGCCAACATAATTCACTCCTATCGCGACCTTCCGAAGCTCTATAATCAGTGGGTCTCGGTTGTAAGATGGGAGAAGACAACAAGACCTTTCCTCCGTTCCAGAGAATTTCTCTGGCAGGAGGGTCACACTATCCACGAAACAGCCGAGGAGGCGGAGGCATTCACCGAGAAGATGCTCGAAACCTACGCCGAGTTCTGCGAGACCGAGCTCGCAATGCCTGTAGTCAAGGGCAAGAAGACCGACAGCGATAAGTTTGCCGGCGCAGTCTCGACCTATGCTATCGAAGCTCTCATGCACGACGGCAAGGCTCTGCAGGCGGGAACGTCTCACTATTTCGGCGACGGATTTGCAAAGGCTTTCGGCATCACCTATACAGATAAAAATAACTCCGTGAAGATTCCTTACCAGACCTCATGGGGAGTCACAACCCGTCTCATCGGTGCTATAATCATGACCCACGGTGACGACAACGGCTTGGTTCTCCCGCCGGCAGTCGCACCAGTCCAGGTAGTGATAGTTCCGGTCGCCCAGCACAAGGAGGGCGTTCTCGGAAAGGCTCATGAGCTCTATGACACCCTTAATGCCGCCGGCATCAGAGTCAAGCTTGACGACAGCGAGAATTCCCCCGGCTGGAAGTACGCCGAGTATGAAATGCGCGGCGTCCCTGTCAGAATCGAGATAGGTCCTCGTGACATCGAGGAGAACCACTGTGTGGCTGTTCTCAGACATAACCGCAAGAAAGAGTTCATCACTCTTGATAATCTGGTTGAGGGAGTAAAGAATTGCCTCACCGAGGTTCACGACGGTATGTTTGAAGCCGCGAAGCAGAGACAGGAGGAGAGAAGCTACTCCTGCACATCTATCGACGAGATCAATGAAACTCTTGAGAAGAACGGCGACGGCTTCATCAAGGCGATGTGGTGCGGCGACGAAGCCTGCGAGGACAAGGTCAAGGAGCTCACCGGCGTCGGCTCCCGTTGCATCCCGTTCGAGCAGGAGAACCTCAGCGACAAGTGTGTCTGCTGTGGCAAGCCGGCTAAGTGCATGGTAATGTGGGGGAAGGCGTATTAAGGGAAACCCCTCAGTCTGCGCCTGCGGCGCAGCCAGCTCCCCTTTCAGGGGAGCCTTTAGGTACATTGAACAAACTTTGAGAGAATACAAATAGCCTCCCCTGAAAGGGGAGGGGGACCATGCGAAGCATGGTGGAGGGGTTTCCGGAGGCGAAGTCATGAACCTAATCAAAAAAGCACTCTCCCTGCAACCGATTCGTTATGGAATCTCATCCGTGATTGCATTCGTCATCGACTATACGATACTATTGGTCGTCGAATGGCTACTTGGTGACTTTTCCCTTGCCATGGAGGTCTCGGCGGTTTGTGCATTCTGCGTGTCGTCGCAGGTGAACTTCCAGATTAACCGCAGGTGGGTCTTCCGCTCTGAGAAGAGCGTCTGGGCGGAGATGGGCGGATATTACGCACTTGCGGCGGTGAGCTTCACTGTGAAGACATTCGTCCTGATGGAAGTGATGACAAGAGTTCTTCTTTTCCCGACATGGCTTGCAAAGCCTATAGCCGAGGTCATCATGTTCGTCGTCAATTTCGTCGTGCAGAAGCTACTCATATTCCGCAAAAAGAAAACCGAAGAATCAGACCGATGAAATCGGCGGATAAAATCGGCGAAAAATAGATATTTTCAACATAATTTCGGTTGACATTTTGACGATTTTGGTATAAAATGTTCTTAGGTAGGGTGAATAGCCCGAATAAAACTTAAAATAAGGCAGGTAACAGATATGAAAGCTACACTTTTGGTATTAGCGGCAGGTCTCGGCTCACGTTTCGGCGGAGACAAGCAGATTTCCAACGTCGGACCTCACGGCGAAATCCTGATGGAATACTCGATTCACGACGCTATTGCGGCAGGATTTGAGAAGGTCGTGTTCGTCCTCAAGAGCGAGATGGTTGACATAGTTCGTTCGACCGTCGGCGAGAAGTTCAAGGACAGGGTAGAGCTCGAATACTGCGTTCAGGACTATTCAACAGTCCCGAGCTTCTATGAAATTCCGGCTGAGAGAGTAAAGCCGTTCGGCACAGTCCATGCAGTCTTGGCGGCAAAGGACGCCCTCACCGAGCCGTTTGCTACTATCAATGCCGACGACTACTACGGCAAGGAATGCTTCGACATCATGTATAAGCTCCTTGAGGGTCTCAAGGGCGGAAGCGAAGCCGCAATGGTTACTTATATCCTCAAGAACACCGTCAGCCTCAACGGCACTGTTACAAGAGGCGTCTGCAGTGTTGCGGATGGCAAGCTCGTCAAGGTTGACGAGACCAGCGGAATCAAACCGGATGGTGACAAGATGGTTTCCGAGACAGGCGAGGTCGACCCCGACGCAGAGGTTTCGATGAACTTCTGGGGCTTCCATAACGAAACGTTGCCTCTGATGGAGAAGTATTTCGAGGACTTCCTTAAGGCTCTCACCCCCGACCAGATCAAGGCAGAATGCCTCCTCCCCGTAATGGTCAACGACTTCCTCAGCGAAAACTCCCTCACCGTAGAAGCAAGACCCTCCCACGACAAGTGGTTCGGCATCACCTATAGAGAGGATAAGGCAGACGTTGAGGAGAAGCTCCGCAAGCTTCATGCGGATGGAGCGTATCCGGAGAATCTCTAAAATGCGTAATTCGTAATGCGTAATGCGTAATTTGCGCTCCCTTTGGTCGCGCACCCCTCCACCGGCTTCGCCGGTTCCCCTCCCCTTGACAGGGGAGGCTTTTTTTATTCTCTCAGAAGCTTGCAAAGAGGCACAAAAAGGCTCCCCTGTCAAGGCATACGCGTACACTTAAGCGAAATTGGCAACAA
>JAJQDP010000054.1 GCA_021202155.1 Oscillospiraceae bacterium | reverse complement strand
AGGTCTATTATACCACAAAGCAAATGAAATGTAAAGTTTTAAGTGAGACAAGGTACTACATATAGTATTTTGTGCAAAATCACCAGCCCACATCCGCAAAACAGCACCGCCATTTATTCACTCTACCCAAAAAAATTTTTTTCAAAACTTTTTGCAACTTTTCGACCCGGTTTTGACACTACTTAAACAGCGGAAGGCTAATTCCGAGAGACTACATTATAGATGAGCCTGAAAGTCGGCTACGCCGACGCGTCCCCTGCGGGGACGCACCCCTCAGTCAGACCCTTCGGGTCTGCCAGCTCCCCTTTCAGGGGAGCAACCCCTCAGTCGCCTACGGCGACAGCTCCCCTTTCAGGGGAGCCTATCAGAGCCCTAATAAGACGTCTGATAGAACTGGGAAAAGCCTCCCTCTGAAATGAAGTTCGCAAGCGAACTTCCGGAGGGGGACCGGCGAAGCCGGTGGAGGGGTGCTAATTTCGGCAAAGCCGAAATTAGCCGACTTGGCAAAGCCAAGTCGCAGGGCTTCCCAAATCCTTATCAAATATTTCATAAAAAATACTTGACAAGTGATTGGGACGGTGCTATAATGTCGGTGTGTCGGGTTATTCCGAACAAAATCGGGCGAAAAAATATTATGCCCAAGTCAAGAATCTCTATACCCGTTTATAGGGATAAAAATAATTTCTTTAAGGAGGAAATTTATCATGAAAATGAGAAAGCTCATGGCTGTCCTTCTGGCAGTCGTAGTTGCCATCTCTGCAATGGCTATCTCTGTGTTTGCTGATGACGAAGTTTATACCATTGATATGTATAACTATGGTACGTTCGCTACCAGCTACACAACCACTTACACCATCGGGATCCCTGCTTATGCACTCTATGGTTATGCAACCGCTGGTGAATACTTCACCCTCACATTGCCTGCACAGCTCGTTAATATCGACGCTTCTGGCGTAGCAATCAGCTACACCCTCACTGTTAACGGTGTTACCGTTGCTCTTAAGGGCGCAGATGGTTCTGCTAACGTTGGCGAGACCTTCGATCAGGTAGTTTATGTTGGTGCATTCTCCAGAGATTACTATTCTGATTCCATCCCTGCTATGGTTCCTCAGAGCACTGCAGTAGCTAACACCACTCCTATCACCATCACTGCTACCATTTCGCAGACTGACTGGAGCACTTACTACTACTATGCTGCTGATCCGTTCAGCGAGTACAGCTCTAACCTCAGCACTTCCTACTACACTTCTCCCGTTATCACCTACACCGATGCTAACGGCTATGAGAGTGTTCTTTACGGCTACAGCCTTTCCTGCACCGTAAGCGAAGGCACTTCTACTGATTCACCCTATATCGTTATCGTTGCTAACTCTAACTCTGGTAGCGGTTCTGTAGTTTACACTACTTCCACCACCACTGACAACGACGGTGACATCCTCACTTGGGACCACACCCTCGCTAACAGAGCTACCATCCTTAACGCAGTTTCTACCGAAGGTTCTACTGCTAAGCTCGTTGTAGTTCTCGGCGGTGCTCAGAGCTACTACACTCCTATCGTTGGTACTGCTGTTTACACCTTGAACGTATACGCTGAGGATGCTTCCTACGGTTCTAGCTCTTCTGCTACTGGTTACTGGTACAGCACTGGCACTTCCGCTTTGACTGGCACTGCAGTTTCTACCTGCATCGTCAACGGTTCTGCTTCTGTTCTCGAATTCGACGTTCCGATCAGCTACCTCTACAACAGCACTTATGGTCTTTACAATGGCTACATGACCATTCAGCAGACCGCTGTTGACACTGTAACTTCTTCCAGCTACAGATACTACAACAACACCAACTGGTGGTCTTACTACCAGCTCACTGCTACCGAAGTTTACCTCGAACTCACTGTTCCGGCTGCTGAGGATGACTCTGATGTAGTTGTTGATCCTAACGTTGAGGATTCCAACACCGAGACTGAGGACGACGGCGAAGACCTCGATGTAGGCGACGATGATGACGACGAGCCCGTTGCTGACAGCAACCCTACCACTGGTATCGTTCTCGCACTCGTTCCTATGGCTCTCGCTGCTGCAGCTGCTGTAGCTTCCAAGAGAAGATAATTTCCTCCTGAAAACGAAGGATAATTAAAATCGATTCTCCCCACCCGATGCAGACGGGTGGGGAGTTTTTTGATTGCCCCTTTACATTTCCCCAAAAATCTGCTATCATATAGTGTAGCAGATTTTTATTTTATTGCGACTTTACTTGGAGATAACATGAACGAGAGCAAATCTAAAATCAAATACAAGGTGATTCTGACTGCCGGGGTTGCGGTCTTTCTGGCTGTCATGATTTTCGTGACATGCCTGGCGCAGGACTGGGTGAGCTTCCACGCTTCCGAGATAACAGTTTCCTCGCTCGCGACCGATTCTGTCGGCTCGACTGACCAGGAGCCGGTCAGGTTCTCCATCGACTGCGGATTCTATTCAAGCACTCAGAGGCTCTATCTGAGCGCGTCGGCGGCGGGAAGTCTTGAGGTCGTCGACATTCTCTACACGACCGACGGCAGTGAACCCCAGACCTCCGGCGAGAGCTATTCCGGCGGAATCACACTTTCCGTCAAGGACAGCGAGGAGTGTATTCTTTACACCATCCGCGCCTGCGCCGTCTACTCGGACGGGAGCTATTCGGACACCGTCACCCGGAGCTACTTCCTCGGCACGAATATTGACGAGCGGTTCGACTGCCTCGTCTTCTCAATTTCAATCGATCCCGATTACCTCTACAACTACGAGGACGGAATTTTCATCGCCGGAAAGATGCGGGACGATTATCTTGCGACTGACCCGGAGGGCGACATCGAGCCTACTGACCCCGCAAACTGGAACCAGAGCGGGATGGAGGGCGAACGCCCCGCCTACGTCGAGGTCTATGAGTACGACGGCACATGTGTCATCTCCCAGGCTTGTGGGCTGAGAATTTACGGCGGCTGGTCGCGCTCCAACAGCCAGAAAAACCTCCGGCTCTACGCCCGCGAGGAGTACGATTCCGAAAACGACCGCTTCCGTTACGAATTCTTCACCGACGAGACGGATGTGAACGGAGACAAAATTAAGTCCTATAACAAGATTTCCCTCCGCGCCGGCGCGAACGACAACGGCTATCTCTTTGAGCGGGACGAGGTCGTCTCCACTCTTGCCGCTGACGCCGGGCTTGACGCCAAGAACTGCCGAGCCGCGGCTGTCTTCCTCAACGGCGAGTACTACGGCTTCGCGTGGGTTCAGGATGTCTACTCGGAGGACTGGCTTGACCACCAGTATGCCGTCGAGCAGGGAACATGGGACATCCTTGAGGGTTGCGAGTACATGATTACTGAGGGTAATAACGACGACCGCTTTGAGGAAGCCAAGAGCGACTGGGAGGCGGTTCAGGCATACGCCTACAAAGACCTGACCGACGACGAGATTTTCGCCGAGTTCGAGGGGCTTGTGGACATCGACAACATGCTGACCTATTACGCTCTCTGTGCCTATGTCGGCAACAGCGACTGGCCAAACAATAATTACAAAGTGTATAGATTTGTTTCGGGGGACACCTCGCTATCCTCAGAGGACGAGGTTTTCGACGGGAAGTGGCGATTCCTCATCTATGACAGCGACTTCGCCTTGGGGCTCTACGGCTCAAGCTTCTTTGAGTACAACATCAAGGATCTGTTCGACGAGACTTATTTCGGGCTGATGCCGGAGGACTGGTACGACGACGTTCACGACGATGGCGACAAGTACACCCGGAGCGACCTTCTCATCTCCCTCTGCAAGAGGGACGATATTAAAGAGCGATTCGTCAATATTTTATGTGATATAATGAACTGGTACTGCAGTGCCGACAAGGTCTCCGACACTTTGGACGAACTCAACACCGAGCGTCTCCACGAGATTGTCGAGGCGGGAGAAGCCGGGACGACCTCAGTCTGGAGCATTTCAAGCGAGCTTGAGAATGCGAAGGAGTGGATTGAGGGCAGACCCTACTCCGCAAAGACCCAGATTACAGCAATCTTCCCGGAGTACGACTCAAAGTCAACCTATCGCGTCAATATTACGACCTCCTCAGAAGCCGCAATCACCTACAACACGGCTGTTATTGATGTCGACGACGAGTATACCTTTAACGGCGTCTACTTTGTCGGAACGTCCCAGACGCTATCCTGTGAAGTGGTCGACGGCTACAAATTCGAGTACTGGGAGATCAACGGCGAGAAGGTCTACGACGAGGTGGTCGAGATTTCGAGCGAAATCTACGGCGACAGCATCAAGATAAGCCTCGTATGCTCCTGCGATACAGCCGGGCTCAGGATTTCGGAGGTCTGCTACAAGGGTAGCTACCAGGACTACATAACCCTCAGGAATTTCGGCGATGAGACCGTTTCTCTTGCCGGGCTGACCCTCTCTGACGGAACTTATGCTTATACGATAACCTCCGGCACACTTGCTTCCGGCGAGGAAGTGAAGATTGTCTGTGAGAATTACCTTAGAGATGACGCCGTCGGACTCGTCCAGCTC
Organism: Oscillospiraceae bacterium; assembly: GCA_021202155.1. Lineage (GTDB taxonomy): Bacteria > Bacillota > Clostridia > Oscillospirales > Ruminococcaceae > Faeciplasma. The sequence goes on along the minus strand of JAJQDP010000054.1, from coordinate 2,005 downwards.
AGCTTCAACCTGAGCGAATTTGAGACGGTCACCCTGACCGATTCGGACGGTGAAGTGATTTCGGAGGTCTACCTAAGAGACGCCGCCAAAAACTCGGCACTCAAGTACGATAACCTCACCGATACCTACGTCCAGTTCACGCCGTTCCCGAAGGAGAGGACGATAGACGCGGAATTGCCGAGCAGATGGCGGTAAATTTAATTCGGAATTCGGAAACCGGTTGACATTAAGTCGGAAGTGGGATATAATAAAAGTAGGAAATCCCTACTTTCCTACTTTATATAGACTGGAGGTCTTTTTATGCAGAATGTATTAGTGAATGATGCAAGGGTGATGTCCAAAGGACAGGTCACAATTCCGAAGAATATAAGAACCGCTCTCGGCGTTTCAACCGGCGACCGCGTAACCTTTATATTTGAAAATGGAACGGTAAAGGTGGTCAATTCTGCTGTTTATGCTATGCAGAAGTTTCAGGAACAGATGCGCGGTGAAGCAGAAAAAGCCGGATTTACTTCGGAAGATGATATTGCAGAGTGGATTACTGCGTCAAGACGCGAGGAAAATGAAGAATGAAAGTAATGCTGGATACAAACATAATCATCTCAGCGGCTCTTTTCCCGAACGGCAGAGTTGCTTCCGCATTTTATAAGGCGGTCAACCCACCATTTCAGCCGATTATCTGCGATTATGTTGTAGATGAACTGCATCGAAAATTCAGAGAAAAATTTCCTGAGAGAATCACTGAAATGGAAGCGTTTTTGTACAATGCGCTTTCTTTTATCAGGCTTGTTCAGACACCGGAAGAGGAAATTGACCTCGAAAGAAAAATCCGCGACCCAAAGGACCGTCCGATTCTCAGGGCGGCACTCAACGCCCATGCTGACTTATTTTTGACAGGAGATAAGGACTTTTTGGAGTCGAATATTACCGATCCAAGAATTATCAGCGTCAGTGAGTTTCTGGATTTGATTTAACGGGTGAGGAAAGAATATCTTTGAAAGGAGACCTATAAATGTCAGAAAAAATCATCGTTACCTGCGACTCAACCTGTGATCTGAGTCCGGAGCTTTACGAGAAGTATGAAATCAAGCCGATTCCGCTCGGAACTATCCTGGGCGAAGAGATGAGGCGGGATGGCGTGGATGTCACGCCGCTTGAGATTTTCGATTACGTTGGGCTCACCGGCGTCCTTCCGAAGACCTCTGCCGTTTCGGTCTCCGAGTATGAGGACGTCTTCAAGCCGTATGTCGACGCGGGCTGTGAGGTCGTCCATATCAACATCTCAAGCGAGTTCTCCTCCTGCTATCAGAACGCCTGCATAGCCGCAGAGGAGCTTGGGCACGTCTACCCGATTGACTCGCGAAACCTTTCGACCGGCTCGGGACATCTTGCCATCAAGGCAAGGGAACTCGCCGGGGAGGGTCTTTCTGCCTCCGAAATTGCGGATAAGCTTAACGAGATGAAGGAAAAATTGGACGTCAGCTTTGTTCTGCAGACGCTCGACTATCTCCAGAAGGGCGGAAGATGCAGTGGAGTCGTCGCATTCGGCGCGAATCTTCTGAAGCTGAGAGTAGAAATTGTCGTTTCCGAGGGCACGATGGTCATCGGGAAGAAGTACCGCGGAGCTATGGAGAAGACGGTTCTTGACTACGTCCGCGGCAGACTTGCGGGAAGGGACGACATCGACACAAGCCGCATTTTCATCACCCACTCGCACGTTCCGGATGAGCTGGTCGCGAAGGTGAGAGCCCTTGTCAAGGAGCTCCAGCCGTTCGAGGACGAGAATATCTTAGAAACCTACGCCGGCTGTACCGTCTCCTGCCACTGCGGACCGAATTGCTTAGGGGTACTGTTCTTTAAGAAGTAGCAACCTCAGCCAACCATATGCGCCAGCAAAGCTGGCGCACCCCTCCACCACCGCCTTTGGCGGCGGTCCCCCTCCCCTTGTCAGGCATCCGCGTACACTTAGCGAAAAGGTATATACAAGTCGAAAAAAGTCTGGTAT
>JAJQDP010000052.1 GCA_021202155.1 Oscillospiraceae bacterium | reverse complement strand
TTTTGACTTGTATATACCTTATCGCTAAGTGTACGCGGATGCCTTGTCAGGGGAGCTATAATTGCTCCTCTCGTAAGTTCCTGCATTAGGATGCTATTGCCTCCCCTGACAAGGGGAGGGGGACCGCCGGCTGAAAGCCGGTGGTGGAGGGGTGCGATTTCGCCTTCGGCGAAATCGCATCGCCCGTAGTGCGGCGTCGGCGAAGCCGACTAATTACGCATTACGCATTACGAATTAAGAATTTCCTCCCGTATCGTCCTCTGCACACCCATCCCCATCTTGTCATAAAACGCCTTGGCAACGTCGTTTCCTTCCCAGACGCAGAGGATGAGGTTGTGACAGCCTATCTCTTTGGCATAGGCTTTAGCGAACTCATAGAGCTTCGTCCCGATGCCTTTGCCTCTGGCGTTTTCGTCGACGCAGAAGTCCTCTATGTAGAATGTCTTGACTTTCGCGAAGTCTTTGATGGCGCAGAAGAGATGCCCAAGGACTTTTCCGTCCTCTTCATAGACAAAAACAGGCGCATTCTCGTCGTTAAAGAGCTTTGTAATCTCTTCCTCGGTGTACTTGACCTGCCGTTCCCCATAAATGTCAGGGCGAATCTTCTGATGAACCGCCCCGACCTGCTTAAGAAGCGACATGATAGCAGGGGCGTCGGATATGGTTGCTGGTCTTATCATTTAGGTTTATTCTCCTTTGTTGGGTAATTCTCATGTAGGGGCGGATATTATCCGCCCGCGCTTGCCCTGCGGACTCGCGCACCCCTCCACCGCCGCCAAAGGCGCAGACTGAGAGGTGCGCCCACGCAATGGGCGCGTCGCCGCACAGCGGCGACTAATTACGCATTACGCATTACGAATTCCGAATTAAAAAAGCGGGCAGTGCCCGCTTTTTTCTATTTCGCGTACTCTACAGCGCGGGATTCTCGGATTATGTTTACCTTAATCTGTCCGGGATAGTCCATTTCCTGCTCGATCTTCTGAGCGATTTCTCTGGCGACAATCACCATCTGATCGTCGTCGACCTTGTCGGGATAGACCATTATCCGCACTTCTCTGCCCGCCTGAATTGCAAACGACTTCTCGACGCCGTCGTAGGAGGAACAAATCTCCTCAAGCTTCTCAAGTCTCTTGATGTAGTTCTCGAAGTTCTCGCTTCTTGCCCCCGGTCTTGCCGCGGAGATAGCGTCCGCCGCCTGGACAAGTGCCGCGATTACTGAATGACACTCGACATCGCCGTGGTGAGCCTCGATAGCGTGAATAATCTCGGGAGACTCCTTGTACTTGCGGCAAACGTCAACGCCAATCTGGACGTGTGAGCCCTCAATCTCGTGGCTCAGAGCCTTTCCTATGTCGTGGAGGAGTCCCGCACGTCTTGCGAGTGTCGGGTCAACTCCAAGCTCGCTCGCCATCATTCCTGCCAGGTGAGCAACCTCTATAGAGTGATTCAGAACGTTCTGACGATAGCTCGTTCTGTAGTGAAGTCTTCCTAATAGCTTGACAAGCTCGTGGTTCAAGCCGTGTACATTAGTCTCAAGGACAGCTCTTTCGCCCTCTGACTTAATTGTCTGCTCAACCTCCCTGCGCGCCTTGTCGACGCACTCCTCAATCCTTGTCGGATGGATTCTGCCGTCCTGAATAAGCTTTTCAAGCGACAGCCTTGCGACTTCCCTTCTGACAGGGTCGAAGCAAGAAAGTGTGATAGCCTCCGGCGTGTCGTCGATGATGAGATCGACTCCGGTGAGCTGTTCGAGAGCACAGATATTCCGTCCTTCTCTGCCTATGATCCTGCCCTTCATCTCCTCGTTCGGAAGCGGGACAACCGAAACTGCCGACTCGGAAACCTGGTCTGCGGCGCATCTTGCAATAGCAAGCGAGATATACTGCCTTGCCTTTGCTTCGCACTCCTCCTTCGCCTGAGCCTCGTAGCTCGCAATCTTGACTGCCTTTTCGTGGATGAGGTCATCCTCAAGCGACTTGAGGAGATATTCCTTCGCCTGGTCAGTCGTAAATCCAGAAATTCTTTCGAGCTCCTGGAGCTGGCTTTCCTTTACCTTCTCAGCCTCGGCAAGCTTTGATTCCGCCTGCTTCAGCTTACGCTGAACGTTTTCGTCCTTCTTCTCGACAGATTCAAGCTTCTTGTCGAGGGTTTCTTCCTTCTGCTGAACTCGTCTTTCCTGACGGGAAACCTCAGACCTGCGCTCCTTCAGCTCTTTCTCGGTATCCATGCGGTTTTTGTAGATTTCGTCCTTGGCTTCAACAAGCTTCTCTTTTTTCAGAGCTTCCGCCTGCTTGCCGGCTTCTTCTACAATTCTCTTCGCCTCTTCTTCAGCAGAACCAATCTGCGCTTCAGCGATTTTCTTTCTATGTTCAATTCCCATGCGATAGCAAACAACTCCGCTAACGCCGGCACCAATCGCAAGGGCAACTACACATAAAAGGATCGTAACCGGTAATGTCACTAACAACTCTCCTTTCTGAGTATTTTATTCGGAGGAAGCCTCCCGCGACTCCACTTGCGATTAAGCCAGGGCTCAGCTTTCGCCCTCCGTTTTTTAAGAAGGAGACTCCCCGCCCACGGGTAATCTCCGGAATTAACAAGGCAAGCGGCTGGCTCTTCCCGAAAAAAGCCGGTCTGCAATCCGGTTAATGACGCCGGTTGCACAATGAACTGCGACGCAATCCCGCAAAAATCCTGCAAGAGTTTCTGAAAATCCTGCAAGACTTCCGCAAATCTCAACGCCTGTCTTCCATTCCTGCCAAAGTTTACATATGCAGACACTGCGCCAACGCGGCACAGCGTACAGCTCAAGAGCACCTGTACAAAATACAGCCCACATACCCTTTTATTTTATAATAGAATTCCGCTCATGTCAAGAGGTTTTAGGGGAAATTGTGAAAAGTTGCAATCAGAAGTGAGGAATTCGCCCTTGCCAACCCTGCGATTTTATGCTATTATATCTACAGTAGCAAATACGCATCGCACCATCCCGCAGATTATCATTTGCGATAGTTTGCGGGATGTGTTCATAATAGCATCTTTGACAAATTACTCAAGCCTCCCCGAAATGGGGAGACGAGTTCGCAAGCGAACTCGGGACCGCCACGCGAAGCGTGGTGGTGGAGGGGTTTACCCCGGAAAGGCATCCCATGTTAAAACGCACCTTAGAAATTCTCCGTGTCGTTATCACCATCGCTGTTGTTGTGGTGGCTTGCGTTTATGCGGGGATAAAGCTTATGAAAATCCAGATTGTCGACGGGGAGATGTACCTTTCCATGTCCAAATCCTCAACGACTGCCGAAAAGACCGTCTACGCGGCGCGCGGGGAGATTGTCGACAGAAACGGCGTCTCGCTCGTCGAAAACGAGGTCTCCTACAACATAATTATCGAGTACTCCTTCTTCCCCTCCGACTACGAGACCCAGAACGAAATCATCCTTCGGGTCGCGGAGATTCTCTCGGAGGACGGGGTCGAGTGGATTGACGAGACGCCGATCACATTCTCCGAGCCATATGAGTTTTTGGAGGACGCCTCCGACTCGGAAATCTCCAAGATTAAGGAGGAGCTCCGCCTCAACAGCTACGCGACGGCGGAGAACTGCATCGACAGGCTGGTCGAAAACTACGAGATTTCGGACGATTATTCCGAAGAAGAGAAGCGAATCATCGCCGGAATCAGGTATCAGATGCTTATCGGCGACTTTTCGACGTCGATTGACTACACCTTCGCGACCGGCGTCCCGATTGAAACGGTCTCGAAAATCCGGGAGCTCTCGGGCGAGCTCACCGGCGTCGACATTGCCGAGAGCTACGAGAGAGTTTACGCTTTGGGAGACGTCGCCCCGCACATTGTCGGCTACGTCGGACCTGTCTATGCCAAAGAGTATGAAGAACTGAAGGCTGAGGGCTACCTCATCAGCGACACAATCGGAAAAAGTGGCATAGAAAAAGCCCTCGAAAGCGTTCTTCGGGGGACTAACGGAACGAATATTGTGACCGTTTCGAGCGACGGCGATGTCACCGAGTCGGTCTCAGAGGAGGTTGAGCCGGGCAACACCGTCATGCTCACAATCGATTCTGAGCTTCAGCAGGCTTGCCAGGAAATTCTTGACAACCACATCAGCTACCTCCGCGACGGAATTCTCACGAAAACCGACTCCACAACCAAGGAGGAACTCGACTTTTCCGACTGCGAGGCGGGCGCGATTGTAGTGCTTGACGTCGATACCGGAGCGGTTCTTGCCGCGGCTACCTCTCCCTCATACGACATAAACGACCTCTTGGAGGACTATAACTCCGTCCTCAATGCCGACGGCTCACCGCTTTATAACAGAGCTTTCGACGGACTCTACCGCCCGGGCTCGGTCATGAAGACGGTCACCGCGACTGCGGCTCTGGCGGAGGGAATCATCGACACGAACACCCTCTTCTACTGCGCACGGCACTACACTTATCTCGATATTGTTGTAAATTGCACCGGCTCGCACGGTTCGATAAACGTCGTCACCGCCATCCAGAAGAGCTGCAACATCTTCTTCTACCAGGTTATTCAGGAGGTCGGGCTCGACCTGTTCCTTGAGTATGAAGCCGCTTATGGTCTTGGAGAAGATCCCGGGCTCGAAATCAGCGCGTCTTCCGGCTACCTGGCATCCCCCGACACATTTGCGGACCTGGGCTTGGACTGGACAGTGGGACAGCTCCTACAAGCGGCAATCGGTCAGTCGGAGGTCGCGGTAACGCCATTGCAGATGGCGGGAATCGCTCTTACCATCGCGAACGGCGGAGTGAGATACAGCCCGTATCTCGTCGACTCAATCTGGGACTACAACATGACCGAGTGCCTTTCCGTGACCGAGCCGGAGGTTGCATATATTATAGATGCAGATTATGATGAAGTATTTGCGCCCATCATTGAGGGAATGATTCTTGCCGGAGAGAGCACCACCTCCGCGACATACTACGCGTCGAACGAGGAGAACGCCTTCTTAGCGCAGTTCTCGACCGACGCTCTCCCCGAAAGCGTCGCAATCAAGACCGGCACTCCACAAGCCTCCAACACCGCGACCCAGAACTCGACAGTAATCGGCTTCTACCCCGCCGACGACCCCGAGATAGCATTCGCAGTGGTCATCGAAAACGGCGAGTACGCCAAGTACACCGTCAGAAAGATAATCGAAGCCTACTACGGCTGGACAACCGAGGAGGTTGAGCTGGAGAACGGGATGATGGAGAGTGTGATAATAACCAATTAGGAATTCGTAATGCGTAATGCGTAATTAAGCCGGCGCAAGCCGGCTTATTAATTAAGAATCGAATTATTTGTTGACACAACGCGATTTATGTGTTATAATGCACCTGGTGAGAGGTCGGTTTCTCTTTTCCTGCGAAGGGAGGTGAAACCTAGATGGACATCGCACAAACCATTCAGTTACTACTTCTTGTTTTAACTGCCATCAGATTAGGTCTCGACCTCGGTGACAACCGAAAGAAATAACTGTGCCTGATTATTCAGCCACAGTCATCCAATTACCGTATTAATATATGGGAAAGAGTGACCGTTGCCTGAATGCCACTTCAGGCAACCCTCTCGCCACTTTTATTATATGCTATTCCCGCCGTTTTGTCAACAGTCTTTTTTTATTTTTTCTACTCTTCGCTCTCTTCGCTCCAAAAATCGCACCCGACCATGTACCATCTTCCACCGGTCTTTAGGACGAAGCACTCGAATTCGATGTCGTCCTCCGAGAGACTGCCGGCGAAATTGGCGTTCACGTAGACACCGTAGACCTTACTGGTGCTGATAGATTCGCCGTAGAGCTCTTCATAGCTTTGGACGAAATAATCGATGTACTCGTCGTCAGGGCGGGTTGCTTCTCCGAAAGTCAGAGTTATCGCAACGTCCTCTCCGAACTCGTCAAAAACGTCGTAATAGAGCTCATCCATATACTGATAGTCGGAATATTCAAGGTCGGTTTTCTCCGTCTCATAATCGGCGGCAATTTCGTCCGGCATCGTGTCGACATAGGAGTTGAAATCCCTGTCGCAAATGGCGGTGAAGTACTGGGAGATGACGTCCTCATAGCCGGAGGGCGTGCCGAAAAGGCTGTTTCTGAACACAAACAGAAGCAGTAGCACTATCACAACGATAATCGCAATGAGGACATAGACCTCTTTTTTTATGGATTTTTTCTCTGGCATGACGTTATCCTCCTCAAACCCCTCCACCACCGGCTTCGCCGGCGATCCCCCTCCCCTTCGGGGGAGGCTTTTATTCGCTCTCCCAAAGGTTCGGAGTGAGGATCGGGGTTATAAAATTAAAGTTGTGCATAAGTCAGGAGCTATCCTGAGACAGTTATAGCCTCCCCTGAAAGGGGAGGGGGACCATCGCCAAAGGCGATGGTGGAGGGGTTCGCCTCGCAAGAGGCGCGTCGCCGCAAATCGACGACAAATCCCTCATCAGAATTCTATCTTACTGCTGATATAATTCTCCAACTCCGCAATCGGCACTCTCACCTGCTCCATTGTGTCTCTGTCACGGACAGTTACGCAGTTATCCGTCTGGGAGTCGAAGTCGTAGGTGATGCACCAGGGGGTGCCAATCTCGTCCTCGCGGCGGTAACGCTTGCCGATTGAGCCGGTGTCGTCGAAATCTATCATCAGCTTCTTCGACAAATCCGCATAGACCCTGTCGAACGCCTCTCCCGAGAGCTTCTTTGAGAGAGGAAGGACTGCCGCCTTGTAGGGAGCGACAACCGGGCTGAGGTGGAGGACGGTTCTCACGTCGTTCTTCTCGGCGTCGATGACCTCCTCGTCGTAAGCCTCACAGAGGAGAGCCAGGAAGGTTCTGTCAAGACCATAGGTCGACTCTACTATATATGGTATAAACTTCTCATTGGTGTCCGGGTCAAGGTACTCTATCTTGGTGCCGGAGTATTCCTGATGGCGGGTCAAATCATAGTTGGTGCGGTTGTGAGTGCCGTTAATCTCGCCCCATCCGAACGGGAAGAGGAATTCGATGTCGCAAGCCGCCTTGGCGTAGTGCGCAAGCTTCTCGTGGTCGTGGAATCTTAAGTGGTCAGCTGGGATTCCCAAATCCTCAAAGTACTTCTTTCCGAACTCCTTGAAGTAATCATAAAGCTCGGCGTCCGTGCCCTCCTTGCAGAAGGTCTGGAACTCCATCTGCTCAAACTCGATAGTGCGGAAGATGAAGTTGCCGGGGGTAATTTCATTTCTGAAAGCCTTGCCGATCTGTCCGATTGAGAAGGGGAGTTTTGCGCGCATCGTGCGCTGGACATTGAGGAAGTTGACATATTCGCCCTGAGCGTTCTCAGGTCTCAGATAAATAATGTTCTTTGCGTCCTCGGTTACACCTCTATAGGTCTGGAACATGAGGTTGAATTCGCGGATGTCGGTGAAGTTGTGCTTGCCGCAGTGGGGACAGGGAATGTGGTGCTCCTTGATGTAGTCAAACATCTGAGCCTTGGTCATTCCGTCGGCGTGAGCTTCGGGGTCAAAGTCGTCGATGAGGTTGTCGGCGCGGAATCTCATCTTGCACTCCTTGCAGTCAAGAAGCGGGTCGGAGAAGCTGGCGACGTGACCGCTCGCCTCCCACACTCTTGGGTGCATGAGGATGTCGGCGTCCATTTCGTAGCTGTTCTTTCTCTCCTGGATGAATCTCTTGCGCCAGGTGTCCTTGATGTTGTTCTTCATCCTGGCACCAAGAGGACCGTAGTCCCAGGTGTTGGCGAGGCCGCCATAGATGTCGCTTCCCGCGAACACAAACCCTCTGCCCTTGCAGAGAGCGACGATTTTATCCATAGACTTTTGCGTATTGTCCATATTAACAAGCCCTTTCGATGAGGTGATATTATTTCCAGACTATTGTAGCGCATTTAAAACAGGTTGTCAAGAGGAAAGAATATCGTTGACAAGCCGTAAAACATGTGTTATAATACACCTGATGAGAGGTGGTCGCTCTTACCTGAAAAGGGGGTGACGCTGATGGAAATTGAAATTATCTCGGTAATTTTAGCGGTCTTAGCTCTGCTGATGACAGCTTTCTCTATCGGTTACACCGTAGGGTCACACCGAAAATAGAATAAACCGCACCTGATTGTTTTATCAAGTGCGGTCATAACCGTAAAACACAACGTTTTGTGAGAGTGACCGCTACCTGAATTGCAGTTCAGGTAGCCTCTCATCACTTATATTATATCCCAAAGCTGCCCATTTGTCAACAGCTTTTTTATTTTTCACGAAAAAACTCCCTCACCACTCTCCCGCACCCGAATACATACATCCCTTCCGGGTTGACCGGTAGTCCGGCACTTTCCGAATACGCGATTATTCGGTCGGCGGGCTCGAAATAGGTGGGTATGGTCTCGGGGATGCCGGGGAGGGTGATTTTCCCTTGGTCGGAAAAACCAAGCTCCTCAAGCCTGCTCTTTGTCATGCAAAGACCGATGCCGAAAAGCTTCCCGGGCGGCACACAGCAGTCGGAGAGGATTTCCCTTCCCGCCTTTATACCTTCCTCAATTACAAGCTCTCCCGGCAAATTCTCCGGGAGGGCTATTATTCTGTGTGAGAGGGTGTCGCCCTTGATTGTGCAGAGTCCCACGCTCAGTGACCGCTCATAGAGCCCGACTCCAATCGCAAAGCCGCACGAAACGTCGACATCAAGGAGCTGATTCCGCCTGCCCTTGCCGGTGGCGGTGCTCCTGTAACCGCACTCGCAGAGTATTCCCTGCTCAATCAGCAGAGAGGAAATCCCGGTCACAACCGACGGCGAAACCGCCATCCTCTCAGCTATTTCCGAGCGGGACATCGCGCCCTCGCTCAGAATCAGCTCAATCATTCTTGCCTGTGTCTGTGCTCTCTTCATTTTCTCCCGCTCTTGGTTCTGACTTCTCCGGCTTCTCAGACTTGTCGTCCCTCGGTCTCCTTGGCTCTTTCGGCTTCTCCTCCGGCTTCTTTGACTCAGTCTTTGGCGGCAGCTTTGGCACTTCAGCGCGCTTTATCTCAAACCAGAAGGTCGAGCCTTTGCCCAATTCGCTCATGACTCCGAACCGGTAGCCGTGGAGCTCCAAAATCTCCTTGACGATTGAAAGACCCAAGCCCGTTCCGACGACATCTCTCTTTGTGCGCTCGCCTCTGTAGTAGCGGTCGAACACCTTCGGGAGCTTGTCCTTCTCGATTCCGACGCCGAAATCCTGAACCTCGATTCTCACCGAGTCCTCCTGGTTAATCTGCCGGATGATAATCCTGCGGGAGTCGCCAGAGTAGTTGACGGCGTTGTTGATGAAGTTGTACATAACCTGGCTGAGCTTCTGCTGGTCGCCCCAGAGTCTGACGTCCTCGTCCTCCTCAAAGACGAACTCGTAGCCCTGTTTCTCGGAGAAAATCTGGTACTTAGAGAGGATTTCGTCAAGGAAGTCCTTCGACGAGAATTCAGTCCGGTTGATATTTGAGCTTCCGCTCTGGAGCTTTGAGAGCTCCATAAGGCTTGAAACGAGCAGCGAGAGCCGGTCGGTCTCCTCGATAATAACGCTTAAGTGCTCCTCGCGCTTTTCGGGGTTGTCGCCGGAGAGGTCTCTTATCATTTCGGCGTATGCCTTTATCATCGTGAGAGGAGTTCTCAGGTCATGCGAAACGTTCGCTATGAGGTCGTTTCTTAGCTCTTCCGTCTTCGACATCTCGGACGCCGCGTAGTTCAGCGTTTCCGCAAGCTCGTTTACCTCGGCATAGGAGCCCTCGGGGAATCGGACGGTATAATCCCCAGCCGCAAGCCTGTGCGCAAGTGCCGTGATGTTCGTGAACGGTCGCGACAGCCTTGACGAGAGCATGAGGGTTATGATTAGTGCTATAAAGAAGGTGACGAGAGCGATTATTACAAACTGTTCCTTGATAATATCGACGGTCGAGGTTATCGGTTCAAGCGACGCATTTATGAAAAGGAGATAGCCGCTACTGCCGACAGCCGGCTTTTCAAGAACCTCGCCATAGATGAGCTCGGTCGTTCCGAACCGTTCGTTGTTGTTTGTGATGATAATCTTCTGGCTGTCCGAGCTGAGAAGGTCGTTGCGGTACTGGAAGAGGAGGTAGCTCGTACTGCTCGTCAGGATTGATGAACCCATATAGTCGCTCTGGGCGACGACGTTACCTGCCCAGTCGGTGATGATAATAGCCATACCGTTGTCATAGGCGAGCTCTTCAAGGAGAGTGTCGACGCTGTCGGGGTCATCTGCATCAAAATTCGCGGCTATCTGAGCGGCTGAGCGGATAATCTTCCGCTTCTTCGAGACCTCATAATAGTCACTTAAGGACACTACCTGGAACAGCCAGATGAGTATAAGGATAACGGCTGTAAATACAGAGAAATACAGCCATATCGTTGAGCGCAGTGTTGGTGCGCGTTTATTCGGGTCAGCAGGCTTTGCAGCCGGAGCTTTATTCTTCGCTTGCTTCTCTCTTGTTGATGTCGTCAAACTTGTATCCCATTCCTCTCAATGTAACAATCAGGTCTCTGTATGGACCCAGGCTGTTTCTGAGCATTTTGATGTGGGTGTCGACAGTTCTGTCGTCGCCATAGAAGTCATATCCCCAGACCTTCTCAAGGAGCTTCTCGCGGGACATTGCGATGTTCATATTCTTCGCAAGGTAGAAGAGGATGTCGTACTCCTTCGGGGTCATCTGAGCCTTCTTGCCATCGATGATGACTTCACGTGCGGCGAAGTTGATTTCGAGACCCTTGTATCTTAAGATGTCGACCGAGTCGGGGCTCTTTCTCCTCTTGATGGCGACCTTGACTCTTGCCATGAGCTCCTTCGGGGAGAAGGGCTTCACGACGTAGTCGTCGATTCCGACCTCAAATCCGAAAAGCTTGTCATACTCCTCGCCACGTGCTGAGAGCATGATGACGGGGGCGTTTGAATACTTCTTTATTTCCTTGCAGGCGGAGTAGCCGTCAAGCTTGGGCATCATTATATCTATGATTATGCAGTCGTAGCCTTTTTTGGCGTTCTTGACCTTTTCGATGGCTTCCATTCCGTCGCCGGCTTCGTCCACCTCGTAACCCTCAAACAGGGCGTATTCCTTGACGACTTCCCTTATCTTCTGTTCGTCGTCAACAATTAAGATTCTTGATACATCAGCCATTTTAAAAAACGTCCTTTCAGGTTTTAGCTTTTGTGAGCAGAATGCGCCAGCACTTTGCTGTTCAGCCTGCCGTTATTATAATAGCGTATAAATGTGTCGGAATTATGAAATTTTACGGATAGTTCAATGTTTTATCGTGAGAGGTTGAATTTTTGGGCGGGAAGTGGTAGAATTAGGGATAGAGATGTCGAACTTTGCGGGGCATACCCCTCCACCACCACGCTTCGCGTGGCGGTCCCCCTCCCCCTTCGGGGGAGGCTATAACCGCCTCGGGATAACTTCTGATTAAATCACAACTTTGAATTTACATATCTACCCCTCAGCTCAGAGCTTTGAGAGAACGAAATAAAGCCTCCCCTGAAAGGGGAGGTGGACGCGCCGCAGGCGCGGACGGAGGGGTTTCCTCGGAGAGCTGGCGCGCAACGCGCGCCTGAGGGGTGCTATTTCGCCTTTGGCGAAATAGCTCGTCAAGGCGGCTTCAGCCGCCTTGACGACAATGCACTTGCCGAGGGTTCGGGCGGATAATATCCGCCCCTACCATATGAATATGTAAATTACTTATAAAAGGAGTCTTTCACAATGAAAATCGGCTTAATTGTCGCCATCGCTGACGAAATTGAGGCTATGCTCGCGGAGATGGGCGAGCCTGTCAAGAGTGAAACGGTCGCGGGGATCGCTATCCGTGAATATAACGTAAACGGTCACGAGCTCTTTGTCGCGAACAGCGGGGCGGGGGAGATTTATGCCGCGGGGGCGGCGCAGTTGCTGATTTCGCATTTTGGGGTTCAGATGCTTCTCAACTTCGGAATCTGTGGGGGTCTCACTCCCGAAATGTCGCTCTGCAGTACTGTTATTGTCGGGAAAGTGGTGCATTATGATTATGACGTTACCGAGCTCGACCCGGTTGAGATCGGGCAGTACCCAGGGTATTCCGACTGCTTTATCCCGGCGGATGAAAAGCTGATTGAACTTGCAAAAGAGGTTTCCCCGGAGCTTCGGGAAGTGATTTGCGCCTCGGCGGACAAGTTTGTCGGAAATCCGGAGAAGAAAGCCGAGCTCCACCGGCTCTACAACGCCGAGATATGCGAGATGGAGGCGGCGGGAATTCTTCTCACGGCGAACAGATGCGGAGTGCCTGCTCTTCTCATAAAAGCGGTTTCGGACAGCGCGACCGGCGGCGCGGAGGAGTTCTCAAAAATGGCTTCTGACGCGGCAAGAGTCGCGGTAAATACTCTTATAAAAATTATAGATAAAATTAATCAGTAGGGAGGATTCAACATGCTATCATTAGGTGACCGCCTCAAGGCGGCAAGGAAAAAGACGGGGCTCTCGCAGACTGCGGCGGCTCGTGCAGTCGGAATCGGGAACAAGTCGCTCTCGCGGTACGAAAAAGGGGACTCCACCCCGAGCCCTGAGACTATCCAGAAGCTTTCCCGGCTCTACAACGTCTCGACCGAGTATGTCCTTGGACTGACCGACGTGATGGGCTCGTCCGCGGACAGCTCCTCAATCGCCGGCTACAGCGAAACCATTGTCGGCATGAACGACCACAAGACCTCCGCCCGAAAGCTCCTTGACTTCATCGGCACGAGCCCGTCGAGGTATCACGCTATTGCGAACATCGTCCGCAGGCTCTCGAACGAGGGCTTCGTGGAACTCTTTGAGGGCGAAAAGTGGAATCTTGAGAAGGGCGGAAAGTACTTCGTCACGAGAAACCTCTCGACCGTTGCGGCTTTTAAAATAGGTTCAGACAACCCGACCAGCTTCAATATAATCAGCTCCCACTGCGACTCGCCGACATTCAAGATTAAGCCGAACGCGGAGATGGAGACATTGGGGCACTACATCCGCCTCAACACCGAAAAGTACGGCGGCATGATTATGTCGACCTGGATGGACAGACCGCTCTCTGTCGCCGGAAGGGTCATCATTTCGGAGGGGAACACTCTCAAGACCCGGCTCGTCGCCATCGACAAGGACCTCTTAATCATCCCGAACGTCGCGATTCACATGCAACGTAAAATTAACGACGGCTTCACCTTCAACCCGGCTGTCGACATGGTTCCTCTTATGGGGAGTCTCAGCGCGAAGGGCGAGCTTATGAATCTCATCTCCGAAAACGCAGGAGTGAAAGCTAAAAATATTATAGGAAGCGACCTCTTCCTCTACAGCCGCACCAAGGGAACAGTCTGGGGGAGTGACGGCGAGTACGTCTCCAGTTCGCAACTGGACGACCTCCAGTGCGCATATGCCTCAATGCAGGGCTTCCTCATCGGTGAGAACCCCGACACAATCTCGGTTCTGAGCGTCTTTGACAACGAGGAGGTCGGAAGTGGCACCAAGCAAGGCGCGCGCTCCAACTTCTTAAGAACAGTGTGTGAGAGAATTGCCCAGGGGCTCGGGCAGGACTTGAACGAGATGCTCCCGTCAAGCTTTGTCATCTCCGCCGACAACGCCCACGCGGTGCACCCGAACCATCCCGAATACGCCGACCCGACCCATCGCCCGTTCATGAACCAGGGCATCGTCATCAAGTACAACGGCGACGAGAGGTACGCGACCGACGGAATGAGCGAAGCGGTCTTCAAATGCGTCTGCAAGGCGTCAAACGTCCCTACCCAGACCTTCTCGAACCGGTCTGACCTCATGGGTGGCTCGACGCTTGGAAACCTCTCCACCAGCCAGCTCTCGGTGAGTACTGTGGATATAGGACTCCCTCAACTTGCAATGCACTCAAGCTACGAAACCGCCGGCTCGATGGACACGCTCTATTTCGAGAGAGCGTCCGCGGAGTTCTATAGGACGAAGCTACTGGCGAAGGGGAATGGGGAGGTTGTGGTTAAGTAATTAGGAATGCGTAATGCGCAATGCGTAATTAGTGGCTCGCCTTTGGCGAGCCACGCTATTTTCGCCGCAGGCGAAAATAGCACCTCTCAGTCAGCTCCGCTGACAGCTCCCCTTAGTAAGGGGAGCCAGTGTACTTCTCTCAAAAGTTTCTGCAAGAGCACAAAGTAGCAAAACAACGTTGTGCATCACTTAAAGCCTGTATAGAACGAAAATGGCTCTCCTTTTTAAGGAGAGCTGTCGGCGCAGGCGACTGAGAGGTGTCGCGACCGTAGGGAGCGACGCGAGTTTTGCCGCAGGCGAAACTCGCCGACTTGGCTTCAGCCAAGTCGTGTGCCCAGCATGGCGACAAGGGGTTAGGATCTCTTGTCCACTAATTTACTATTGACAAACGCCCGAAATCAGAGTATATTAGTCTCCAAACATTTAACTCTGATTTGACCTTAAGGGGTGTTTGTAATGCAAAAATTTAAAAATATTTGCCAAAAACTTAAAAATATTTGGCTTCGGTTTGTCGGATTCTGCCGCGGGAACGGCGTGTCGCTGTCGGCGAAGGTGTACTTTGTGGATGCCCTCGGCGCAATGGCGCAGGGGCTCTTCTGCTCACTGCTCATCGGCACAATCCTCGACACTCTTGGCTCGCAACTCGGGATAGGAGCTCTCACCGCGACGGTGTTCACTCTCAATGACGTCGGCTACACGGTCGGAAAGTGCTGTTCTCTCCTGGCGGGACCCGCGATGGCGGTCGCTATCGGAAACTCTCTCAAAGCTCCGCCACTGGTGCTCTTCTCACTGATTCCTGTCGGATTTGCTACCAACCAGATTGGCGGCGCGGGAGGACCTCTTGCCGTATTCGTCACCGCCTGCATCGCCTGCGAAATCGGCAAACTCGTCTCGAAAAAGACTAAAATTGATATACTCGTCACCCCGCTCGTGACGGTTCTTTGCGGAGTAGGACTCGCCGCACTCGTCGCCGCTCCGATTGGAACAGCGGCAAGTGCTATTGGCAACCTCATCATGTGGGCGACCGAACAACAGCCGTTCGTGATGGGAATCGTCGTCTCGGTCGTCGTCGGAATCTGCCTGACACTCCCGATTTCGTCCGCGGCAATCTGTGCGGCACTTTCGCTCACCGGTCTTGCCGGAGGAGCGGCGGTCGCCGGTTGCTGTGCGAACATGGTCGGCTTCGCGGTGCTCTCATTTAAAGAGAACCGCTGGGGCGGGCTCGTCAGCCAGGGACTCGGCACAAGTATGCTACAGATGGGGAATATTATCCGCAATCCCCGCATCTGGATTCCCCCGATAGTCGCCAGCGCGATTACGGGACCGATCGCAACCTGCATTTTCGGGCTCACGATGAACGGAGCACCCGTCAACAGCGGCATGGGCACCTGCGGTCTCTGCGGACTGATCGGCGTCTGGACCGGCTGGGTCTCCCCGAGCGACGCCGCAATCGCAAACGGCGCGAGTGCCATCACCCCGACTGCCTTCGACTGGGTGGGACTGATTTTAGTCTGCATAGTCCTCCCGGCAGTAATCTGCGCAGTTCTTGGACTGCTTCTTCGGAAGATCGGGTGGATTAAAGAGGGAGACCTCAAGCTTGATTAATAATAAAAGCGGAGCATCGGGCTCCGCTTTTTGATTACAAGTTATACTTGATTTATTCTCGGATTTGTTGTAAAATAGTAATAGAGATTTTGTTCCTTGGAGGGTGTTTGAAAATGGAAGAGCATATTTGCATGAATACATCAGTAGCACCCGCTGAGAGTGCTTTTACAACTATCGAGTTATTTGCCGGTGCAGGCGGTCTTGCTCTCGGAATCGAAAAAGCCGGTTTCGATACACTTGCCCTTATAGAGGTTGATCGTGATGCCGCAGATACTCTGAAACGTAATCGTCCGCAATGGAACGTTATCTGCGATGATATAGCTAATATTTCACCTTTGGATTTGCCTGAATATTTCAATATTGAAGTCGGACAGCTTGACATGCTTTCAGGCGGCGCACCGTGTCAGGCATTTTCATATGCCGGGAAGCGTCTGGGATTGGAAGATACCCGGGGAACTCTTTTTTACCACTATGCGATTTTCCTCGAAAAGCTGAAACCGAAGACTTTTCTTTTCGAGAATGTGCGAGGCTTGCTGACTCACGACGGCGGCAAAACTTATACCACAATAACGAATGTCTTTGAAAACGCCGGGTATACAATTCAAAAGAAAATTTTAGACGCTTGGGATTACGGAAACGCCCAGAAGCGTGAACGTCTCATTACGATAGGCGTTCGTAACGATTTGGTCGGCAAAATCAAAATTGACTTTCCCGAGCCGCACGAATACAAGCCAGTTTTGCGCGATGTTTTGCAAGATGTTCCCGATAGTTTGGGAACACAGTATTCAAAATATAAACGAGATATATTTGCACTTGTGCCTCCCGGCGGCTACTGGCGAGATATTCCCGAGGACATTGCCAAAGAATATATGAAAAGTTGTTGGTATATGGGTGGCGGACGAACCGGGATTTTGCGCCGCATGAGTATGGATGAGCCCTCTTTAGCAGTATTAACTTCTCCCTCGCAGAAACAAACAGAAAGATGTCACCCTTTGGAGCCTCGCCCGTTCACTGTGCGGGAAAACGCGCGCATTCAGTCGTTCCCTGATGACTGGGAATTTTGCGGCAGTGTCGGAAGTCAATATAAACAGGTCGGAAACGCAGTCCCCGTAAATTTAGCGTACGATATTGCGCTTGAAATAAAAAAAGGATTGGAGAGATTTCAATGTGGGAATTAGACTTTATATCTGAAGAGGATTTCCGTCATCACGTACAGATGACCATTGAGCATTACGGCGAGAAACTTGCTCCATATAACTTAACTAAATTTAACAACAATATAGTCGACCCCATCAAACTGATTTTTGATAAGACCGTCTATAACTACAGTTGGGATGAAATTATCAAAAACGAGATTTTCAGACAGAGAGATAAAGCAAACAATAACGATATTGGCTATTTTCATCAGCGTATTTTTCAATATATGGACGGTTGCATCGTTCCGCAAGCCGGTTGGGACGTTATTTTCACCAAAGATGACGGTATTGAAATGCCCGAATGCGGTAAAGTCAAGACCGTCTATGTTGAAATGAAGAACAAACACAACACGATGAATTCAGCATCAAGCGGGAAAACTTATATCAAAATGCAGGATCAACTGCTGAAAGACGATGACTGTGTTTGCTGCTTGGTTGAAGCGATAGCAAAAAGGTCGCAAAATATAACTTGGCAGGTAACTGTCGACAATGAAAAGCATAAACATCGCAGAATCCGCCGTGTCAGCATGGATGAGTTCTACAAAATCGTAACGGGACAGCCTGATGCTTTCTACAAGATGTGTATGGTTCTGCCTTCGGTTATAGAGGAAGTTGTTCAGGCTTCCGATACCGTTAAGACACCAAACGACACTGTCATCAGCGAGCTCAAAGAAATTGCCGAAAGCAAAAACGGTTCTTTCGCTCTGGCTCTGTATATGCTCGGCTTTGGTTCATATATCGGTTTTGGCGGATAAGGATTTTATAGCAATGTCACTTTAATAAAGCGGAGCGTTTTGTTGCTCCGCTTTTTTATGCTAAGTTTCTTCTGCCGTTCCTTCGCCGGTATCTCCGGCTTCAAAATCGCCAAAACTGAAATCACCCATGCTGAAATCTCCATCAGGCATTTCCCCGTCAAAATCACTCATGCCGAAGTCGTCAAAGTCAAAATTTCCGAAATCGAAGCCTCCACCTCCGAAGCCACCAGCAATTCCTCCGCCAGTGTTCATGCTTCCCATGACGGATAAGTCCATATCTCCCGTGTCTATGAGCGTCGAGGAATCGGCTGACTGACCTTCTGATGTTGAGGGGATTGTGCCGTCAAGCTGTCCGCGGATGCTCTCGGCTCTCAAGAGGCAGAATTCCTTGAGAGTTGCGGTCGCCTCGTCGAACTCTTCTACTGTATAGAATGCCGTCGGGTCGCTTTCGACATAGGGGCGAATCATCTCAACCAGTGCGTCAAACTCCTCCTCAAATCTCCCCGACTCAAAATAGTTCGTCACAAGCTCATCGAGGTAAGAGTGATACATCTCCAGATACTCTTCATTCGAGGCGAGCTGTGACCACATCGGGCGATCATCCTCCGAAACTCCACTGTCGAGTGGCGAATCTATCGGATAGTTGACCGCTTCGGAGGCGTCTGAATTGCTGAAACCGCCATAGGCAAGGTTATAATCCCACGCAATCATCGTGAGCACGCCATCTTCCTCATATAAATAGTAGTTGTGGAGCATACTGCCGGTGTAGCTGTCGCCGTTGACTGTGAAATTGTGTGCGGCGAAATAGCGCAGTGTCGCTTCGACGTCGACGCATGTCTCTAAATCCTCGCCGGTTGAAAGCTGTTTCAGGGCGGCGATGACCCGCTCATAGTCCTCTTCGGTGGCGTCGGTCTTTGCGTTGTTGAAAATGTCGCTGTAGCTCGTGATTTCGTCGTCGGTATAGACGAGGTCGGCACCGTTACTTGAGCTAAACGAACCGAAGTCGGCGAAGTTGATATTTTCCATATCCCCGAAGTCGAAATTCTCAATATCGAAGTCTTCCGGGCGTTCGGGAGTGCTTTCGGGAACACTTTCCGTATCGAAATCTCCCATATCAAAATCACCGAAATCGAAGTCTTCAAGATTGAAGTTGCCCATGCCAAAGTCCCCACCGATGGCGTCAAACATGTCAGACTCCGGCTTGTAGAGCTCGCCGTAATCCTCGCCATAATTTCTCTCAAGGAACGACTCATCGACCTCTTCGATTGCGAGATAGAGCCCATATACCTCGCCGTTAATGGAAAGCTGAACGAAGCTGACGAGCGAAGCCGCCGCACCGGTCTCCGCCATTATGCGGTAGCTGATATAATCTTTTAGATAGGATGCGTCAGAGTAGCAGTTGTTGAGCGCGAGCTTGTCAAGCCCGTCATATGTCTGACCGTCGATGAATTTCCCGAAATTAAGCTTGAAGCTGTAGCGGTCGGAGTCGCTTGTTGCGACGGATGTGAGAGATGTGCTTCCCTTTGTCGAGAAGCCGACCTCATAGAGTGTGTTTCCGTCAATCGTCACGGTTACCGAATATTTCGTCTTGGCGGTGGGGTTCTCAAGAAGGTCTTCCCAGTCATCCTCCGAAATTTCGACATTGATTTCGTGGATATAGCTCGTGTCGAAAATAGTCTCGCTGTAATAGCTCTCGCCCGAGGAGCTCAGGTTCTCAACTTCTTCGGTTATGCTTTCGACAGTCTCCGATGAACAGCCGGAGGCAGTTATCAGGAGCATTCCCGCAAGCACTAATGCCATAAGCCTCTTTGTGGTTCGTACAATCATAATTATCATCCTTTTTGGGGTTCATATCATATCCGGCTTATCTGTACCTAACACTGATTATACAATTATTTGATGAAAAGCGAATGTTATGCGCTTGAGATGACGGTGTCTGGCAAATGAGAGTTGCAGGGAGATTTCGGGAAAGCCCCAAAAATCGTTGGTCAACTTCACCAAAAAGCGAAATTGCCGACCCTTTTGAAACGGGCATAAAGCAGAAAATCAGGCTAAAATGAAGTTTTGGTGATATTTATCCGTTGACTTTCCGAAAATGAATTTGTATACTGTTATCGTAGCATCAGAAAGAAAGGTGTAACCTTCTTTTGGTGCTGTGGCACTGAAAGTGCTGTGCAAAAGGCTTTGTCTATATTTGAAATGGAGAGTTATCTATATGTTCGTAAAAGATGTTGTTGTTAAGAATCAGGTTGGTCTTCACGCCCGTCCTGCTACCTTCTTCATTCAGAAGGCGAACGAATTCAAGTCGTCCATCTGGGTCGAGA
Source organism: Oscillospiraceae bacterium (assembly GCA_021202155.1). Classification (GTDB taxonomy): domain Bacteria; phylum Bacillota; class Clostridia; order Oscillospirales; family Ruminococcaceae; genus Faeciplasma. The sequence continues at coordinate 14,865 of JAJQDP010000052.1, read as the reverse complement.
AGGAGGAGCGCAGAGTCAACGGCAAGAGCTTGCTCGGCGTGCTTTCCCTCGGTATAATCAGCGGCACGTCCATAAGAATAATTGCTGACGGCGTTGACGAGGAGCAGGCAGTAGCCGGTCTCGTAGAACTTGTCGAGAGCGAGTTCGCTGAAGAGGCAAGATAACACAATCTGAAAAAATGCCCGACCTTTGGTCGGGATTTTTTTATAATTAGGAATTCGGAATGCAGAATTATTGTTGTGGGAAAGCTATTGAGGCGGCGCACATAGTATAAATTTTAGTGCCTGCATAAATGGACAATTTGATGAAGGCTGCTGTTACGATGCTAATCACAACACCTTTCCCGATGGCGGATATATTTTCACTTTGACTTATAGTATCTATGACATAATCAAATCCTTTAGTCAATATATTTGCTGTTGTATCTGCAACCTGCTTCGGTATCTCCGCTGACTGGCTAACCATAATTTCGTTCATAGGTTCACCTCCCTCTTGACTTCTTATCTGAAATCTATTATAATACAAGTACATTGAACTGTCAAGGGAAATCAAACAATTGCTTTTTACCTTTTGAGGTAAATCAGGAGGAACTATGATTTATAACACGGAAGAAATAGGTAAACGCATACGAGAAGAACGGTTAAAGCTCGGCTTGACGCAGAGCGAACTTGGCGAAATACTATTCGTTAAAGGGAAGCAAATTTCCAATTACGAAAACGGAAAGCTTTTTGTGCCGATCGAAATGCTTGTAAATATGTGCAAGCTGTTCGACTGCGAAATGGGCTACCTTCTCTGCGAGCCGGATTACTCTGATGGAACTCGTTTGGAAACGAAAACCATTGAAAGCACCGGCTTGACGAAAGAATCTCTTGCGAATATCAGAAAAATCACCGGAGTCGGCGAAGAATATATCGGATTCAGGAGACTTTCTGAAGACTACAGGCGAATCCTCAATCGACTTCTGTCGTCAGAAGAGCTGGTTTCTATTATGATAAGCTTGCAGGAACTTGACGACCGCTATGCTGTTATGAAAGGCAGGGAGTGGGAGCGTGCAGAAAAAGAAATCGGCAAGGAACGGCTGAATCGTGCGTATAAAAACTATGCCAGCGATATTGATTATCAGCACGACCCCGAAGCACCGCAATTAAGTAAAGAAGAAACAGACGATTATCTTTTGTTTGACGAGTTAGCTGAAAAGCAAGGCAGTGCAGAATACTCTGTAAAAGTCTTACGGTATGAACTGTGGAAGGAATTCAACTGCTTGTTGAATGAGCTTTACCCGTAAAAAATTAGCTATTGACAAATCCGTTTATATTGAGTATAATATAGACGGAAGGTGAGAATCTTCCCTTTGCTGAACGATGACGAGTGACGGTTCTGACTCGTCGGTAAAATAAAAATTGACCGTGCGAAGATGATGTGTGACGGTTCTGACACATCGGTAAAATAAAACTGACCGGGCGAAGAAAATCCGCGAGGGTGACCGTTTGGGCATCCTCGCTTTTTGTAGGGTGATGAAATTGGAATTCGACGTAGATTTGTACTTACTGTCCCAGAAATTTACGGTTGACTATCCGCCGGAGAAGTTTCCGGAGCTCATGCATAAGCATGGCAGACCTTATACATGCCTCCTCATAGACTCTCATGATGACTACTTCATCTGCGTTCCTTTCCGTTCGGATATTCATCACAAAAATGCATTTCTGTTCACGAATACTGAACGCTCAAAGCGTTCGCACTCGGGACTTGATTTCTCAAAAATTGTCATTATCAGTGATACGAGCTACCTGAGCGACGAAAGTGCAATTGTTGACCAGGACGAGTATGCGGAAATGAAGCGAAACCTGCCAACTATTGTCAACCGAGCCGTTAACTATGTCGACACCTACATAAACCATATCACCGGCAAGAAGACTCTTCATCCAAGAGAATTTGCAAGAAGGTATCAGTATTCAACATTGCCTTACTTTCATGATGTTATGGGAATATAACTTCCAAGAAAGCACATGCCTCCCTTTCAACAAGGGAGGCATTTAAACTTTTCCAAATCGAAGCCGCCGCAGGCGACAACAGTAGGGGCGGATACCATCCGCCCGCATCCCGCGTCAGGTTCGGGCGGATAATATCCGCCCCTACACAAAGTTTCACCAGACCAAAAAAGCTTCCCTCTGAAATGAAGTTCGCTTGCGAACTTCCGGAGGGGGACCGCCCGAAGGGCGGTGGAGGGGTTTCCACGGGGAGAAGCCGCGCAACGCGCGGCAGTGGAGGGGTTAAGCAAATTGTGGACAATTCGCCTTCAGGCGAATTGTCGATACCTAAGCTTAATCCTATCCGTCACGAGAGCAATAAACTCCGAATTGGTCGGCTTGCCTTTGCCGGTGTTGACGGTGTAGCCGAAAAAGGAATTCAGCGTCTCCACGTCACCTCTGTCCCAGGCTATCTCAATCGCGTGGCGGATGGCACGCTCGACCCGCGACGGCGTCGTCCCGAAATCCTTCGCGACGGTCGGGTACATTATCTTTGTCACGCTTTCGAGCATCTGCGGGTCTTTTATCGAGTAGATTATCGCCGCCCTCAGATAGTGATAGCCCTTGATGTGCGCCGGGACTCCGAGCATGTGAATCATCTCGGTCACGACGATTTCGATGTCCGGAGAGCTGGCAACAACGCTGTTATTCTGGGTGTGAGAGACGCTGACGCTCTGCGCTCCCGCGACTTCGTAGCCCATAAGCTCCTTTATCCGGTCGCCTAAAACCGAGTAGTCGAACGGCTTCACCATGCAGTATCTCGCACCCTCCTGCATCGCCTGGCGGATAGCGAATTCGCTGTCGCAAGGGGTCACCACTATAAAAATGGTGCTCGCTTGCCCCGTCTTCCGGAGCTTTCTCATCAGCTCGACCGCGTCAAGCTCCGGCATCCACATGTCGATAACCGCGACGTCCGGCACTTCGTCCCTGACCGCCTCCAAAATGACGCTCCCGTCCTTCGGGCGCATGATGCAGAAGAACCCCGCTTCCCTCAGTGCCGCGGCGCACTTCACGCCATACTCCTCGCTGTCGTCGCCTATAAGTACCTTGATTTTCTTAGATTTATCTGTGGATTTATCTGTAGACATCTTTTTGTTCCTCCATAATTTTTTTGGAGAAGACCCCGCGCGCGAGCCTTGACTCTTGCCATATTCTACCATAAATCATTACATAATTGCAAGACTTTTCCAGCAAATAATCCGGATTTCCGCTGAATTTCGGCTGTTTACACAAAAATCGGCGGGAAAAGGGAGAAGAAAGCGGGGCGGAAAAGGTCGAAATGCGTAATTCGTAATGCGTAATTCGTAATTGGTCGGCTACGCCGACAATTGTCGTGCTCTCACACAAACCTTGCCAGAATACAAAAAGCCTCCCCTGAAAGGGGAGGGAGACCGTCGCCTCTGGCGACGGTGGAGGGGTTTCCCGGAGCGGCGTCGCCCGTAGGGCAACCAATTACGCATTACGCATTACGAATTGAAGAAGCCGCCCCACTCGGAGCGGCTTTTGTAATATCAGAACTTATTCGTTCAAACTATACGGATCATATTCCTCAATCTGGCTGTTCAGCTGGCTGATGTAGTACTCGAGCTGTTCAGAATAGGAGTCCTTGAGCTGTGCCCAGGTGGTCGGATCTGCCGAGTCGGCAATGCCTTCGAAGGTTGATACAACCGCTTCAAGCTTTGTGCCGTAGCCTGCACCATAGACAACCAGGATATTGTCGTTACTGGTCGAGAGCGCGTAGCATTCGTCATACATGTCAAGCATATCCTGAGTCCAGAGGTATGTCTCCTCAAGCTGGAGTCTGTCTATATTGACTACAGTCGGGTCTAAGACCTTGAATCTCATGCAAGCCGCCAGGAGAGCGACACCCTCCGGGTTCGGAGCACCCTGAACGATGCAATATCCTGCGGAAGCGGATTCTGTGTAGTAGTAGCCGTTGCCGTCGTCGTCACGAGGAAGCGGAACGAACATGAGCTCGCCTTCAGACATGTCTCCCCAGACAGCTTCGATATTTTCAACCGTGTCTGTGAACATCCATGAGCCGCCGATATAGAAGAGGCAGAGTCCTTCCTTCATGCCGCCGCCGGTGGTGGAGTTGTTACGTGTATTCCAGTTTTCGTTGTTCCATCTCGGATAGATGCAGCCGTTCTTTGAGAGGTCATAAAGCAGGCTTGCCGCTCTCTCAATAGCCGCAGAATCGGAGTTGTCCTCAAACTGCTGAGTCTCGGTGTTGTAGACGATTATCGTCTCGCCGCAGGAGTGCATAAGTCCCGCACTGTACCAGAAGCCGTCGAGAGCGTATTTGTCCTCATCGGCATCGGAGAATTCGACGCACATCTCATAGAAGACATCCCATGTCCACTCATCATTGAAATAGAGCTCAGCGGGGTCGTCGAAGCCGTTCTCTTCCATAACTCTTCTGTTATAAGCAACGACGTTAGTGAAAGTGTTGTCGTAAACGATTATGTAGGGTCTGTCCTTGATGGAGAAGTAGGTGTAGGCGTACTCCTGTTCATCAGCCCACAAAGGATCGCTGTAGTCGATATAGTCGTCGACGGGAACGAAGATGCCCTTCAAGCAACTGTTCGGGAAGACCTCGTTGTCGCCAGGGTAGAAGTCGGGCGAGTTGGAGGCGAGAATGAGGTTCGCAAGCTCGTCATACCTTGTGTCCCACGTGCACTCATACCAGTTGATGGAGCAACCGTACTTTTCCTGGAAGGTCCAGTAACCTGAATTGATGATTTCGTCCTCTGAGTAGTTCTGCATGTCGTCGTACCACGCGAACCATGTGATGGAGCTTCCCGACACCTCGGTGTCCTCTGCATCCGGCAGATAAATTCCCGCAGCATTCAGGATAGCCTCGGCGTCCTGGGTTGCAAATGTAAGCTGTACAACTTCACGGCTTGAGCTTCCGCATCCGACCAATGCAAGAATCATGACACATGCAAGCACCAATGCAATAATTTTCTTCATCTTATGCCCTCCTAGACATATTTGATTCTAATATTATACAACTTTTTCGCCCTGATTTCAATTGGACATTATGTACAATTACAATGGTTATATTTTGTGCAAGATGACGAAGGTCGGTGCCTGCGGCGACGCCCTCTCAGTCTCGCTTCGCGAGCCAGCTCTCCCAAAGGGAGAGCCAAGATACGCTTCTACTCTGCAACTCTTGGCTTCCCCTCTGGGGGAGCTGTCAGCGAAGCTGACTGAGAGGGCGCACCGCAAGGTGCGTTTGCGCCTTTTACAAATTTTTTGCGAAAATAAAAAAGCCGTTGACAAAACGGCTGAGATGAGTTATAATAGTTGACAGAGAAGCGGAACTGGTGCAAACAGTTCCGGATCGACCTCATATGTGCGGATATGAATCCTGCACTGCGGGTGAAAATTGACCGTCCTTGTTTGCTTTAGGTTACCGGGCGGTTATTTTTTCTGCCCATTCGACCAAATGTCGAACAGCTTGAAAACAACCGTAAATATCAAACTGAGAAGCAATAAAACTTCGGAAGTTGTCATATTTATCGACTCTCCTTATTTTATGTAATCTCTGCGGAGCAGAAACTACCGGAGCAGTAACTGCTCCCCAGGAAGAGGTCGACCATATTGAATCGCAAGCATGTGCACCTACTTTTGACTCTCACTTCTCTGTCACCGTAATTGTACACGATAAAATGCTTTTGTCAACACAATTCGATATTATCTCTTGCAAACCTGCTTCACATAGTGTATAATTATAAAATAGCAAATATCTCAGGAGGTATTACATATGCGAAAAATATTGGCTCTTGTATTAGCAGGAATCATGATTGTCGCACTCGTCGGCTGTGGCAGTACTTCGCGTGAAGTTGTCCAGCTCACATTCGCGACACAGGATGCTGAGGCTATCCTTGCGGCGGCGGGAATTTATCTGCCGGACGTTTCGGAGACATCAGCCGCAGGCACTACCGTCAAGTGGTGCGCGTGGTACGACGACATCCAGAACTACTCGGAGGACGAGATTATCAACTCAGGCTACTGGACCTTCCAGGAAAAGTACGGCTGTACTGTCGAGTGGGTCGAGGTCACATGGGACACCCGTTTTGACGAGATTGCGAACTACGTCTTAGCGTCAAACTCCCCCGACTTCTATCCCGGACACGACGGAATCTTCCCGATGATGTGCATGAAGGGCGTGTTCATGCCGGTCGACGACTACATCGACTACAGCGACCCGCTCTGGGCGGAAGTGAAGGACTATGCAGACAGCTATTATACTATCAAAGGTCTGCACTATACCATGATTTATGACGTCACATTCGGAAATGTCTGCGCGTACAACCGCAGAGTTGTCTCTGAATATGGCTATGACGACCCGGTTGAACTCTACTATAATGATGAGTGGACATGGGACGTCTTCTATGAGATGTGCATCGACTTTACAGATCCTGATGAAGACAGATACGCTCTTGACGGCTGGGGCTATGGCGAAGCTCTCATGCGCTCCTGCGGCGAGCTCGTTGTCGTCTACAACACCGAGACGATGGAGTTTGAGTCGAATATCGATGCACCGGCAATCGAGCGCGCGGCGAGCCTTCTCTATGACCTTGCCAAGAACGACTGCGAATACCCCGTCTGGAACAACGGCTGGTCGATAAGAAACAGCGTTGACGGCGGCGGTATGAAGGAAGGACTCTGCCTCTTCTATATCGGCGGCACGTACATGTTCACCGGTCCTGTCGACTCGATAAGCTCAGTCTGGGGAGATCTGGATGAATTGATGTTCGTCCCTCTTCCGAGAGACGATGACGGCGACGGCGTCTACTATGCCGAAACCACTCCGTCAGCATATGCGCTCGTCCAGGGTGCCAAGAATCCCGAGGGAGTTGCTCTCCTGGCGGCTTGCATGAGATTCAAGGTAGTCGACCCGACGGTTGTCAACATCGACCGTCAGCAGCTTGAGACCACATATCTCTGGACCGAGGACATGCTTGAAATGTGGGACGAGTGCTATGACCTCGCCAACAACGGCTCCAAGGTTATCGTTTCTTACTATGAGGGCTTGGGCGACAAGCTCAACAACGTAGTTTCCGCCCTTGAAGGCTTCGGAGAGTCGGAAGACCCGACCACCTGGGCTCAGCTCAAGGAGACCTATTCAGAGCAGATTGACTATTACGTCGACCAGCTCAATAACACAATAGCATCCTACGACCCGTATAGCCTGAATGAATAGGGCTGATAAGTCAGAATGAAATCAAGAAGCCAGCGTTGAGCTGGCTTTTTTGATGGGGAATACAATCTAGGAGGTAAGGTTTACTTCCATTTTGTTCTTAATCCTTAAGACACCCGATTGGTATGACGTATACGCCGTCGGGGCGTTTATAGCCGTACTGAGTGCCAGTGATGATGAGCTTGAGGTCAGGCAGGCGCAATTTCGCCTGTGATTCAGTCTCGTTGTACTTCCTTATAAGCGATTCTATTTCAAGGAGATGCTTTGCACCCTCGTCAATTTCGTGACTTCCAAGCTTGAACTCTATCAGTGCGTACTTTCCGTCCCTAAGATGCAGGACGCAGTCGGCTTCAAGACCATAACGGTCGTGATAATAGGAGACCCTTCCGCCGAGTGCACTTGAATAAATCTTGAGGTCGCGGAAGCAAAGCGTTTCAAAAACAAAGCCGAAGGTCTTCAGATCAAGGTTGAAGTATTCCGGATCGACTCCCAAAGCTGCAACGACCAGCGACGGGTCGACAAGCTCTTTTTTCTCAGTCGATTGTATCATGCTCTTTGAGCGGATTGCCGGACACCATGCCTCTACATTCTGAATGACAAAAAGCTTTTTGAGCAAGCTGACATATTCGTAGTAGGACGCCTCGCTCATCACGGTGTTCGCGTTTATGTCCTTTATAATCGACCGGTTTGTGGCAAGAGTTGATATATTTCTGGCATACGAACGCAGGAGAAGTCTTGCCGAAGTCTCATCGCGCCTGACCCCATCGACGCTCGACATGTCCTCGCGACAAAGGCTCTCAAAGTAGCTCTCGGCTATCATGAGCTTGGCTTTATCGCTTTTTTTGGTTATGGAAGACGGGAATCCACCCCGACAAGCCGCAAAAATAAGCTCGTCTATTGTCAGGTCTGACACGCACCCATCCTTCGGAAAAGTGCCGGTTCTGAAAAGCTCCGATAGAGAAACCGCTCCATTCGACTCGCCCGTTTCATAAAGGCTCATTGTGTACATATTCATCGTGTCGATTCTGCCGGTTCCTGAGTGCATGATATTCGTTCGGTCTATAGAGTTTGAGCCGGTCAGGATATAAAGTCCCTCTTCATTTCGCCTGTCGACAGAAACTCTCACTGCGTCCCAGAGGTTCGGAGCAATCTGCCACTCGTCAATCAATCGGGGATTCTCGCCAACTAAAAGATTAGACGGCTTGATTTTCGCCGTTTCGATGTACATTTCCCTCTTGTCAGGGTCTTGCATCTCGATGTAGCTTTTTGCAAACTGTTTGGCTGTAGTCGTCTTTCCACACCATTTCGGACCGACAATATGGACAGCACCGAAAACCTCAAGCTTTTCCTCAAGCTCACTGTCGCACACTCTTCTGATATAGTCCCGAGCCATCAAAATCCCTCCTTGCAGACTCATTACACCTATATTATATCATCGTCCCGCGAATTATGCAATACCCGCTGGAGACTTTTTAGCTTTTTTGATAGAGACTTTTGAGGTATTTTGTTGGAGACATTTTAGTCTTTTTGGTGGAGACTTTTGAGGTGAATCGGCGGGGTAACAGCTTCGCAAACCCCTCCACCGCCCTTCGGGCGGTCCCCCTCCCCCTTCGGGGGAGGCTATTTGTACATCGTACAAACGTTTGAGAGAATTCAAAAAGGCTCCCCTGAAAGGGGAGCTGGCGCGGCTTTAGCCGCGACTGAGGGGTTGATTCCGTTAAAAATTTGTGCTATACTATTCACTGATCTCCTTGATCCTTGCCTCGCTGTTCTTGATAAGGTTGACGGTCGAGGAGTAGTACTGCGGGAACTCTTCTGAGAGGCTTTGAGTGTTGATTTCGGGGACGGAATCCTCCGAAACGGCGTCCTCGCCGGTGGTCACAACGCCTTTGAGAGAAGCGTTAAGCTTCGCCTCAGCTAAACTCATCGCGGCGTCACAGCCGGATTTTGCCAGAGTCCTGTCAATCATAAAGAAATTCTGGTCGTTTTTCGGATTTGCAGAGTAGACATACCGGAAACACTTATAGATGGCGAGCATCAGATAGCTTGAGACCTCTTTTATGACGGTCGCCGAGCGGAATTTGCCGAGAAGCGAGAAAACGACGTTCAGCGAGTTCATGATGAGCTTTTTGTTGAACGCTACCATCATCGTTCCGGGCGTGACCTTGTCGCGGTGATTCGGGTCGTCGCCTGGAAGCTCGTCGACAGAGATGACCTTGCCCTGAGGCTCGGGGGAGCGTCCCAAAAGATAGTCGCAGGAAACGCCGTAATAGTCCGCGGCTTTCACCAAAAAATCGAGCCCGCACTCGCGCTTGCCCTTTTCGTAGTGGGAAAGAAGACCCTGGGAAATTCCAAGATCCTGAGCCGCCTGCTTCTGCGAAATCTTCTTTTCTTTTCTTAAAAGTGCCATAATTCTGGCAAAATCTGAGTTCATGATGTCGCCCCTGTTTCTGCGTCAAGTCAACGTAGAGAATATTATACACCGGATTTTACAGATTGTAAAGTGCTTTTCAGTTCGGCTTTTTCACCAAAATTTCACTCTAAAATTTGTATATAATGACGAAAGGAAGGCTAATATGGTCGGCTACAGAATACATTTCATCCGCCACGGAATCACTGTCGCGAACGAGGAGGGCAGGTACGTCGGCATCACCGAGTCCCCGATTTCGGAGAGAGGTCGCCGCGAGCTCCTTGAGAAGCGGGAGAAGATGGTCTATCCCCCGGCTGACAAGGTCTATGTCAGCCCGCTCAAGCGTTGCATTTCGACCGCCGCCTGCCTCTATCCCGAGGGCTACGCGCGGGTTGTCCCCGAATTCCGGGAGATGAATTTCGGGGATTTTGAAGGCAAGCGCGCAGTAGATCTTATGAACCGCGAGGACTACAAGCAGTTTCTGAAGGGTGGGCTCGACAATCCCCCGCCGAACGGCGAAAGCCTCCGACAAGTCGTCATGAGAACGATTGAGGGGATGCAGTTTCTTGCCGAGGACATCATGAAAAACGGCTACAAAAACGCCGTCGTGGTGACCCACGGCGGGATTATAATGAATGTTATGAGCTGTTTCGGGCTTCCGAAAAAGAACCCGAACGATTTCGCCTGCGATTTCGGCGAAGGCTTCACCGTCATGCTCACCGCCCAAATGTGGCAGACGTCCCAGACGGTGGAGATTATGGGACGTATTCCTACGGTAAAATCGGACGATGACTGAATGTAGGGGGGCGGATAATATCCGCCCCCTATAGCCACTTCGGATTCTCATCCAAAATCGCCGTTATTTCCGACAAATTCGCCTTATCGACATCGTCAAGCTCCGCCTTCTCAAGAAGGTCGGGGCGTTTTTTATAGGTCTCCTCCAATTTCTTGTACCTGCGCCACTTGAGGACGTTCTCGCGGTGACCGCTGAGAAGAACCTCCGGCACGGACATTCCTTCCCAGACTTCCGGTCTTGTATATTGGGGGTATTCCAATAGCCCGTCGAAAAGGCTCTCGTCCTCGTGGGAGACGTCCTTGCCGAGAGTTCCGTCGAGCATCCGGGCGATTCCGTCAACCAGGACAACCGCCGGGAGTTCCCCTCCGGTCAGGACATAGTCGCCAATTGAGATTTCCTCGTCAACAATTTTGTCAATAACCCTCTGGTCGACGCCCTCGTAGTGCCCGCAGAGGATGAAGAGGTCGGATTTTTTTGAGAGCTCAAGGCACTTTGCCTGGTTCAGAATCTTCCCTTTCGGGGACATGAAGACGACGTAGGGCTTGCGCTCTCCCGCGACAGCCTTGTAGCACTGATAAATCGGCTCCGCCATCATGAGCATACCCTGACGTTCGCTGTATGGCGTATCGTCCACTCTCTGGTGACGCCCTTCGGCATAGTCGCGAATCTGGTGGCAGTGGAGCTCAAAGACTCCTGCCTCGCGCGCACGTCCCACTATGGAAGCCCCGAGCCATGTTTCACAAAGCTCGGGGAAAAGTGTTGCGATGTCAATTCGCATCGAAAAGACCCTCCATCGGGTGAATGGTCATCTTTCCTTCCTCAATGCTTGTCTCTAAGACAACATCGGGAATTGCGGGAATGTAGTAGAGCTTGCCCTCGTCATCGGCAATCTCGTACACGTCGTTAGCACCGGTCTTAAGGACGTCCTTGATTTTGCCGTAGAGCTTGCCCTGCTCGTCGTAAACAGAAAGACCAATGAGGTCTGCGACAAAATATGTGCCCTCGGGGAGGTCGGCGTCGTCGCGGTCGATATAGAGAACCGTCTGCCTGAGAACATCCGACTTGTTGGGGTTGTCGTAGCCCTCAAACCTCAGAATCGCCATATTTCCAAGAGCTCTTGCCCTTGTGACCTTGAAAGCTGTCTCGCCGCCCTTTGTGTAGAGTGTTTCAAAGTTACATATGAAATTAGCCGTGTCGCACCACGGAATAACCTTTACGTCGCCTCTGACACCGTGAGTGGTGACTATCTTTCCCACTTCGAGATATTTTTCCATACGCTGTTTCCTTTCAGATTAATTTAACACGAGATTTTAACTATGCTAAATTGTTTATATGTATCCCATTCAATCAAAACAGCCCACTGCTTCCGGACTTATGCCGAAAGAGAAAGGCTGCTTCCTGTCGGTCAGTCCATGTTCGGAGGAATCCCCCACAACCGGAGCTGTCCGCAAGCTGATTATTCGATTTCGACCATGACCTTTTCGTTGACCTTGGCGGCACCGGCGCGCATAAGGGTGCGGATAGCCTTAGCTATTCTGCCCTTCTTGCCGATGATTCTTCCCATGTCATCCTGAGCGACATGGAGGTGATAGACGGTGATCCCGTCCTCATTCGGCTCGTCACGGGTAACTGTAATAGCGTCCTTGTCTTCAACAAGCTCAGCCGCAATAGTTTTGAGCAGTAACTCCATTTGAATCTCCTTTTCAAGCATTAGTCCTCACCCGAAGCTGTTTACTTAGTTCTGAATACCCCGTTCTGAGAGCATTCCTTTTGCGACCCGCAAGTGTGAGAGTTTTCAGACAAATTGCGAGCCACCCGTTGTCAGTTCCGGCGACGGCGAACAGGGTGGGTGATGACCTTGGTTCGCCGGTATGCCGGTTATACAACGTTTCAGATGATACCGTTCTTCTTGAAAAGAGCCTTGACGGTATCTGTAGGCTGAGCACCAGTAGCGATCCACTTCTTTGCCTTCTCGCCGTCAACCTTGAGAACGGACGGCTCGACAGTGGGATCATAGTACCCTAACTCCTCGATGAAACGACCGTCTCTGGGGTATCTTGAATCAGCGACAACAACCCTGTAGAAAGGATCCTTCTTGGCACCGATTCTTCTGAGTCTGATTTTTACTGCCATATATTTTCACCTCCAACGTGTGGTATTTGTATTTTAGAATGGTTGTAAACTGTTGCAAGGGCAGTTGCCTTCGGCAACTGCGGAATTTCGGCTTCGCCGAAATTCCACCCCTCCACCATCGCCTTTGGCGATGGTCCCCCTCCCCCTTCGGGGGAGGCTTTTTGAGTTCTCTCGAAAGCCTTGATAGAGGCAGTTATAGGCTCCCCTGAAAGGGGAGCTGGCAGCCACGAAGTGGCTGACTGAGGGGTTTCCCCTTATTTCATAAGTTTCTGCATCTCCGGCGGCAATTTCGGCATCTTCTTGCGTTTGCCCTTGCCGTTCTTGCCTGAGCCGGTGAAGCCGAACTTTTTCATCATGTCCTTCATCTGCTCGTACTGCTTGAGAAGTCTGTTCACGTCCTCAACCCTCGTGCCGCTTCCGGCGGCAATTCTTCTTTTGCGCTTCGGGTTGATAATCTGTGGCTTCGCTCTTTCCTCGGGGGTCATCGAGAGGATCATCGCTTCCGTCCGGGGAATCTGCTTTTCGTCAATCTGACTTTCATCAATCTTGTTTCCGCCGGGCATCATCTGGAGGATGGACTTGATACTACCCATCTTCTCAATCTGACGCATCTGATCAAGGAGGTCGTTCATATCGAACTTGCCCTCGCTCATCTTGTCGGCAAGCTTCTCTGCCTCTTTTTCATCGACGGCGTTCTGAGCCTTCTCAATCAGCGACATCACGTCGCCCATGCCTAAGATTCTTGAAGCCATTCTTTCGGGGTGGAAGGGCTCGAACTCGTCAAGCTTTTCGCCTGTGCCGACGAACTTGATCGGCTTTCCGGTCGCCGCCAAAACTGAGAGTGCCGCGCCGCCGCGGGTGTCGGAATCAAGCTTTGTGAGAATTACACTATCTATAGAGAGCTTTTCGTCGAACGCCTTCGCGACGTTGACGGCTTCCTGACCGACCATCGCGTCGACGACGAGGATAATCTCGTTCGGCTGGGCAATCTCCTTCAGATCCGAAAGCTCGTTCATGAGCTCTTCATCAATCTGAAGGCGTCCTGCCGTATCGATGATGACGATGTCGTTGCCGTAATCTTTTGCGTGTGCAAGTGCATCCTTAACAATCTTCCGGGGGTCAATCTGACCCTCTTCAAAGACCGAGACGCCAGCTCGCTCGCCAACTATTTTTAACTGCTCGATAGCCGCGGGTCTGTAGATGTCGCAGGCGACGAGAAGCGGTCGCTTGTCCATGCCCTTGAAGTACTTCGCAAGCTTCGCCGCGTGGGTGGTCTTACCTGAGCCCTGAAGACCGCACATCATTATGACGCACGGAGGCTTCGACGGGAAGTTTATCTTGGAATTGGAGTTGCCCATCAGAGCGATGAGCTCCTCATTGACTATCTTTATAACCTGCTGGGCGGGAGTGAGACTCTCCAAAACCTCAGCACCAACGCATCTCTCGGAGACCTTCGCGACAAAGTCCTTGACGACCTTGTAGCTGACATCGGCTTCTAAAAGAGCCATGCGTATTTCCTTCATGGCGACCTTAACGTCCGCCTCAGTAAGTCGCCCGTGCGACTTCAAGCGTTTAAAAACGCCATTGAGCTTTTCGCTCAAGCCTTCAAATGCCATGGTTGCTCCTTCCGGAAACCCCTCCACCGTGCTTCGCACGGTCCCCCTCCCCTTTCAGGGGAGGCTATTTTCCTTCTCTCAAAGCTTTTAGAGAAGCAGTCAAAGGCTCCCCTGAAAGGGGAGCTGTCAGCCCACAGGGCTGACTGAGGGGTTTACCCACCGATAACTTTCTTAACCCGTTCCAACTTCTCAATCACACTCTTGGTGGTTGTATACGTCCTGCAGTCCTGGATGATTTCGTCGCACTGCGAGGTTACGAAGCTGAGTTTATCGTCGTATTCCTTCATCATTCGGGTCACGCCGACCTTCTCTTCAAGCTCGTTAAGGGATTCCTCCCCGCGCTTGATTGAATCCCTGACGCCCTGGCGGGAGATTCCGCAGTTGTCGGCAATCTCGGACAAAGAGAGGTCGTCGTTGTAGTAAAGCTCCATCATTTCCCTCTGCTTCTCGGTAAGCATTCCGCCATAGATGTCCAAAAGCACAGAGTACTTAAGATCCTTTGCCACAATATCACCCGTCCTTTTCCGAATCAAATACTAAATCTTGTGTTCCCGGTAAAGCCCGAAAACTTTACAGCCACTATTATATACCTTTGTCAAGCAGTTGTCAAGAGGAAATTTTATTTTTAGGAAAATCTCTCGGAAAATAAAAATAGCCGTTGACACAACGACCTT
>JAJQDP010000026.1:8135-34766 GCA_021202155.1 Oscillospiraceae bacterium | reverse complement strand
TGCCAATTTCGCTTAAGTGTACGCGTATGCCTGTCAAGGGGAGGGGGACCGCCGCGCAAAGCGCGGTGGTGGAGGGGTGCAACTTTCGGCTTCGCCGAAAGTTGCCGACTTGCCAAAGGCAAGTCGTTCACGCAGGAGCGGCGACTACCTCGTCACCGTCTCCGAACAGTTATAGAACAGAATCCACTCCTGCTCGCTCATGTAATCCGTACACAATTCGTTCTCATCTGTAATCGTGTACTCCCCGCTCCAGACGGAGGCGAAGAGCCAGTAAGCGTTGTCCTTCTTTACATTTGCGGGGCTGGGGAGGACGTTGCATTCGCTTATCGCTATCGGCTTGTCGGATGACATCTCCATCATACGGATGAGAGCGGTGACATGGCTCTGGTTGTCCCATGCGCCAAGGCTGAAATCGTATATGTCAAGCGAGATTATGTCGCAGTATTCATCCCCGACGTACCAGCCAGTGTCTTGTGCGTTCCATATCCAGATGATGTTGTCGAGCATGAAGTAGTCGGTGAGGCGGGTGTAAATAAGCTCATAGAGCCATATGTAGGAGTCAAGGTCTTCTCCCCACCAGAACTCGCCGTTTCCGGCTTCCGGAAGCGGGCGGAAAAGCACGGGAATGTCGAGCTCACTCAGCCGGGATAGCTGTTCCGCAACAAGGTCGATTCCCTCGATTATCGCGACGCACTCGGCGGTCACCCCGCTCGATTCATAAAGCTCCTCTATCTTCTCCACGCTCATGTGCGCCACATCGTGAGTGGTCACGGCGTTTGAGAGCGTGAAGCCGGAATCTTCAAGATAGCATGAGCCGTTCATTGCCCAGTACCAGGAGTAGCCGACAATTCCGCCGTCCTCGTAGTACTCGATTGCAAGCTCGATGTCGCCGGTGTCGTAGCCGGAAGAGTAGCCGGAAAGGTCGCTGAGTCTTATGAGAGGGTACTTTCCCGTGACCGAAGCCACGGCGTATATTTCGGCATTTGAGCCTTGCGAACACTGCTGAGCCGTCAGGACGCTCTCGCCGTACATCTCACAGAGATACTTGTAGAGGTTCACTGTCGCGTCTGTAGCCCCGGAATTTGAGAGAGTCCCGCTCACGCTGTAGTCAAGCTCGCTTAAATCCTCAGCGTTTTCAAGGAGGAAGAAGTCGAGGTCGACCTCCCCCGACAGGTCTGAGATTGTGACAGACGATGTGTCGGGCGAAAGGTAGATATTCTCGAACTTTATCGACTCGAATTCACCAGAGCCGGAGGTCGTGAACGTTCCCCTCGCCAAGCCGTCGACGTAGATGACGCCCTCGACCAGCTCATCAGAGCTGAGGCAGACGGTGACATTGTAGTGCTGTGCGGCAGGAATGTCAAGGACAACCGTGAGACTGCTGTCGGGAAGAGACAGTCCGGTGACATAGCCCGTTCCCGAGTAACCTTCGTGAGAGGACATAGTGGCAGTGTAGCCGTCCATAACCCCGTCCTCAGCCTCGTAGATGACGTAGCACTCAGTCGGATTGTAGGCGACCTCGCTTATCAATGCCTCGGCGTGGGTCGGAAGCTCGGTGGGCGCAGTAAGCTCCGTCACAGCCTCCTCGGTTGGCATGGTCTCTGTCACATCGGAAGTCACAACTGTGGCTTCTGTGATGGTGTCCTCAGAAACGAGCTCTTCAGTTTTTCCTGAATCGGTGCAGGCAGTCATCGTGACAAGTATCATGCACGCCGTCAGCACCGAGAGTGTTCGCTTAAACATTTTAAATCCTTATTTTGCGGAATTTCGGGAGTAGCCCGGGATCCTCCTGAGAGCCGGGACAATTGCCGTCGCAAGCGCAGAAGCCGCGACTATTTTTATGAGGTCAACCCCCAAGAACGGGATGACGCAGTATGTGAGGGCGACCGCAAGGGTGTTTCCGGAAACGAAGCAGTACCATGCAGTTCCGAAAACGTAGAGAACTGCGGTGCCCAAAACCATGCCGATGGGATATTTCGCGACAGCAAGGATTGATTTCGGATTCCACTTGCCGTCCTCCTTCTTGGCTGAAATCTGAATCTTGTCGGCGAAAAGACCGACGATGAGGGCAAGCGGAATGTAGCCGATTATGTAGCCGCCGGTTGCTCCCGCAATCTTCTGGAGTCCTCCCGAGTAGTTCGAGAATACCGGAAGACCAATCATTCCTATGAGGATATAGATTGAAACCGCTATAGTTCCCCTGTACGCGCCCAAGGTCGCCGCAGTGAAGTAGATTGCGAAGGTCGCAAGGGTTATCGGGATGGGTCCTATCTGAACGCTCATCGGAGCGAAAATGCAGATAATCGCCGCCGCAACCCCTATAAATGTGATGTCTCTTACTTTCATGTCAAAATCCTTTCTTTGTTTTCGTTTCGTCAGAGTGGGGCTTATGTAAAGCCTATGCAATGATAATATCATTTTTTGTCGTTATTGTCAAGGCGGACGGTTTTCAGGTGTCTTGCATTCTTATGTGAAAAGGGCTATAATAGGTCTTGAAAGATATGATTACGGATATAATTCGGGAGGTGCTGTATGAGCGAGCTTGAATATTACGTAAGAGAACTTGAGCGGGACGGCAGATTCGGGATGGAGAGAGCCTATCCCCATCACGGTGACACATCTGTCTACACCCACAGTGTACATGTTGCAAAAATGAGCCTTAAGCTTTCGGGGATTCTTCCCGGAGAATTTCACCGCAAAGACCTCATCCGCGGCGCACTCCTCCACGACTACTATCTCTACAACTGGCACAACACCGACGAGGGTCACCGCCTCCACGGCTTCCATCATGCGAAAACTGCCCTTAAAAACGCGAAGCACGACTATAATCTCACCCCGATTGAAGAGAGTATAATCGCCCACCACATGTTCCCGCTGAATCCCGCCCCACCGACCTGTAGAGAAGCGTGGATTGTCTGCGTGGCGGACAAGATTTGCGCAGTGAGCGAGTTGGTGAAGGGGTAACCCCTCCACCACGCTTCGCGCGCCCTCTCAGTCAGAGTTGCGGAGCAACTCTCGAAGTTCGCTTGCGAACTTCTGCGCTCATCCCAAAGGGAGAGCCAAGAAGCCTCGCCTCTCACAATTCTCTTGGCTCACCTCTGGGGAAGCTGTCGCCGTAGGTGACTGAGAGGGCGCGACCGCAGGGAGCGTATGTGCACATTAATCGTTTATGAAGTAGAAACCAGACAGGGAGTGTTAAACATGAGTAAGAAAAAATCAGCCGGTATCGTTATCATAGTGGCTTTGATTGTGGTGCTGGTGGCGATTACGGTCTCAATCTTTCAGCAGAATAGCAGTATTGAAAAGCAAATCAGTGCTTTGAAAGAAGCCCACTGCACAATCTCAGGCGGAATCAAAGTCTATGAGACGTTCACCGTCAATGACTACGAGATAAGCCTCTATTCCGAGCCGACGATGACCGCCGAGGAGGCTTTGGAAACCTATCCGAACGCCTATGCCCTCTGCGCCGAGGTCGCCGAAGAAAGAGGAATCGAGGCTTCTTTCGACAACCCAGACTTTCTGACCTTCGCAAAATCCTTTGCCGCCCAGAACGAGTCAGGGACTGATGAACTGATTCAGGAGTGCAAAGACCTTGCCACGTTCATCGACTACTACGAGAATATCGAGCTCAACGATACCATCCTCCGCGGTGCAATTACGGACGACCCGGATGTGGATATTTTTGAGCTGATGCCGGAAAAGCAAAAGGACTCAACCGAGCGAAATTAAAAAAACTCCCCGCCAATCTCTGGTGGGGAGTTAGTATTATTGCAACAACCAGCCGTAATCCTGACGGCAGTCGACTATGTATTCCACGAACACTTTGTCGTCGATTATCTCGTATATAACGGCATACCACTTTGCGATAGACATCTTGTGATATTTATTTGGGATCACAGATTCATCGTCTATATACGGGAAACGCTCTGGCATGTATGTCAGCGAACGCATGGCACGCATGATTTCATTTTGTGTATCTTTCGCCGCTTTTGCGCTGACTCGTGAGATAAAGTTGACATGCCTTCCCAGCATGAATTTCGCTCTATCCGTCACTTTTACAGTGTACCTTTTTTCAATCGTCATATTTTATGACGCCCTTTCAATCACTTCGTCAAGATATGCTTCCAATTCATCGAGAGTACAGCCCTCATTGCCATTCAGACGTTCTTTTTCAATTTCAAGCAGTTCCTGCTGGAGCTCTTGCATTTTTTTACGGCGGTAGGAATTATAGTCCATGACGACCAATTCCTCTTCTCCATTATTGGTGAGGATAACCGGCGCAGAAGTCTTCTTGCAAATATCTGCGATTTCATCATAGTTCTGGCGGATTTCCGCAGACGAACGAGTAATCATTTATTTCGCCTCCTATGGTATTATGGCATCAGAATACTGGCTATATTATAACCGATTTTCAGTATGATGTCAACTGCGATGTCGCTGAGAACTCGTAAAGGGTACAAAAAGCCTCCTGAAAGGGGAGGTGGCGGCGCAAGCCGCCGGAGGGGTTATCCCCAATACTTATACACGCTCGGGCACCGATTCGCCTTCACTGCGGCTCTGAGCTCAACAAAGCATCCGCATTCGCGGCAGAGACCGTTCTCAAGGCTCGGGCAACGGCGGCAGAGGTCGAGCCTCTGGGCATAGGTCTTCTCGCCTGCTCGCTCATCATCTGGAATTGCGGCAATCAGGTCTTCGACGTGCTTATAGAGCCCGTCCTCGTCGATTTCTGCAAGAAGGCATCGCTTGCAGACGGGTCTGCCTTCAAGATTTAGCACAGCTCAATCGCCAGAACGGAGCACTTAGGAAGGGTGAACTTAAGGCTCTCGCCGTCAAGCTTTACGCCGTCAAATGCCGCAGGGATAACCGCATCGGGATTATCAAACGTATTGCAGGTGTCATATTTGGCTGTGAGAATCTTGGCAGTTGCGGTCTTATACTCAGTTCTTGGGAGGACGCAGTCGATGTCGAAGTCCTCATCCAAAGAAGCGTTGGAAATAGTGATGTGAAGCTTGCCATTTGCGTCCACAGAGACAGACTGCGAAACTGCCGGGAGGTATCTTCCCTCAAGAATCTGCTTGTTCTCAACGTGAGAGTAGACAAGATTCGCCTCCATATGGTCTTTATACATGTCGAAAACGTGGTATGTCGGGGTCTTTACCATTCTCTCTCCCTCGGTGAGGACAACCGCCTGGAGGACGTTGACCATCTGGGCGATGTTCGCCATCTTGACTCTGTCGGAGTGCTCGTTGAATAGGTCAAGGTTGATTGCCGCCAAGATTGCGTCTCTCATGGAGTTCTGCTGATAGAGGAAGCCGGGGTTTGTGCCCTCGATGACGTCAGTCCAGATTCCCCACTCGTCGACGACGAGACCGACCTTCTTCTCAATGTCGTATCTGTCCATGGTTGCGCCGTGTCTTTGGAGAAGCTCCTCCATGTACCAGGTGTTGGCGATTGTCGAGTAGTAATCCTTCTCGGAGAAGTCAACCGACGAGCCCTTCTTGCCCCAGTCGCCAGTCGGGATTGTGTAGTAGTGGAGCGACAAGCCCTTCATCTGGAAGTAGCCATAGCTTCTGCGCATGAGGGTGTCAGTCCAGTTGTAGTCAGCCGCATTAGGTCCGCAGGCAATCTTGCCGCCGTGACCGATGAACTGCTGGAATTGCTTGTAGAGATCCATGTAGTAGTCGGGGCTCATTCCGCCGCCACAGCCCCAGCTCTCGTTGCCGATGCCGATGTACTTGACATTCCAGGGCTCTTCCCTGCCGTTCTTCTTTCTGAGGTCGGTCATCGGGGAGACGTTCGAGGAGGTCATATACTCAACCCACTCCGCCGCTTCCTGAACGGTTCCCGAGCCCAAATTAAGAGATACGTATGCATCACAGCCGATGAGCTCGCAGAAGTCGAGGAATTCGTGAGTTCCGAAGCTATTGTCCTCAGTGACTCCGCCCCAGTTGGTGTTGACGATTTTGCGTCTCTCCTCAGGACTACCGATGCCGTCCTTCCAGTGATAGGTGTCGGCAAAGCATCCGCCCGGCCAGCGAAGAACAGGAACCTTGATAGCCTTGAGAGCCTCAACAACGTCCTTACGGTAGCCGTTGATGTTCGGAATCGGGCTGTCCTTCCCAACGTAGATTCCGCCATAGATGCAACGCCCAAGATGCTCAGAGAAGTGTCCATAGATTTCCTTGTTGATCTTGCTAAGTTCGTTTGTACGATCGATTGTCATTTTAAGCTGTGACATTGAATTATCCTCCTTAGGTTTAATAAGTCATATTTTCCTTGAGTTTCCCCACTCAATCTGATAGGCTTATTTTACACTTCCGAAAGGGCTCTTGTCAATAGAAATTGATTGATTAATGCTGACGAGTTTTTTGATGGATGGTGAGGAGAAAATAATGCTTGAATAGTGGACAGAAATATGCTATAATATCATTGAGGATGAAAGGGCGTGAGCGTATGACTGACCAGGAACGCCTGCACCAGCAGGATCTTGAAATAATCAGGAATCTCAGGATTTTCGACGACGATTTTATGAGACTTATTTTTGACGGAAATCCCGAGGCAACGGCGTTGGTGCTGAATATCATATTCGACAGGGACGACATGATCGTCACAAAGGTAGTCGGTCAGCGTGAAATCAAAGGCATCGAAGGACATTCGGTCAAGCTTGACATCATGGCGATGGACGGCGAGGGCAAAGCCTACGATATTGAGGTTCAACGTCAGGACAAGGGCAACTTGCCGCTTCGGGCAAGATACAACAGTAGCATGATGGACACGGTTCTCCTGCCTGAGGGTGCGGACTACTCAAAGCTGATTCCGACTTATGTAATTTTCTTCACGGAGAATGACGTAATAGGAGACAATGAGCCTTTGCACCACTTTATGATGCAGGACATCAAAACCGGTCACATCTTAGGCGATGAGAAGCATATAATTTTTGTAAACGGCGATAATAAAGATGAATCGACGCGTTTGGGCAAGCTTGTCCACGATTTTCACTGCAAATCTGCAGACAAAATGTATTACGAAGTCTTCGCCAAACGTATGCGACACTTCAAGGAATCAGAGGGAGGTATAACTCAAATGTGCAAATTGATGGAAGATATGAGGATTGAGTATGGAAAAGAGGTAGCTTTAGAAGCGTCCATAGTATCGGCAGTTGATACCGCAAGACAATTCGGAATTCCAGAAGATGCAATACTCGGTAATATCATGGGTAGATTCAACCTCTCCGAATCCGAAGCCAAGAGCTACATGCTCAAAAAATCCGCATGACTTAATCTGAAAGCATAAGACTAGCCGGCAGAGCCAATACCCTGCCGGTTTTCCTATACAAAAAGCCTTGCAATCTCCGGCTTAATGTGCTATCATAATCACTGGATAAAAACTACGCAATCATGAATGGAGGATTCGGCTTTGGCTGAACTTGAACATGAAATCAACCGGCGGAGAACCTTCGCCATTATATCTCACCCGGATGCGGGTAAAACTACTTTAACGGAAAAACTGCTTCTCTACGGCGGAGCTATCGCTCTTGCCGGCTCTGTCAAGGGCAAGAAGACCGACCGCCACGCCGTTTCCGACTGGATGGAAATCGAGAAGCAACGTGGAATCTCGGTCACGAGTTCTGTAATGCAGTTTGAATACGAGGGCTTTTGCATCAACATTTTAGACACGCCCGGACACCAGGACTTCTCGGAGGACACATACCGCACTCTGATGGCGGTCGACTCGGCGGTGATGGTCATCGACGCGGCGAAGGGCGTTGAGAACCAGACAAGAAAGCTCTTCAAGGTCTGCGTCATGCGACACATCCCGATTTTCACTTTTATAAATAAGTTAGACAGAGACGCGAAAAACTCCTTCGACCTGCTGACGCAGATTGAGGAGGAGCTCGGCATCTCGACATGCCCGATGAACTGGGCAATAGGAAGCGGCGTCGATTTCAAGGGAATCTACGACCGCGAGCGCAAGAAGGTCATCACCTACTCCGCAAACGGCGGTCAGCACGAGGTTGAGTCCCGTGAGCTTGACATCGACGACCCTGACTTAAAATCCGTTATCGGCGAGATTAACTACAACCAGCTTATGGAAGACATCGAGCTTTTGGATGGTGCGAGTGATGAATATGACGCCGGGAGAGTGGCAAGAGGCGAGCTCTCGCCCGTATTCTTCGGCTCTGCTCTCAATAACTTTGGCGTTGAGCCGTTTTTGGAGGGATTCCTGAAGATGACCAGCCCGCCGCTCCCCCGAAACAGCGACAAGGGAGTGGTCAATCCGACCGACGACTACTTCTCGGCGTTCGTCTTCAAGATTCAGGCGAACATGAACAAGGCTCACCGCGACAGGCTGACGTTTATGAGAATCTGCTCCGGCAAATTCACGCGCGATATGGAGGTATGCCACGTTCAGGGCGGAATGAAGAAGATGCGTCTCTCCCAGCCACAGCAGATGATGGCTCAGGAGCGCGAGATTATCGACGAGGCATACGCCGGCGACATCATCGGAGTTTTCGACCCGGGAATCTTCTCAATCGGCGACACTGTCTGCTCGCCCGGGCATGAACTGAGATTTGATGGAATCCCGACATTCGCGCCGGAGCACTTCGCAAGAATCCGCCACAAGGACACGATGAAGCGCAAGCAGTTCGTCAAGGGCGCGACACAGATAGCGCAGGAAGGTGCAGTTCAGATTTTCCGCGAACCTGACACCGGAATGGAGGAGGTCATCGTCGGCGTCGTAGGAATGCTACAGTTCGACGTTTTCGAGCACAGAATGAGGACGGAATACGGAGTAGAACTCATCAGCGAATCGCTCCCCTACCAGTACATCCGCTGGATTGACATGGACGACGGAGCTGTCGACCCGAAAAAGCTGAACTTAAGCTCCGACACCCGAATCGTCGAGGACTTCCACGGAAACCCGCTTCTTCTCTTCACCAGCGAATGGAACATCCGCTGGGCACTTGAGAAGAATGAAGGGCTTAAGCTCAAGGAATTCAGTAAGAATTAAGATTATAAGGAAACCGGCAGAGTGGGTGGCTCTGCCGGCATTTTTTTACCCATAATTCCCTAATCCTCTTGCAATCTCAGCAAACATGTGCTATACTGTCTGTAGCAGTGTTAGTTTAAGCTAACTATAGTAAGCTTAAACTATCCGACTTTACTATGGAGGTATTTTTTATGACTAATCAAAAAGCAGTCTCACAGTCTTCTATCCGGCTCGGTACTCACGGAGAAAATTACGGGACGTGGATGTCCCATCCCGTATTCTACATGATGGGCGGATTCGCTCTTGTGGCATTGATTCTTGCCGTTCTGTCGTTCGCAGTTTTCCACATCACCGCGCTCGGCGTCGTATTTACTATTGCCCTGATCGCACTGATTGCCTTTATCGGCTGGATGGAATGGATACGCAGACAATACGCTTTTGGCGGTGGCGGAATGATGGAAAAAGGACACGAAACCATGCTCTCGCTCTTGGACTACGACGGAAACGGCACTCTTCTTGAAGTCGGTTGCGGTTCCGGTCCGCTAAGCATTCGTGCGGCACTCACCTGGTCTCAGACAAAAGTAGTCGAAATTGATTACTGGGGTGCGATGTGGGACTACAGCAAGGCTCTTTGTGAGAAAAATGCCGCTTCTGAGGGCGTTGCCTCGCAGTGCACCTTCCAGAAAGGCGACGCCAACAAGCTCGACTTTGCGGACGAGACCTTCGATGCCGTCATCAGCAACTATGTCTATCACAACATCATGGGTTCAGATGTTCATGAACTGATTATGGAAACCCTGCGTGTCCTGAAAAAGGGCGGCGTATTCGCCATAAACGACTGCATGAAGCCGAAAATGTACGGCGATATGGAAGCGTTCGCCCAGAAGCTTCGTGACATGGGCTATCAGGAAGTCAGACTTGTCAACATGTCGGAGCTCGTCTTCGGCTCGGAAAGCCGTGCCAATATGATGATGCTTGGAAATTCACGGATGCTGGTCGGGAGAAAATGACTGGAATGCTTATAACAATCGTTTCCACCCTTATGCTCATGCTCGCCTACTTTCTTCTGCTCTACGGCGCAGTCGGCTTTATTCAGGACAAACGGTTTTTCTCCTCCGCCCCGAAAGAGAACTTAGCCGTTATTCCGGACAAAAAAGAGCGATTTCGCGGTGCGCATGTCATCGGGTGGGCGATTGTCGTATTCGCTGTACTTCTGTTTATCGGCGCGTTTGCTTTGGGCATATGGGACGGTGCAAGAAATCAGTTCGGTGCTCTTAAATTCTTCGCACGATTTATTACAATGCTCTATCTGATGGAGATTTACGATATACTCTTCTTTGACTGGTATCTGCTCTGCCGCTCGAACTTCTTCATCCACTTCTATCCAGAGCTTAAAAGCGTCGACAGAAGCCACTTCTTCGGGTACAACAAGAAAGAACACATCATGCATTTCATAACCTATATTCCCGTCTGTGCCGGGCTGGCACTGGGTTGCGGAGTGCTGTTTTCATGATATTCATGGAGTGTAAAGTGTAAATAGAATAAATTGTGAGGAGGATTACATAGCTATGCATGAATACTATCAAAAAAATTACGCTAAATTAAAGAAGTCCATGAATGGATACCACGGGTGTCAATAACAGACTTTTGAGTCCGAGCTGAACACAAAATGTTCCGCAAAAAGGCAGGCTACCCCACACCAGTGTGGGGTAGCCTCAGAAAAAATCAAAAACGAGGAGACTGAAGGTATGATTTTAACAATCAAATTGGCTTTGGAAATTATCGTCGAAGGGTTAGCGGTATGTTTTATATTTTTCTTCCCATGTGCAGTCGGAGTATCAAATGGACCGGAAAAATTCGCTATTTTTTATGAGAAACGGATTCAGGATTGGGTAATAAATCATGGACTTACTACGAAGAAGGAACTAAAGAGAAAATCAATCATCTGTATGTCAGCGATTTTTCTTCCCTTGCTTACAATTATTCCAGCAGCCGTATTTTTTATAAATGGAGCAAGAAGTTTTGCGGAGATATTTTGGCAGATTACAGCGGTATGCTACATAGGCAGTGTGTTTGACAAAGTATTTATGGATTATTACTGGGTAGGATTCACAACAACATGGGATATACCCGGAACGGAACAATTAAAGCCATATATTTCTAAAAAGGACTGGGTGAAAAAGATAATCGGTGCTATCGTGTGGCCTCCTCTGATGGGAGTTATCTATGCATTTTGTTTACATATAAACTAAAAGGAGAGATGGGACATGAAATATTTTGGTATGCCATTAGGAATGTGGGTCTTGTTCGGGAAGTCTTTTGAGAGAAATCTCAGTACTCACTTCGGTCTTAACGAAAACACAGCGAAAACAGTCAGGAAAAAGGCAAAGTCCCGTTACAAAGAGATTATTGCAAGAGTGCCGGAGTTTGAGAAGGCGGACAGGTTCAAGATGAATATCGTCAACTGTGCCCTGCTCTGCGCATTCGTCCTGAATATGCCCGAGCGTCCCGAAGTCGGACGACTGACGGAATACTATAAAGATTCCATGATGACCCCACCTATGAACTGGTTCTGCCGAATGAGCGGCAAAAACAAGTTCACCGAAAAAGACATCTCTTCACTCAGAGCCACAGAAAAGCTCCGCGCCGCCGACAGAAACCCCTATTCGTGGAACATGGAGCTCTATCCCTATAGCGACGGCAGTGGCTACGAAGCACGGTTCACCAAGTGCGGCATCTGCACTCTGATGCAGGAATTAGGGCTTTATGACCTCGTCCCCGCCATGTGCCGGCTTGATTACACGATGAGCGAGGCGAGTGGCGTTTCTGACTTTGTAAGGGAATACACGCTTGCATATGGCGGTCCCTACTGCGATTGTGGGTATAAGAAATTAAAACAAGGGAGCGATTGACATGAACAGACACGAAGAAATCAAATCCGCATATCACGCATTGGGCAAAGAAGCAACTATTTATGATGGCATGATCACCTGTTCTACCCTGCTGGGCAAAGCCGTGTGTAAATTAGTATGGGACATGGGACAGGAAGAATGCGGTGAGTATCTGTCCCGTGCGCTTTCCGGCGTTCCGGAGGATTTCTCCGGCTCGCTGTTGGAGGTGCCTGTGGGCACCGGAGTACTGACCATGCCGGTCTATCAAAGGCTGCCGAATGCAAGCATCACCTGTCTTGACTATTCTGAGGACATGATGTCCCGTGCACAAAAAAGGGCGAAACGGGACAGACTGACCCATGTCCGCTTTCAACAGGGGGATGTAGGAAATTTGCCCTTCAAGGACAGTTCTTTCGACATTGTGCTTTCCCTCAATGGATTTCATGCTTTTCCCGATAAAGAAGCGGCCTACCGGGAAGTGTTTCGGGTCTTAAAACCCGGCGGTTGTTTCTGCGGTTGTTTTTATGTTGCCGAGGAAACTGCCCGGACAGATTGGTTCATCCGGCATCTATATGAGCCAAAGGGGTTCTTCACTCCGCCTTATGAAACAGCGGACAGTCTGAAACAGCGGCTGGAGCGACAGTATGAGGCGGTGGAGCTTAGTACCGTGAAATCCATAGCTTGTTTCACCTGCCGGAAAGGGGTGTATAACAGATGAGCATTTCCATCTATGTCATTGAATGTGTAATAATGTGTGCCGTATTCGGCGTGTTTGTTTTCGGGATGTTACTGATTAATCCCGTTTCCTTCATCGGCGATTATCCGCCGGAAAGTCATCGCTATCATCGCATTTCTGTTCCTGTTTGCGTGGATGGCGCATCAGGCGGGAGCGGAAACCTTTACGGAAGGACTTCTCCTGGTGTACGGCTACATGATCGTGCTTGCGCTGTTTGACACCTGCTTTCTCGACTGGGTGCTGTTTCCTAATATCAGACGGGTGCGCCTGCCGGGGACAGAGCATATGGACAGGGAATATCATCAGAAATGGTTTCATGTGAAGGCTATGTTCCCCGAGATTCCGGTATTCGCTGTGGGAGGACTGCTTATTGCTTTGATTATGACATGGATTTGGTAAAAGCGATAGGAAAAGAGGGCTGAATCATGATACTTTTAATCGAACTTATCATCCTCTGCGGGCTCATGTTCCTGCTCTGCTATCTGGGCACCGGCAGTGACGAAAAGAATGTCCGCTCACTCAGGAGCTACCCGGACGAAGTGCAAGCGATTGTCAAAAGTAATCCAGAGCTCCAGGACAAAATAAAAGCCTCCTCACCGGCGGCGACCTTCATCTCGAACACGCTTCTTTTCGGCGTCCTGCTATTCGTCTGCGGACTGTTTTTGAACACGGACGGCTTCGTGGGAAGCTTTCTCCGGCTACTGCTGCTCGGCGAGCTCGTCAACGCCTTTGACTTTTTCGTCGTCGACCTCCTCTGGTGGAGGCATACGAAAAGAGTCCGGTTCACTGGCACAGAAAATCTGACGGAGCTCTACCGTGACACGAAAAAGCACTTTGTGTCTTTCCTCAAGGGGATTCTCATGTTTTTAGAGATTGCGATTATTGATGGAGTGGTGATCAGCCTGCTATAAAACACTAAGGAGGAACTAAAATGAGTTTCTTTCAAAACACCTGCAAGCCGGAGGGCTTTGGTGGGAAAATCATGGTGACAACCATGAACATCGGCGGTCATGCCGCACTTGCAAAATGGGGGTTGTCCCATTTGTCACTGAAAAGCAATCTTGATATTCTTGATATTGGTTGCGGTGGCGGTGCTAATGTCGCTACTTTCCTGAAACGCTGTCCTAATGGGAGAGTCACAGGTGTCGATTACTCCGAAATCAGCGTTGAGAAAAGCAAGAAGGTCAACCGGGAAGCTATCCGTTCAGGACGTTGCGAGATTCTTCATGAGGACGTGAGAAAGCTCTCGCTTCCTGATGGCAAATTTGACCTTGCGACCGCATTTGAAACAATCTACTTCTGGGGAGACCTCACGCCGGCGTTCAGCGAAGTCAGACGGGTTCTGAAGCCGAACGGCAAATTCTTCATCTGCAACGAAAGTGACGGCGACAATCCTGCGGATGTAAAGTGGGAGCAGATGATTCAGGGAATGAAGATTTTTAAGGAAGACGAAATAGTTGCTTCCTTGAAACAAGCTGGCTTCCGCAGTGTCACCGTCAACAGGAGTCAGAAAAAGCATTGGATTTGTTTTGTGGCGGAAAAATAGACAAAAAGGAGTAACCACGTGATTCGACTTACAAATCTCAATGACGAGGAAATAAGAGCTATCGGCAGACAGATTGGCGAGGCGTTTTATGATGAGGGCGAGGGTGCTTTTACCCGCCTTGACCGTGAAGATGCGATAACTGTCTTAGAAATCATGACCGAGTGCTACTATCGCCTCGGCGTCCTCTATGCGACTTCCGAACGTCAGGAGGGCTATCTTGCTTATTGGAGAAAGGATGAGGCGAAGAAATGGGGCATGAAGATGGTGCGGGAATCCCTTCATATGTCGTGGCGGTTTCTGCGGGAGCTTTCACTCAGTTCGCTGAAAAAGCTGATTCCGTTGATGAGCAATCCGTATGAGAAAATCTACCAGAAAGAGCCGGACTATGTGGTTGTTTCAATGGTCGCTGTCCGACGGGAATTTCAGGGGCAGGGATTTCTTCATGTGCTACTGGAAGAACCGTTTCGCATCGCCAATGAACGAAATATTCCCTGCGTTCTGGACACTGACACAGAGCTGAAAGTGAAAAAGTACACCTCCTGCGGCATGAAAAAGGTGGCGGAAACACCCATAAAGAATGGCGGAACGATTTATACGATGGAGAAATGATAGCTTTAACCAAAAAAGGCTTCTTGCATGTAGAGTGTGAGAGACTGAAATTGTCCAATCGGCTTGGACAATCTAAAGAACACCCCGCCTGGTATGGCGGGGTGTTCTTATCTCTATTCATAGCAGAAGCAGATGCCATAGAAGCCTTCCGCTTGCGACGCTTTGTCAAAGACTATCTTTATCTCGCTCTCAGCGGTGCAGTCGTTACTCACTATCAGGATGTGCCGCTGGGAGTAGTCATAGGCGAACATGACGGTTGGAGCGACGATAAGCTCGCCGTCGACATAGAGCTCGGTGACGTTTTTGCCGCTGAGGTAGCTATAGTCGATTCCAAGGATTCCGGAGGCGGAGACGTTCACTGTGTAGGTCGTCTCGTCGACCATCGTGAACTCGTCCGCGCTGATGTAGTCGCAGTTCGCAAAGACCTTGACGCCCTCGTTGAGCGGGGCGATATTGTAGTCGGGAAGAGGAGTCCTTGCGGTGACGTTCTTGTCGACAATCTTCTCGATGGTTTCGGCGTAGATAGCCTGACCGGAGTCGTTCGGATGGATTCCATCGTCGGTGTAGAAATTGTAGTACTCAAGGGTCGCGTTTATGGTGTCGGCAACCGGGATAGAGTAGTGCTCGCAGAGCTCTTCAATCGCAAGCATCTTCTCGGTGTAACCCTGCTGGGAGGACTCCAAAATGGAAATGATGGAGCATCCCTCGTACTTATCCCTGATTGCAGTGATGATAGACTCGTAATAGAGGGAGAAGTCGGTCTCGTCGTCGTTCTGACCATAGCAAATGATGGCGAGGTCATAGTCAATTCCGTCGTCAAGGGTCATTGTGCTGACGTAGCCCGCAAAGCTCGTGTTTCCGCCCATCGAGATATTCGTGAGGGTGACCGTCACGCCGTAGGTTTTCTGGATATACTCTCCCAGGAGAATCGTCCATCTGTGGTCGGAATCACTTGCGCCCGACGCCGCTCCTATCGAGTCTCCAACGATGAGGATATTGACGTCGTAGCCCTCGGCAAGCTGTTCATAGACGCTGTAACCGGCAAGAAGCTCCCTGAGGGCGGCAGCCTCGTCTTCAGCCTTTTGGATTCTGTCGGCTTCCTCCTGCTCGGAAACAGTCTGAAGATACTTCTCCTGCTGGGCGGTTTGCTGATATACAACCGCAATCATGATGATAAGAAATGCCGCCAGGACGATGGAGCCCGCCGCCATTCTCCTCTTGTTCTTTTTTGAGGGGTGGCGGATTGCGTTTTCTATCTTTTCAAAACGGGACTTTATCCTTGACCTGAGCCTGCTACCTGAACGTCTGCGGCTCTGGCTATGACTGCTGTGATGATGGTGATGGTGGTGATGATGGTGATGGTGATGATGGTGTTGAGAACTCTCGTTGTTTTCCATTTTATAGCTCCCGATATTTTATGGATTCCGGCAAGTGCCGATTCGTGCAATATTTCATACACATTTATTATAGCTCAGAGCTTCCAAAAAAGCAACTATTCAGCGAAAAATAATGCCTGAAAGCCCTATTTTGGGGGATTATTTTCATCCAAGAGCAACGTCAAGAAGCATCATTGTCGCGAAGCCGGAGACTATTCCGGTCGTCGCAAAATAGGGGTGAGCCGACTGGTTCTTCTGGCACTCGGGGATGAGCTCGTGGACGGCGACCAGAATCATCGCTCCTGCCGCAAATGCCAAGGCAAACGGGAGAATCACCTGAACCTTCAGTGCCGCGGCGGCTCCGATGACGGCGGCTATAGGTTCAACAATCCCCGAAGCCTGACCAATGAGGAAGGCTTTTCCTCTTGAGTAGCCCTCGCGTCGAAGCGGAAGCGACACTGCCGCACCCTTCGGGAAGTTCTGTAGCCCGATTCCGACTGCCAGTATTATCGCGCTTGCCAATGATTCCGCGCTACTCTTCCCTCCCGCAAGTGCTCCGAACGCAACTCCGACAGCCAAGCCCTCGGGGATGTTGTGGAGAGTTATCGAGAGTACGAGCATGATTATCCGGTTTGTGGCACTTCCCTCTTCCGAACAAGACGAGAACCGAAGTCTCTCATGGCTCACAATCCTGTCGGAAGCCCACATGAAGACAGCACCCGCTAAAAATCCCGAGGTCGCTACTATCCACGCAGGGGTGTCGAGGTACTCCTCTGCCTTCTCTATTGCGGGCTCAAGAAGCGACCAGAAGCTTGCCGCAATCATGACTCCCGCCGCGAACCCGAGCATCAGGTTCATCGCCTTTTGATTTGTCCTTTTGAAAAACAGCACCGTCGCCGCCCCGAGCGCAGTCACGAACCACGTCCCAAGGGTGGCGATTAACGCCGCGAAAATGTAATTAATCATAGTGTATACCTTTCGTATCTCATTCAGCCTCATCAGGCTGTCATTGTCATATTATTCATGGGAATGTCTCTGTGATACAGTTAGCATATGCTAACTGATTATAGTATACACTATTTGTACGGAGAAGTCAAGTAGGTCGGCTACATCGGCTGACGCCGATTTCGCCGACGCGCCCACTGCGTGGGCGCACCCCTCCACCGTCGCCTTTGGCGATGGTGGAGGGGTTTCCGCATAGCTGGTGTGCCCGCCCTCAGCGGGTTCAAGGATTCCAAAAAACCTCCCCACCATGACGGTGGGGAGGTTTTACTGCTATTTATCTTCCACTTTTCAGCGCGTTATTATTTCTGAGAATATCTTCTCTTCGAGGAGACTGCCGCAAGGGCGGCTATAGCCATCGGGAGAAGTGAGAGTGCAAGTCCGGTGGTCGGGTTTGACTCATCCGGGTCGACGGGAGTAGCTATCGGTGTGGTTACTTCCTCGTCCTCCGTCTCGGTTGTGCTGTCCTCAACAGGCTCGTCAATGTTGACGTCCTCCTCGGTGATGCTGGTGACCTTAACCAAAGCGTCAATTGCCGCATTGATAGCGTCCGCGTAAGCGGTTACCGCCTGCTGGTTGATAGCTGTCAGACTCCAGTCAACCGCGTTGATTGCCTCAGTGACTGCAGTGAAGTCGACATAGTCAGCCGGGTCAAGAGCACTTGCCTTGGCTATTGCCTCGTTGACTGCCGAGTAGTCGGCGGAAACCTTGAGGAGTACATCCAGAACCGTAGTGCCGCCGCTCGTTGAGGAAACGTTCGCTACTGAAACTACCACGTAAGGCGAGAAGCTTGTAGCGTCGAAATCAACGGTGAGCGTCTTGCCGCTTGCCTTTGAAGTACTGCTTACTACCTCCCAGACTGTTCCGACTCCAGTGTAATGGAGTACATAGATGTCGCTCTTTGAAAGGACTGTGGTTGACGCAAAGGTCATTGTGACAGGTGCGGAATTTCCGTCATAGTCGATGTCTCCATAGAAGAGGATTGTGACCTTCTTCGGCGTTGTGCTGTTGCCATCTGTGATGGTGAAGCTGTTTGTATCCTTGACAAGGTCGTCTCCCTGAGCTTCATTGAAGAGGGTGAAGCCGAGTGTGTCGGAAATATGCTCAACAAGGTGAGGATTGCTGTCGTCCTCAGTGACTGTCGAAACAACTACTGTTCCGCTGTCTACTGAAAGCTTGATTTCAACCTCGGTTACAAGACCGGAAGGAAGAACTTCCGCGAAGATTACGTCGCCGCTCTCAACCGTTACAGTAGGCTCTGCTGTCTCGGTGGAATCGTCCTTCTTAGCTCCGCAGACGGTGCAGACGCCGTCATCGCCGAAGGTGTGAGCCGCAGGAATCGTCTCGCCATAGGTTACTGTCTCGCCGCAGATGGTGCAGACCTCGTCGCCGGTGTAGCCGTCAGAGGTGCAGGTAGCGTCCTTAGCACCCTGGATTTCGGTTGAATGTCCGGTTGCGGGGATCGTGACCTCATAGGTGTCGGTGTACTCGGTGTTGTTGAATGTAACTACCGCCGTGTAGACGATCTTGCCGTCAACGGTGCAGGTGGCATCGGTTGTTGCGCTTGTGACATCGGCATCTGTTGTGTACGAACCGTCGCATCCATCAACAGTGCAGTTGAATGTAGCGGTTGCCTTGCAGGTCTCGGTGTTCCATGTGAACTCGGGTTCGCCATAGGTGTGTCCAAGAGCATCAATGTCGACGACATCCATGGTCTTGGTCTCTGCCCAAGTACTGGTGAATGTTGCGGTGTAGGTTGTCGTGCCCTTTTCGGTGCATGTGGGTGCAACGGTTTCTGTTCCTACTGTTGTGACTGTTTCGCTTTCGTTGTGAGTGCTGTCGCGACCACAGATATGAGTTGCGGTGCAGGACTTGCCGTCCTCGCTCCAGGTGTACTCTACTGTCCACTCGTGACCGAGAGCCTCAACATCAACGACATCCATCGTCTTGGTCTCTGCCCAGTCGGAGGTGAAGGTTGCGGTGTAGGTTGTTGTACCCTTTTCAGTGCAAGTGGGCTGAACTGTTACTGTACCCACTGTTGTAACTGTCTCGCTGACGTTGTGAGTGCTGTCGTTAGCGCATGAACGGGTTGCTGTGCAGGTCTTGCCGTCCTCGCTCCACTCATAGCTTACTGTCCAGTCGTGACCGGTTGCACTGAGCACTTCGGTTGTGGTTGTTGTATAGGTTTCGCCGTTAAAGGTGACCGTTGCTGTGTAGACGGTCTCGCCGTCCGCCTCGCAGGTCGCGGCGGTTGTAACGGAAGTGATTTCCGCAGTTACTACCTCAACATGAGTTGAGTCATTTCCGCAGGTGAAGGTTGCAGTTGCGGAGGTGTAGCCGTCCCAGGTCCATACCGGCTCGCCATAATTGTGACCGGTAGCCTCTGTTTCGTCAGCCGTGTAGCTGTCGCCACAGATTGAGCAGGTATAGGTTGTATATCCGCCCTCCGTGCAGGTCGGGTCGGTAACTACTGCCACGTACTCGTGACCGGTGGCAGGAATAGTGACCGTTTCTCTCGAAAGCTCCTCGCCGCAGACTGAGCAGTAAACGACGGAATCGTAAGAACCGTCCTCAGTGCAAGTAGCTTCCACTCTGTTCTCAACTACTGCTTCTGCCTCGGTGTGACCGGTAGCAGGAATAGTGATTGTTTCTCTTGAAAGCTCTTCGCCGCAGACTGAGCAGTAGACGACGGAATCGTAAGAACCGTCCTCGGTGCAAGTAGCTTCCACTCTGTTCTCAACTACTGCTTCTGCCTCGGTGTGACCAGTGGCAGGGATGGTGATTGTTTCTCTTGAGAGCTCTTCGCCGCAGTCTGAGCAGTAAACAACGGAGTCGTAAGAGCCGTCAGTAGTGCAGGTGGCTTCTACTCTGTTCTCCTCGACTGCTTCTGCCTCGGTATGTCCGGTAGCGGGGATGGTTGCTGTTGTCGAAACTTCAAATACCTGTCCGTTGTATGCCACGGTGGCGGTGTAGACGACCTGACCATCCGTTGTGCAGGTGGCTTCGGTGATTGCAGAAACTACGTCTGTAGCACCGGCATAAACGGTATGGCTTCCAGCGACCAGCTTGATCGCTACCGACGAGTAGTCAGTTGCCCACATTACAGATTCTACCTCATAGGTAAGAGGAGTGAGGATTCGGACGGCGGAAATAACCGTGTTCTCCTGAGCATCGTTAGAAATAGCGGAGAAGTAGGTTTCAATGTCCCAGCCATCCTCTGTCGCCTGTGAAACGATTTCGTCAATACTCATGTATACCGACGTTCCGTCAGTGTCGTAGTATGTACCGACCGGAATCTCATAGGAAGTGTAGGTGTCCGGATTGTACACGACGAGCCACTTTCCGGTTTGCTCGTTGCCCTCAATATAGATGAGTGAGCTGTCGTCAAGGTGATTCAGCAAGCTCGACTTGAAGCTCTCAAAGGTGAACCACCAGTTGGAATGCATACCGTATGCAGACCAACCGAGTATATTATGGTAGCCATATGCAACACCGTCCGGGTTGACCTCGGTGGTGTCCCAGACAACCTCGTAATCCTGGTTGCCGATGGTGATGACTTCGCCGACCTTGGATGTTTCGGTCTTGTACTCGCCGATGGTGACGATAGATACCAGCGACTGGTCGACATCGAAGGATCCCAGATCAACACCGAATAGGTAGTAGCCATCATAGCCGAGCTCGCTTGCCGCCTCGGAAAGTGCCTTGAGCGATATGAAGGTTATGCCGTTTTCGTTGACCGGAACTTTAGTCAGATGTACAGCACTTTCAAAGTCAGTGGAATATTGAATCTCTCCATAGGAATCAGTGTTGCCGGTCATGACATACTCAACTCTGAGGTAGAGGTTCTCGTCGTCAAGGTCTACAAGCGCACTGTTGAAGAGACCCTCGGAAAGATCCCAGCACTGACCGTACTGATAAACTATACTTGTGTAAGAAGTCGCGAATGTTACAGTAATCCAGACCGTGGAATCCGGCATGGTCAATGTGTATTCCAAGTTGCTGGCGTCTGTCGCAGTTACTTCAACACTGTTACCGCTTGAGTCAACAGCAGTTACGCTGATGACAGGAGCATCAACTAAGGAATCAAGGGTGAAAGTTGCGGTGTCGCCTTGCTTGTAAGCACTTGAGGAGATGTTCACTTGTCCGTCGGAGTCCATGAGAACTATTTCATGGTAATCGCTTGAGAGCGTGAACGTCTCATTGCTTGCATACTCGTTGTCATTAACCCACCAGTTGATGATGACGCCGTAGGTGTCGATGTTACAGCCGGCGTCGGAGGCGAGGGCTGCTATATCGGTAAGAGAAATCGCATATGTGCCGCCCGTCGAATAGTAGCTCGGGATGCTGAAAAGCTGAATCCACTCGCCGTTGTCAGTAACAGCATAAACTGCTCCGGGACTCCAGTCGCCGTAATTGTCGACGTTCTCATCGGACTCGAACATCAGGTCGTAGGAAATTACGAGATATGTATCAGAGTCGGTGAAGTCGACCTGGTCGATAAAGGATATTTCGCCGTAATCGGTGATATAGAATGCACCGTCGATGAAGCCGTCAATCGCCTTGAAGTTAGCGGTGATGGTCACGGAGCTGTCGGGCATTGTGAAGCTGTAGGCATAAGCTGTACTCGGCTTATAATTCATTATTGCCAAGCCGGAATAAACTTCTGTGAGAGTTACAGTATTGCCATTTTCATCAACAGCAGTTATCTCGCCGTCAAGCTCGTAGCCTCTGTTGACGAACACATAGAAGGTAACTTCCTCTCCCTCATTTGCAGAAGTGACGCCGTCAACGCCGAACACCGCATCTGAATCGTAAACATAGTTTACATCAAGTGTTCCGACGGTGACATCCATCCAGATGTCATATGCAGGCATGGTTATAATCCATACGCCATTGTCCTGATCATAAGCAGTGCCGAGCTGGCAGATGTTGCCGTTCTCGTCCTGATACCAGACGTTGAAGGTGGAAACCTTGTAACCGCTGGCGGTTTCAATGGTTATAGTAACCTCGTCACCCTCGTAGGCATATTCAGCACTTCTCGTGACAGTGAATCTTCCCTCAGTGTCCTCGGGAATGTCAACATGGTAAAGCTGGCTTGCCTTGATGACGATAGTGACCGTGTAGGTCTGTGAAGCTATATATGTACCTGCTTCGGAATCGCCGACAAATGAATAGTATGTAAGAGTTATACTACCGTCAGTACCGTCAAGGTCGTCTGTAGTTCCTGCAACAGGTGCGACGTAATCGGTATAGCCGATACTGACTGTGGCTTCTTCTCCAAGAGAAGTAGTCCATATGCTCGCTATCTCGTCCCAATCCCAGGAGCTTGCGCAAACCTCAGACCAACCGGCTGAGAAGTAGCCGTTAAAGTCTTCCGCAACAGACTGGTTGATATAAACAACGTCGTCGTAGCTCAGCAGCAGTGCAGTAAGGTTATCAATCGTCTCCTGATTTGCCGCTATGATAGTAGCAGTCGGGATGTAGACGGAGATGTTGGTGACGTGATATGTGTCAGCGGTTGAATTGCAAACAAGGATAGCGGGGTCAACGCCGGCTGAAGTAAGGGCGTTATAAACTGACGCGCCGCTGTAGACTATCATAGAGCCGTTGTCAAACGTCTTGTTTACCGTGCAGTCTGTAGAGGTCTTTGTTCCGAGAGAGATCTGGTTAGCCCAGCTCGAATCATAGACAAAGAACTTATCCCACACATCGCTGCTTGAGAAGGTAACGGTGTCGGTATCTCTCGTTATCACGAAAATCGCGCCGTCAGCAGTAAGGGCATCAACCCAGGAAGTATCGGTGAATTCATACGTGCTCCAATTGCTTGAAGTAAGGCTCAGATCCTCCGAATACCAGAGAGTATAAGAGGAAAGATCAAACTCGGTGTCCTCAGGCTCTTCAACAACAGCACCCTCGACAACCTGAACGGATGTGATGACGGTGTCGGTGTCGGTAGTCTTGTTGACTAAGACCTTCCAGACCGAGTCGCCGTCCTCAACTACTGCCTCGGCATATGCAGACAATTCTGCACCGGAAAGAGTTGAAGTATAGGTGCCGTCGCCGTTGTCAGTGACAGTCATGCTAAGGGAATCAGTGCCAGAATAATCGCTTGCTTTCTGCAAGAAGATCTGATCGACGCCGCTTCCGGTGGAGGTTATCTCGATGACAGCATCATCCTCAGCAATAGCCGCAAGGAATCCGTCCAGGTCAGAAGAAACCCCAGCATCATAAGATCCAGCCTCATTCGTTGCCGCCTCAGTGCAGTAGATTATTCCGTACCACCAAGTCGCGCCGGAAATGGTCAGAGTATTCTCAGCCACAGCCTCGTCAACCCAGGGGAGAGTGACGGTTGAGGACGGAATGTAAACGGAAACATTGGTGATGGTATAGGTCTCAGAACCGGAGTTAGAGATGAACTGAGCGGGTCCGCAGTCTTCACCATAGAAGCCTGCCGCAACGAGGGCGTTATAGATGGTGTTGGCATCATAAACAACCGTCGTGCCGTTGTCGAACACGCAGTCAATATCGACAGGACTTTCTGTGTCGGTCGTCTTCGACGTAGCCGTTCCGAGGGCAACCCAATTACCCATGCTCCAATAGGCGTCGACAAATCCGAACTTGTCATAGCTCACCTCATTCGGAACAGTGCTTCTTGTTACAACAAGGATAGCACCCTCAGTCGCCATAGCGTCAACAATCGCAGTGTCGGAGAAGCTATATGAGTTCCAGTTGCTTGACGAAAGAGCAATGTCGGAGGAGTAAGATAGCTTGTAGTCGGACAAGTCGTACTCGCCAGAATCATATGTGACTCCAGTGTCGCCGCTATCGCCCGCATCAGAGGCTGTGCTCACCAACTGTGCGCTGGTGAAGGAGGAGTAATCCTGTCCCCAATAATTGAGGATGACTCCATCAGACGCGCTGTAGCCAGCGGCTTCAAATGCCGCCGCGAGGTCAACGAGCGAAATTACGAAGGTTCCTCCGCATGAGCTGTAACTGGAAACCGGCACAATTCCTGCACCCCAGTCATAGCTGTAAAGGTAACCGGGCTCGTAGTAAATGTAATCACTATCGAGATCACCTGTGTACTCAAAGTTGATATAGAGATAGAGATCCTCATCAGTGAAATCTGCACCACTGAGAATAGTCAGAGTTCCGGAATCGGTCTGAGTAGCAAGTACAGTTGCAGTTGTCTCGCCGGAGTCGCCCTCATCTAAGTACGCCTGAATATCACTATATGAAACTCCGTCGAAGGAGTTCAGGGTGGCGGAGAACTTGACGTTGTAGATGGCGGGGATGTATTCCTCCGCGACCTGCTGGAGCGTAAGCCCTGTCTGCTCCATGATAGGTGTGAGCAGGTCAATATCATAGCTCGTGCCACCTGTGTAGCCGCTGTACTGTATGAACTGGAAAACAGTTTCAACAGTCGCGCCGCTTACCGTGACATCGTTGTAGCCGGTAGCGGCAATTACAATGTCGGAATAGGTGAAATTGTAGGTGTGCTCTTCGCCGGTGTAACCGACTTCCTTATCACTTTCGGTGAGATAGCCACCGTCGGTGATGCTCAGGCAGAAGCTCGGATTGACAGTCCACTCACTCGTGTTGTCGGAAGTGAGAATACTGTCATAGGTTTCTCCGAACCAGTCTCCGTCGACAGAGACTGTTCCGCCAAGGGTTGTGGAGTTCCATCCACAGCCGTTCCAGCTCCAGCTCACGTGATCCTGCATATAGGAATTCACACTGAGCGGAACGCTCAAGAGCTCCTGATAGTTGTCCGCGGTGACTTCCACACTGTCAGCCGCAAACATGCCTGTCGGCATGAGTGTCATTACCATAAGGACACTCAGGACGATAGCCAAGAGCCGCTTGCCAAAAGATTTTGACATAAAAAATCCTCCTCAATTAGTCTTTTTCGGCTAAAAATCAGTCTTTTCAGGCACTAAAGAGAAGAATTATAAGACCTCCGAAGCACCTGGTAGTGTTGGAGGTTGAAATTGGGCAAAGAAAACGGTTACCCCCCCACACAATATCCACATTTAGTCGGGACAGACTTCTCCCAACTATCACAAGTGTATCACACAAGGCTCAAGTTGTCAATATGATTATATGAAATTTTTCAATTTAAGCGGATAGAAGAGGAATTGTGGATAATTGTCGCACGGCGGGGGACGCGCTCCCGTTGGTCGCGCACCCCTCCACCACGCTCCGCGTGGTCTCCTCCGAAAGTTCGCTTGCAACTTCATGTCAGAGGGAGGCTTGTTGTCGTTCTATACGAGCTTCTGCAAGAGCACGTGTCGCCCTGCGGGCGACGCGCCCACTGCGTGGGCGCACCTCTCAGTCGCGGCTAAAGCCGCGCCAGCTCTCCTTAAGAAGGAGAGCCTCCCGAAAGTCTTGAGAAGGGGCAAAAAAAGGCTCCCCTGAAAGGGGAGCTGGCGGCGTAGCCGCCTGAGGGGTTTCCACTTTTTCAGCGCGTCATTACTTCCTCTTCGAGGAGACTGCCACGAGAGCGACTACTGCCATAGGGAGAAGAGAAATCGCGATTCCTGTGGTCGGATTTGATTCTATCTCAGGCTCGGAGACTTCCTCTTCCGGCTCAGTCTCAGTTGTCGAGTCCTCAATCGGTTCGGTTATGTTCACCGTCTCTTCAACATAAGGAATGAGATTTGCTATTGCTGTCTCAATCGCCTCAGCATAGGCGTTTACAGCGTCCTGATTGATAAGGCTCATATTCCAGTTGACAGATTCAATTATCGCAGTGACGGTTGCAAAGTTTGAGTAACTGCTCGCATTAAGGGCATTCGCCTTGGCTATCGCTGTGTTAACCGCAGAATAATCTGCAGAGACCTTCGTGAGACTCGTTCCGGTGGTCTGGGTATCGGTGTAGGCTTCGCCATTAAACTCAACCGTCGCAATGTGTGCAGACACACCGAGGTCACCAACGCCGGTGATGGTAGCGTCAACTGTCAGGATGTCGCCACAGTTCTTGCACTTGAAGGTCGCAATAGCGGAACTCAAATCGTTAGCCCAGGTGAAGTACTGGAACTCATAGCTGTGTCCGAGAGCGGCTGTATAGGTGTCAACGTAAGTATCTCCACAGGCTGAGCAAACATGAGTTGTATAGCCCTGCTCGGTGCAAGTCGGTGCGGTTACGGTATCGACATATGAATGACCGAGGGCGTTAACATATGCATCGACATAGGTATCGCCACAGACAGAGCAGACATGAGTAGTGTAGCCCTGCTCTGTGCATGTAGGAGCGGTTACGGTACTTACATATGAATGTCCAAGAGCTTCTGTCTCGTCTGCTACATAAGTATCTCCGCAGACTGAGCAGGTGTAGGTTGTATAACCCTTTTCTGTACAGGTCGGGGCAGTCACTACTGCCTCATAACTATGTCCGAGGGCTTCTGTCTCGTCTGCTACATAAGTATCACCGCAAACTGAGCAAGTGTAGGTTGTATAGCCCTTTTCTGTGCAGGTCGG
>JAJQDP010000026.1:0-8035 GCA_021202155.1 Oscillospiraceae bacterium | reverse complement strand
TATCACCGCAAACTGAGCAAGTGTAGGTTGTATAGCCCTTTTCTGTGCAGGTCGGCGCAGTCACTACTGCCTCATAACTATGTCCGAGAGCTTCCGTCTCGTCTGCTACATAAGTATCTCCACAAACCGAGCAGGTGTAGGTAGTATAACCCTTTTCCGTACAAGTCGGAGCAGTCACTACTGCTTCATATGAGTGTCCGAGAGCTTCTGTCTCGTCTGCTACATAAGTATCACCACAGACGGAGCAGGTATAAGTCGTATAGCCCTTTTCTGTGCAGGTCGGAGCAGTCACTACTGCTTCATATGAGTGTCCGAGAGCTTCTGTCTCGTCTGCTACATAAGTATCACCACAGACGGAGCAGGTATAAGTCGTATAGCCCTTTTCTGTGCAGGTCGGAGCAGTCACTACTGCTTCATAAGAATGTCCGAGTGCTTCTGTCTCGTCTGCTACATAGCTGTCGCCGCAGACTGAGCAGGTGTAGGTCGTGTAACCCTTCTCTGTGCAAGTCGGAGCGGTTACTACTGCTTCATAAGAATGTCCGGTAGCAGGAATCACTTGACCAGTAGTTACTGTCTCACTGCAAACAGTGCAAACCTCATCGCCGGTGTAGCCATCTTCGGTGCAAGTAGCATCCTTGGCATTCTGAACCTCAATGGTGTGTCCGGTAGCCGGAATGTCCTCTGTATAGGAGTCTCCGCAAACTGAGCAGGTATAAGTTATAACGCCAGTTTCAGTGCAGGTGGCATCCCTTGTGATCTCGATCAAGTAGGAGTGCCCAAGAGCCTCAATCGTTGCATCTATTTCTATTACGTATGTTGTATTGTTGACGTCAATCCAGCAGGCATATTCTCCTGAGCCATCAGTGGTGCAGGTTGGCGCGACATAGTTTGATCGTCCCTGCATGGCAAATCCCGTATAGGTTTTTTCCAGACCGCAGTTATCGCAGACAATTGCGAGATAGGAGACTTTTTTGTAATCCGAAGAGAGTTGGTATTCGGTGACAGTAAAGGAGTGTTTCGATGCCAAGAAAGTCTCTAACTGTTCATCGGTGTACTTGACTCCATTGAATGTTACCGTTGCCGTATAAATTATTTCGTGATCCTCATCACATGTCCCTGTAGTTTCGCTGGTGATTGTGGCATTAACAGTCTGCGTGTCGCCGCAGTCGTCACACACGAAAGTCACCGTGCATTCACTGTAGTCTGAAGACCAAGTGAAAGCGGGTTCGCCGTAGTTGTGCATGGAGAGAGATTCATCTGCGCCGCAGACGGTGCAAATGCCGTTGACATAGTTGTGCTGTCCGGTAGCAGGAATTGTCTCACCAGCGTTTATCGTCTCACCACAAACTGTACAAACCTC
Organism: Oscillospiraceae bacterium; assembly: GCA_021202155.1. Lineage (GTDB taxonomy): Bacteria > Bacillota > Clostridia > Oscillospirales > Ruminococcaceae > Faeciplasma. Next base: position 6,675 of record JAJQDP010000026.1, on the reverse strand, counting down.
ATCTCCGGTATAACCTTCTTCGACGCAGGTCGCGTCTTTTGCGTTCTGAATCTCGGTGGTGTGCCCGGTAGCAGGAATCGTCTCGCCAGTAGTTATAGTTTCGCCGCAAACAGTGCAAACTTCATCGCCGGTGTAGCCGTCTTCGGTGCAGGTTGCGTCCTTAGCATTCTGAATTTCTGTGGTGTGTTGTCCAGTAGCCGGAATAACCTCTGTATAGGTATCTCCACAAACTGAGCAAGTGTATAACTTTTCACCATTCTCGCCACAAGTTGCTTCTGTTACAACCTCTCCCTCGTTCCAGGTGTGAACTTCGGTAGTACCATTCGCAATAGTAATCGCTATACTTGACTCAGGCACAGTGAATGTATACAAATACATTATTTTTTGAACATCATCAGATACAAAAAAGCCATTTTCATCAAAATGCCAGCCGGTCGATACTGTTACTGTACCATACCCCGTATAAGTTAATCCCACATCATTTCCGCTTGCATCGGTGACACTCAGACTGTAGGTAGTGCACGCTGTATCAGGTATGACACCGAAAGTAACTGTTTCTCCTTCGTTAATTGTTTCCATGATTACCGCACTGCCACTATAGTAGTTGTAGGTCGTGTAATTCATGTAGAAATAACAGTAGCCGGAGTAAGATGAAAGTGTAACTTTGACGCTAAGCACTGGTGAAACGGTAATTTCCGGAATGATGTTTGTCTCGCCGTCGTCAACATAGTTCCACTCGATAAGGAAATTGTTGCTCTGGGAATCAATACCGGTGTCGTTCCACTCTCCGTTAGGGTAATTTTTGTAATAATGCGCGTAGTTTTCATTGCCCCAGTAATCGCTCGGCTCTGAACTTCCCCAATTTGTGTAATCGGTCTCCTCGCCGGAAACCCATACCCATGTACCTTCGTTAGCGGCATCGGAGAAGCCAAACAAAGTGCTGTCCTCGCAGTTAGCTGACGAAACATAGCTATAGAGGAAAGCGTCCTCCTCGGCTGTCGTAATGCAGGCAAGATAGCCGCCGAGAGATTCGCAGTATGCCTCCATCGCTTCCCATGTCATGTCTCCGCCATACAGAACCTGATAAGTATGCCCGTTAAAGGTAACGGCTTCCGCTCTTGCAACAACGGTGGTGCTGTCAGCAAATGAGACCGTGCCAAGCATACTCATCACAAGTGCCAAAGCAGTGACAAGTGTCAGAATCTTCTTAAATTTCTTCACAATAAATCCTCCTCAGTTGTGCCAAGGAGGACAAAATACAGATAAAAAAGACCCCCGTAAGCACTATTTTTCAGTGTCGGAGGTTGAAAATTTGGGCGTACCGAAGGTACTACCCCCCCGCAATAATTACGAAAGTTAAGCATCGTACAAAATGCTCAATCTTCATTGAGATTGTATCACATCAAAATGCGGTTGTCAATAGAATTTTTTAGCTTTCTGAAAATTTTTGTTGTGGAGATGGTCGACCATTTCCGAATTAAATTATCCCCGCCTCAATCTTGACCTCCAAAATCTTCAGCACGCTTTCTGCAATCCGTTCTTCCGAAATTTCCTCGTTCTCTACTGCCTCTATAATTCCGTTTGCGGCTTCTTCCAGATTTTCGGGCATGAGAATTATGTCTACTCCTGCCTGGATCGCCAGAACGGCGGCTTCGGCGGAGGTGTAGCGGTCGGTGATGGCTTCCATCTGCATCGAGTCGGTGATTATCAAGCCGTCAAAGCCGAGGTCTTCGCGGAGGATATTAATCATAGTTGCAGAAAGCGAAGCCGGGGTGTCGTCGCCGGTGACCTGCGGGACTGAGATATGCCCGACCATCACAAGGTCTGCTCCCGCCTCTATTCCAGAAGCGAACGGGACGAATTCCGTCTCCCAGAGCTCTGCCAAGGACTTATCAAGCTCGGTGTAGCCAAGGTGGCTGTCGGTGGAGGTGTCGCCGTGACCGGGGAAGTGCTTGAGGGTGCAGAGTATTCCGCTGTCGTTGAAGCCCTCAACTGCCGCCGCGACCATCTCTGCGGCTATATCGGCGTCGGTTGAGAACGCCCTGTTCCCGATTACGGTGTTATTTGGGTTCGAGTCGACGTCCGCGACCGGCGCGAAATCAAGGTTGAAGCCGAGCTCCAGAATTTCAGTACCGATGGTGTAGCCGACGTTGTAAGCCTCGTCGGTGTCGCCGGTATTGCCGACCGTCTTCATGCTGGGGAATGAGGTCGTGCCCATGGCGGAGTTGTTCCCGATTCGGGCGACTGTCCCGCCCTCCTCGTCGACGGCGATGAATAACCCGAGGGTTGAGTAGGACTGCATGTCGGAAATCATCTCTATGGTCTGCTCGCGGTCTATTATGTTCTCCGCAAACATCGCGATTCCGCCGACAGGATAGCTCGATAGCCCCTCCTCAAAGTCGCTACCGGCTTCGGTGATCTTCGTGGATGAGCCGGTAATCTGCTCAGGTCGCACTATAAACAGTTGGTAGACCTGCTCCTCAAGGGACATTCCCGAGAGAATTTCAAGAGCCCGCTCCTCGGTTGTGAGTTCATGCGGCTCTGCTTCTGTTGTAGCCTCAGTTGTGGCTTCCGTGGAGACTGTGGTTGCATCGGTGGTTGTCACAGTAGATTCTGCTGTAGTCACAGTGGTCGCCTCGGCTGTTGAAGAGGTTGTGGATTCGCCGCTGTCTATCCCAGTCGGGACGAGTCCGCGGGCGATATAGACGAGTAGCAAAACTGCCGCAAAAGTCAGTACTAATGCGGCAATGTTCGAGAATTTAATTTTACGTTTCTTTTTAGCCATTATCTTCTGTGAGCGTGAAGCTCCATGCTGGTGATGCCGTCGGTGGTCTCCTTCAGATTGAACGAGTCAGGAGTGATTTCCGAAACGACGAGCTTTTTGTCGCCAGTTGTCAGGACTATCTTTTCGTCTGTGACAGTAATCCCGCCGGAAAGGCTCTCTCCGCCGGCTTCTCCGTCAAAAATCCAGTTGCCCTTCATGGATGAGAGCAAGCTCGCCTCTTCATGAGTGTCGCCCATGTGGCTCATGACGCTTGCCTTTTCGTCAGCCGGGACGATTCCCTCCTCCGGCTCCGGCTCATTTCTGCCATAGATATACCCGAGCGAGATTGAGAGAAGGCAGAGAGTCATCGAGGAAAGCACCTCGGACAGGTTTCCCTTGACGATGTAGTAGATGCAAGCGATGAGTGAAGCTAATGCCAGGAGTCCGAAGACAATCCTTGCCGCAATTCTTAAGCCTTTCTTAGTCATGTCATATTTCTCCTTTGAAATTATTAGGAACATTTTCCCGAGATTATTTTACTACACTTCTTTGTAAAAGTCAAGTAGGGGCGGATATTATCCGCCCGCTATGGTCGCTGATGGTTTTCGGGCGGATAATATCCGCCCCTACAATTCATGTGTGCTTCTTATTCTTAACCTCAATCACCGTAAACGGCGTGTACATGAGGACAAAAAGCAGACACAGTATAATTATGTAGCCGACGACAAAGAGGGTTTCGCCGAAAATGCTGGTGCAGAAGGAGGTGATGACGTTGCCATAGGGGTCGTTGATGAAGAAGAAGTTTGTACCGAGGAGCTTGTTGACAGGATATATCACGACGAGCATTCCGGCGAGTACTGCCAGGACCTTCGGGAGCATCCTGATCTCCGGCTTAAATCCTCCAGAAAGGAGCATGACGGGGTAGCACACCAACAGGATGTGGAGCATCTCGGAATTGATGTGGCAGAAGTTGGTGATTGGAAGCGCGCACCATGTCGGGCTCAGGAGTGCCACCGCCGCGCCCGGGAGGCAGAGAGCATAGAGGATGTTTCCGGCAAGCTTGTTAGGCTTAATTCCGTACCAGAGGCTGATGAAGATGTTGACACTGCAGAGGTGAAGCGGCAGGGTCTCCGGTCTCCACTGACCGGTCACGATGATGACCGTCTGCCTGGAGGCTTCGACAAGTGCGATGAGAATCGCCAAGCCAAGCTCGAACTTTCTTCTCATCCCCGCGGATGAGCGGCGATAGATGACGGCGACTGCCGCGCAGATGACTACGCACAGAACGAGCCAGAAAATGTGAGTTCCGCTGAACAGCGTGAACGACGTGTAGTCCTCGCCATACGTATCCTGCATGGTGTAGACGGTGTACCAGAATTCGGACATAGTGGGTGCTCCTTTATTAAACGCGCCTGCGGCGCGCCCTCTCAGTCAGCTTCGCTGACAGCTCTCCCAGAGGGAGAGCCAAGTTACTGCCCTCACAAAAATCTCGGCTCCCCCTTTGGGGGAGCTGTCGCCGCAGGCGACTGAGAGGGCGCGAAGCGCGGGTTACGCATTTCTCATTGCGTGCTTCTTCCTATAAAGATTTATCAAAACAAACGGCATGTGCATAATAAAAACTATTATGACCAGCAGAATCATGTAGCCAAGGATGAACAGCTTTGCGCCGAAAATCGATGTGCAGACACATGTGATGGCGTTGCCGTATGGGTCGGTGATGAAGAGGAAATTTGTCCCAAGAAGTACATTCAGCGGATATATTACCGCGCAGAGGCAGAGAAGCCCGCCGATTATCTTCGGGACGTATCTTATGTCCGGGCGGAAACCGCCGGCGACAAGCATAATCGGGTATGTAACAAGGAGGATGTGCGTCAACTCACTGTCGATGTGGGAGAAGTTCCAGATGGGGAGCATCATCCATGACGGGCTCAGGAGTGCCGCCGCCGCACCGGGGATGCAGAGCGTGTAGAGGATGTTTCCGACAAGCTTGCTTGGATGGATGCCATAGACCAGGCATAGGACGAGGTTGTAACTGCAAAGGTGGAGCGGCAATGTCTCCGGAAGCCATTGACCCGAGACGATGACGAAAGTCTGCCGTGCGACCTCGCAGGTAACGACCGCGATTCCGAGCCCGAGCTCCATCCTTCGTCTCATTCCGGCGGAAGCGTGGCGATAGGCATAGCAGATTGTGAAAATGAAAACGACTGCCAGCCCGAGCCAGAACAGGTGCGTTCCGTCAAAAAGCTCGAAAGCCTGATAGTCTTCACCCATAAGGGTGGTCATGGTGTTGTCGGTGTACCAGAAGGTGGACATAAACAATCTCCTTTACAAATTTGAACGGTGAATATAAAATTGTGGCTTGTAGAAGGAAAATTCGTAATTCGTAATGCTTAATGCGTAATTGATTTGTGGTCGACGACCTTTAATTACGCATTACGAATTACGCATTACGCATTGATTTTCTCCTCAAAGCCTCAAACGGCAGATACAGCACCGCCTCCACGATGGCGAGCAGAATCGCGTACCCGACAACAAAGTAGTCCTCGCCGAAGATTCCGGCGCAGATGGTCGATATTGGATTGCCGTAGGCGTAGCCGATGAAGAAGAAATTCGTGTTGTAGCCCTCGTTTATCGGCGTGACGATGATGCACATGACGGCTAAAAACGCCATAGCTATCGGGAGCTTCTTAAGCTCCGGCTTGAATTTTCCACCCGCAATCAGCATTATCGGATAGGCGAAAATGACGACGTGTGCAATAGCAGAGTTGAGATGATTGAAGCTCAAGACAGGAAGCATCGTCCAGGATGGGCTGATAAGAGCCAACGCCGCTCCCGGCATCGAAAGAGCGTAGAGAAGATTTCCCGCAATCCGGTTCGGGTGGATTCCATACCACGCACAGAAGAATGCGCTTATACTGCAAAGCTGAAGCGGAAGTGATGTTATCCTCCACTGACCGGTTGCCGCCTCTTCAATCATCCGCGAAACTTCCAAGAACAAAACAAACATAGAAATCGATATTTCGAGTCTTCTTCTCACTTTCGCACTGGATTTCCGATAGATAAGAGAAATTCCCACAGTAAACACAAGGCACACAACCAACCATGTGATATGCGTCTTGTCAAACAGATTGAACACCGTGTAGTCATACCCATGGGTTCTGCTCATGGTGTATTCGGTGTACCAGAATTCGGATAAGTCGGACATTTGGGCTCCTTACAAATTTTCTGTAGGGGCGGATATTATCCGCCCGTCGTGTCGCTGCGATGTCTGTTGCGGGCGGATAATATCCGCCCCTACTTCGTCCTATTCAGAATCGCATAAACTCCCCAGATAACAAGTGCCATCGAGACACAAGCAAGTAGTATCGCGGCGGTGCCGCTTATTACTATGTAGAGCATACAAATTGTCCCCGCTAAGAGCGAAATAATTGCGAGGGCGGTGACAATTCCTGATGGAACAACCTTTATAAACAGTCTGAAAAGATAGCCGAGCCCCAGAATCAGTCCTGCAACGACTAAAACCACAGGGACGATGAGGGCAAGCGTTATTATCACGAAAGTGAAACTTGTCATTTTCCTCCCTGCCTTTCATTTTTCGTTCAGAGTGCCCTATGCTTTAAATATACAAAGCCATTATACAACGATTTTTCAGCAAATGCAACAATTTTTTTAAAATCGGCGGGATTTCGGGACTATACACAAGAAAATATAACAAAATAAATCGCGCTGTGAGATTCCCCACAACGCGAATTGCTGGAGCGGATTACGAGGCTCGAACTCGCTACCTCCACCTTGGCAAGGTGGCGCTCTACCGGATGAGCTAAATCCGCAATATTTGGTGCCTCCGATCGGAATTGAACCAATGACACGGGGATTTTCAGTCCCCTGCTCTACCAACTGAGCTACAGAGG
>JAJQDP010000031.1 GCA_021202155.1 Oscillospiraceae bacterium | reverse complement strand
TTTGCAAAAAAAACAAAGCCCTCAAAATTTCTGAGGACTTTGTCGACGGATTGGGATATAACTATCTTTCTCCAAGCCAAACTTTTCTGTTACCTCTTTAGCTTCTACTGCCTGATGTCTGCTGACGCCGTTCGGAATAAAGATGGTTTCTCTACCGTAAGTCTCTTTGAAATAATCCTGCACGCCTTTACTGAGCACAATAATCTCTGAGGCGTACTTGACAGCCATCTTTTCGCCGGCTTTTATGTATTTGGCACCGAAACCGGATTTCCACTTTGCGCGTGCGAAATCAAGTCCATGAATAGTGGCAACGCACTTTTTACCAAACAAATGCGGAATCCACATCCAAAAGCAAGGACCTTCAGCGTGGAAGTGAATCACGTCATAGCCACCGAATGTCGCTCTGACAGTGGCGAAAAAGCTACTCGTCATCGCCGCAAGCCCTTTTTTCTTGATGGTCGGGACAGATTTCAACTTAACGCCTTTGTATTCTTTCAGACCACCATTGTCACAGCCTGTCCGATTGTAGCAGGTCACTTCACAACCCATTTCAACCAAACGGGTGGACAACTCTTCTACAACTACTTCAACGCCTCCGCGAGAACAATCTCTTGCGGGCATGGTTTTGTGTCCAAGCATGGCAATCTTAAGTTTGCTTTTATTGTTACTCTTCATACTTCAATCAATTGCCCTTCCACTGGGTTATACAATCCCATACTTTTTCAACAGCGCGAGCCTGTCAACTGCCTTTCCATAGCTCTCATCTATCTCACTCAGATTGCTTGTAGACGTCTCCCCACGCAGAAATCGAATCATCCTTTTTACCCATTCCGCCGGAAGCAACCACGGCTTATCACTTAGATACGGTTTCCATGAGATCCATGCTTTCCACGATGGGAAAAGAAGACGCATATATGACGTAAATCTACTTTTACCTCTGCCGTCTTTCTGAATTGTGTCCGAGACGATCCTGCCGGCTGTGCAGTCAGTTGCGGTCGTATTACCAAATGTTCCTGCGCGGAACATATCATCAAGGAGCTCATACGGAGAAACTGGTTCAGTCTTCTGTGCAAGTTTGAATCCTAAATACTCATTTCCAATACTTATTAAATCCGCAAGAAAGCCGCTTGCTCCCAACTCGTCGAGTGCCTTATCTACATACTCCCAATCAATTCTGTCGCCATACTTTTCATCAAAAAGCAGGACATCAAGCATGATTCTCACTCCGAGACCACCACCGGTGAAATGCTTGAATGCGTGTAATACTAAAAACAGGAAATGGTCTGTGGGTGTCATAGTTCTTATTGAAACACCCTGAATAACCACAGTTTCTTCGTTTTGAAAGACATTTCTGAACCTATCGTTCATCTTGTCTTTTGAAGTAGAGCCAGATCCGAAAAGATTCAAATGCAGTTCAACAGTGAGAATTGGTGCTCCATCTATGTTCGGACTATAGAAAGTTACTTCCTGGACAACTCTTAGAGCTCTATCTGGCTGTTCGTTACTTCGATAACCGCAGGATGTTAAAACCTCTGCAGCCTTTTCATAATCTTTCTTTTCTATGAGAATATCCTCGTCGCCTGACGGGCGGAAATCCGCACATTCACCATATAGGCTTCTGCAGATAATTCCTTTCATTACTATTGGTGCTAAACCTGCTGAAAGAAAAGCTCGGTACAATTCAATGAACTTCTCCGTCTTCTTCATCTGCACGGTCATTGAAGCTGTGGCTGTCGAGAAGTACTGCGGATTAGCACTATCAAAGCTTTCAAATGACGGATAGTTTTCTGCTGCATCATAGAGTAGGGGAAATAAGTTCTGCTTCTTGGAAACATCAAATACAGAAGCCCAATCTTGCGAAGGCAAATCAGATAATTCAGAAGTCGGATGCAATATATCTTTTAGAATTGTCAGAAAGGCTTCTTCTGCTTTGTTCATCCAACTCTGCCCTCCCTTTTTCAATCTTCTATCGCACTCACGCACGGTCTATTTCTCTACTCCTGCCACTTTTTCTCACCCATCCAAGTGCCCTCAAACCCCTGTTATGTGCAAAAGGTTTTATATAGTGTCAAGACACGGAGTGCTCTCTTCATTTCCGCACGTTCTATCCCTGCATTTTGCTTAACTTTATCGCTTGGCTTTCCATTTTACTGCATTCGCAGTCGCCACGCTTCGCGATCTTACGGCTTTACTTTGACTTTACACAACGCAAAATCGGCGTAAGGAACTGGTCTTTTTACGCCGTGTGTCTTCTATTCTCCTTCTTTATTGAAGATGACCGCAAAGGTTCTGAAGATGAGCTTCCAATCTTCCTTGAAGCTGTACTCGCGCACATACTTCGCATCAAGCCGCATCCAATCTTCAAAGCTTATCTCGCTGAGTCTGCCAGTAGCAAGTGAGTCCCGGGCGAACAAGAAGTCTCTGGCGTTCGTAGTCACCGTACTGCTCAACCTCCTTCGGGAGGGCAGGACGAGGACCGACGATGCTCATGTCGCCTCTCAATATATTAACGAGCTGGGGAAGCTCATCGATACTGGTCTTCCTTATGAAGCTTCCGACCGGAGTGATTCTCGGGTCGTTCTTGATTTTGAACACAGGACCGTCCATCTCGTTCTGATCCTTGAGCTCTTCAAGCTTGCTCTCGGCATTGGGAATCATCGAGCGGAACTTCCAGAGTCTGAACGTTTTGCCGCTCTTTCCGACTCTCTCCTGCTTGAATATCGGACTCGCACCAGGGCTTGTCACCCAGATGATAAGAGCCACAATAAGCATAGGAATACAGAGGACAATCAGTGCAAAAAGTGAAAGCACAACATCCTCAACCCTCTTGACAACCTGATAAACCCTCTTTGAGGACTCAACCTCTTCCCGGGTGATAAGTACACGCTCATCATCGTCGGGACAGTTTTCCCCGCCGAGGCTCACAGCCGTCTCATATGTACCCTCCGCAGAGTCAGCATTCTCTGTCGGAGCGTTTACTGCCAATACATCAGCCTGCATTGTTTCTACCAGCCCTTCCACAAGCTATTTCAAATACAATGTTGGAAACAAATAGTTTCTCATGTTCCAAAGTCGGTACCTCCGACACCAGTGAGTCTTCTCAACACGACCCACCCAAATTCCACATTTCTACGATGTCTATTATAGCAAAGAATCCACCGGTTGTCAACACTACAGTTTATGGTTTTTACACGGTTCGGAAATTTGCACAAACAAAGCTTTTTCCTGCAAACCAAAATTATTAATTTGACGGCGAGCGCAAACAGTCCTCCCCACAATATTTAAAAAACAGGCATCAAAGTCGAAAAATTCATCATACCGGGCAATATTCTTTCAATCCGGACTGCTTCTGTCTCTCTTGCAGAGTCGAACCCCGCCCGCTCCCATGAAGAAGAGAAGTACGAGTGTCGCCGCCGTTCCTCCGACCATCATCCCAAAAACAAAGTTCAGCATCGTTAAAAAGCCCTCCCAAATCATAGTACTACTATTATATTCAGGATTGCCCGAAAAACTCGCGACTCTACGCCTTTTCTTCGGATAACTTCCGGCAAATCTTCTCCACAACCGGGAAGAAGACTCCGCCGACCACGTTGCCAAGTGAGACCACCAACAGCCGAAGAATCGACTGCCCGAAATCCTCAAAAATCACTCCGGAGATGCACCAATAGTACATGTCCGCGATGCTGTGCTCGGTTCCGCTCAGAATAAATACCGACACACCTAAGAAGAGCGAGAGATACTTGCCGAGCTCGTGCTGGCACTTGGCATAGCCGTTTACGGCGACGAAGATGCAGACGTTACAGATTATTCCGAGAACGAAAAGCGACAGAAGCGACGAATCCATCTTCGACTGAACCATCTCGCGGGCAGTGACGTTGATTCCGGATTCCGTTCCGCAAAGACCGGTCAGCTTCTCAAGCCCCGCCATCAGCATACAGCCGCAGAGGTTTCCTATCCAGACGACAGCTAAGAATATAAGATATTTCGGCTTGTTGTCGAATATGTAGCAGGCTTTCCCGGTGAAGAGGTTGTAGCCGCGGGTGCAGATTATAAAGAGCCCGATTGCGAATAAGAGTGCGCCGACGACGTTTCCGCCGGTGAATGCGTCCTTGAGCCTGAGAAACACTGTTCCGCCCAATCCGATTGAGAAGCCGGCTAAAACTGCCAGCAGGAAATCACGAAGATATTTTTTCATTTCAAATGCACCGTCCTGTTCAGAGTTTTCTATAAAGTGTGAAATACATCGTTAAGAAGCAAGCCAAGCCGCCGACGAGGTTTGAAATCGGTTCGGCAAGGAACACGCCATCGGTGCCGAGCCCCATAACCATCGGGAGAAATACTGTCAGCGGTACTACGATGACGACCTTTCTCAGTATCGAGAAGAATACCGCCCTCTTTGACTTTCCGAGTCCGACAAACGTTGATTGTCCCACAAACTGCAGGCTCATGAACACGAATCCCATGAAGTAAATCCGCAATGCCCTTGCTCCAATTTCTATCGATTCGGCATCGTTTGAGAAGATTCTTATGAACACAGCAGGAAACAGTTCAATGACAAGCCATAGCAGAGCCGTGTAAGCTACTCCGACCACCGCCATGAAGCGTATTCCCTGTCTGACCCTGTCATTCTTTCCGGCACCGTAGTTATAGCCGAGCACCGGCTGTCCTCCGCTACTTATGCCGGTTACCGGCAGAGAAGCTATCTCGCGCACACTATTGATAATTGTCATAACGCCAACATACAAATCTCCGCCGTAATTCTGAAGCGTTACATTGCACACTATCTGGACGAGGCAGTTTGTCGCCTGTTGCATAAAGCCGCTCACTCCGAGGCTTAATACGCTCGTGACTGTGCGGAATTTCAGCTTCATATAACGCATTTTTAAAGAAATGTTCGTTGATATTCTCGTTTTCTTTGAAGTCAGAAAATGCAATACCCAGATAGCTGATACACACTGGCTTATGACTGTTGCAAGTGCCGCGCCACTCACCCCAAGAGATAATCCGAAAATAAAAATAGGATCAAGTATGAGATTCAGTACAGCACCGATAACCGTCGTCCACATTGCAATCCGCGGAAATCCAAGAGCACTGATAAAGCCATTCATGCCGGTTACTATCATGGAAAAGATAACCCCGCAGAGATAAATTCTGAGATAGCTTTCCGCATAGATGATGGTATCGTCACTTGCACCGAACAGATACAGCATCGGTGTACTGACAGCATAGCAGAAAACCATGACAACCACCGAGGTGCAGAGAATCAGTGTGAAAACGTTGCCCATGATTTCCCGGGCTCTCTCCTCGTTTTTGGCTCCTCTTTGTATCGAAAAGAGCGGCGCACCGCCGGTGCCGAACAGATTCGCAAACGCTAAAATAAGCGTTGTAATCGGGAAAGTGATTCCAACTCCCGTAAGAGCCATGCTCCCTATATCCGGCAGATGTCCGATATAGATACGGTCGACAATATTGTACATTAGCTGCACCAACTGGGCAATTGTCAGTGGCACTGCCTGCGCCGTAATGATTTGAGAGACCTTCCCGACGGAAAAATCCCGCCGAGTGTCATTTTCATCCTTCATAATTATTCCCCCAGACTGGTTACATTATATCACAGGTACAGGATTTATTCAAGAAAAAGCGACTTAAATTACTCTTTTCTTATAAGAAAAGCGGGGCAATAAAAACTTTGAAAAAAACTATTGCATTTTTCGGAGACTTGTGATATAATCTCTACGTTCGGTATCTGGTGGGTATAGCGTAGTTGGTTAACGCGTCAGATTGTGGTTCTGAAGACCATCGGTTCGAGTCCGATTATCCACCCCAGAAAGCGGTTTCAGTTTGAAGCCGCTTTAATTTTTTGTGAACGTGAACCTTTTTCGCCCAGTTCACGACTATATAAGTGAAACCGGTTTTAAAATCACAAGGAGGTGAGGCGAATGGAGACTGGATTGCAGGCTGAATTTGAGCGGCTTCTTCGCGAAAACAGAAATGCCGTCGAGCGGTTTGTAAGGTTCAAGATTCCGGCTGACTCCAATGCGGAGGACGTTTTGCAGGAGGTATACCTTGCGGCATACTTAGGCTTTGAGAAGCTTGAGAATCGTGACAGCTTCAAGGCGTGGATAATTGGAATTGCAAGAAACAAGTGCCGCGACCGCTACCGCGAAATCTCACGCGAGCTTGAGCTTGTGGACATTGAGAGCGTCCCCGAGGAGAAGCTTTCGGTCGGAATCCACGGAATCACGGTCAGTAGCGACGTTTCGGAGGCTTTGGGAGAGCTCTCAGACCGCGACAGCGAGATACTCCGGCTCTACTATCTGAAACAGCTTCCGCAGGCGGACATCGCCAGGATTCTTAAAATCCCCGTCGGCACGGTCAAAAGTCGCCTTCACTACGCAAAAAGCCGTTTACGAGAAAAGTTTCCCGAACGGCTTAATACAAAGAAAGAAGAGGGTATCATGAGTAACAAGTTAAACATCATGCCGGAAATTCTTCCGGACTACAAAATCGAGAAATCCCCGCTTGAGCCGTTCCCGGTCAAGTGGGAGGAGATGATGGGCTGGTTCGTCGTCCCGAGACTCGGCGAGAAGCTGAGCTGGGCGATGTACGACTTCCCCGAAAAGAAAAAGACCGAGGAGGTCATGATGGAGGTCACCGGCAAAGCGTCAGTTCACGGGATAGAGGGCGTCGAGATTCACGCTACTGAACTCGACCCGATGGAGGCAAACGCCACAGGCGATAACCCCGTCCACCGCACCTTCGTCGCTCAGCTCACCGACACCCACTCAAGAATCTTAGCGGAGAGCCACGTCGAGGACGGCGTCCGGAAGCTCTATACCTTCCTTGACGGCGACGAGTTCCTTGACAACTGGGGCTTCGGCGAGGACAACTGCGGAAATGAGATAAATCTTGCTCCCAAGGGCATCATCACCCGCGACGGCGACACCATCACCTGCACCGGTTCAAAGAACGTCCTGGACGTTGTCGGACGCTACACCGTCACCATCGGCGGGAAGGTTTACGATACTGTCTGCGTTTTAGACATCGAGAACTATCAGGACGGCGTTGCCAGCGAGCAGTATCTCGATAAGTCAGGCAAAACCATCCTCTGGCGCCGCTTCAACGCCGACAACTGGGCGATAGGAAAGTATAAGAAGCCATGGAGCGAACTCCTGCCGAAAAACGAGACTATTACCGTCAATGGGAATAAGTTCGTGCATTGGTATGATTGCGTAACGAGTTATATTTTGTAAAAGAAAAGCAGTTCGCTGTAATGGCGGACTGCTTTTTGCAAAATAGACCGCAAGTTCAAAATGCTCTGAGGATTATCGCTCTTACGGTCGAGGTAGATAAGTTGATAGTCTCTTATCAAGGTCAGTATAGCATATCTAATGCTGTTTGTCAACGACTTTCTGCCTGTTACTCCTGCGCTCCCTTTTTGAGGTTGCAATCGCGGCAGAGCATCTGGCAGTTGTCGGGAGTGGTTTTCCCTTCTGCGCTTGATGCCCAGAGGATAGCCGTTTCGAGATATTCCTGACGGATTGAAGAGCCTTTGAGATAGTCTCCTGCCAGCTTATTTGCGGCGCAACCGGTCTTCGAAAAATATCTCTTTGCGTCAGAAACCCAAGAGCCCGCATAAACTGCGTTTCTTAATTCCTGGTCGGTGAGCTGTTCGCCGGCGATATTTATGATTCTGAACCAATCAAGCTTTTCCGAATCTGTGCCGTCACAGACATAGACGAACAGTGGGTAATCCAGAATCTGCTTTTTCTGGTCTGAGGGCAGGTTATAGAAATACTTATCATCCACCGAGAACGACCCGTCGACATACTCGCAGACAGAAATAGTCCTCTGCTGACCGTCCAGCACTTCGTACCCGTCCGACCCGTCATCTTTCTTGACCTTGCACCAATAAATGACATTCAGCGGCAAGCCCTTCATAACGGTTCTGATTACTTCGTTCCTCTGCTCGTCCTTATAGACAAACTCCCTCTGATACCGAGGACGAATGTCCAAGAGCCCATCATACCCGACAACTCCCTCTTCCTCATCATTAAAATACCCCTCACAAACCTCGCCAATCGTAACCTTCAATTCCTTAATTTCCATACCTCAAACCCCTTTCGCCTGCTCAGGGTGCTTGTTGCGGATAAGAACTCTTGCATATGGAACGACGCCCTTGCCATCTTTCACATAGTACAAAGTGCCATCACGAGAAGCAGGTGTTTTATACGCTCTATTGTAATCACCCACACCTATCGACTTTCCAAGTTCAGTAATTCCAAGCCCTATAATCTCAAATTGATCAGGGTTATACTTATCTAAAAACGTAATCGGCACTCCCATCGTACCAGCATAGTCACAGGGAATATTTGCCGTTGTATTTACATTTATAGCATCATAATTGTCATACATAGGATAGTCATCTGCATTGTATCTCTTTACAAGAACCAATTCTTCATGACGCTTTTTAATGTCGAGATTAGTAAACCACATTACACCTGAAACACGTATCATTCCCTCTTTGTGTTGTGTAGAAACAGCAGTATCCTCGTAAGGACTTTCAAAGAATCCTACATTTCCATTAAATCCATATCCTATCCACACTTTATCCTCTTTCAGAAGAGGGAAGAATTCTTTATATGCAATTGCATTTTGGTGACCAATGATAATAAACTTCTTATCATACTCCATAAGTTGAAGAACATACTGACGAAACAGCGAAAAAGGTGGGTTTGTTACTACTATGTCGGCTTCTTTCAGAAGCTCTATGCACTCGGCAGAGCGGAAGTCGCCGTCGCCTTCTAAGAGAGATAGCTCGTTGTCGCCGGACTTGAAAAGCTCGGCTATGTCAAGCATGTCTACTCCGCCGTTGCCGGTCTTGTCGTAGACCTTCGTCACAACAGCCTTGTAGGGCTTCTTTTGTTCATCTGTAACCTGAGGCTCATCTCCGAAAGAGAAAGACATTTGCCCGCTTCCGTCAATGCAGTATTGAAGCTGACTGCCCATGATAGGCGAATCAACATAGCAGGTCGCAATAAGCTTCTTCAAGCCAAGCTTGTTGAAGTTCAGGACGAAATATTTGAAGAAGTTCGACTCAAATGGGTCGTCGCAGTTGCAAAGAACGGTCTTGCCCGCAAAATGCTTGCGATAGTGCTTGAGCTCTTTTTCG
Source organism: Oscillospiraceae bacterium (assembly GCA_021202155.1). Taxonomy (GTDB): domain Bacteria; phylum Bacillota; class Clostridia; order Oscillospirales; family Ruminococcaceae; genus Faeciplasma. The sequence goes on along the minus strand of JAJQDP010000031.1, from coordinate 27,752 downwards.
ATGTCCGAAAGCTGAGTGTAGAACTCATCTTTCTTTCTCAATTTTGCAGCCGCTAAGTCTCTTTTCTTTTCCATGCTGTCGCCTCTTTCTTGATGTTTCTGAATTTATTGTAGCACAAATTCGCGAATAAAGCAATATCAAAACGGGCAAAAGAGCGACCGAAGCCGCTCAGTTTTGCTTTTTGTCTTTTGCAAGCATTACCAACGCTATTATAAGCTTGACAGTGCCAATTGCGAGAAAATATGCACTTAAGAATCTTAAAGCTCTCATGCTTCCGCCTCCTTGTCAAGCAAGGCTTGCACTTTCGCCTTCGCCTCGTCAAGGTCTTTGCAGTCGTTCAGCAAGTCGAGAATCATCCGCACCTGATTCTCTTCGGCAACTTCCACCAACAGTTCAGATACACTTTTGTTTTTGCTCATTTTAAAGCTCCTTTCAATAATTTTGATTTCATTGTACCACCCGAAAACAGCCGTGTCAATCAAAGTGAGTACATAAAAACGGACTAACTCGTGCTAAATAGCAAAAGTTAGTCCGAAAAATCTCCCTGCAAAAGGAAGCTACAAGTAAATGTAAGCCCCACCCGCACTGACGCGGGTGGGGCTTAGCCGTACTTACTCAATTTCAACATCAATATCATCAAGATCCTCATCTGTAATTCCAAGTTCCTTGTAAACCTCTTCCGCAGGAATTGTTTTACTGGGATCATAGTGCGCCATTCGCTCATTAGCTAAGGCGAGAAGTTTCGCATCCTCCAGCTCGTCAATCAGCTTTACGTAATCCTCTGGCGAGAGAAGGACGCACTCTGCGACGTTATTCTTGATGACAACCTTCGGACCTTCGCGGCGGACATCTTCAAAAATTTTGCCAGCCTGACCTCGATTAAACAAAGTGATTGGAACGGTATTTTCAATCGCGCTTCTGAGATTAACCATGATGCCGTTCACCTCCTCGATAATAGTATACCATGGTAAAACGCTTTTGTCAACCTATTTGCAACAAATTTATCGATATAAAAATTGACATAGAATAAACCCGCCGCAATTCAATGCGACGGGCTTTCTCCTACTCACCAATTAACATTCCATCTCCGGCTGAACTTGTCGTCGGGGTTGGGACTTCCGCCTGCTCCGCCGTAGGTGTTGGAGGTGTCGGCGAAGACAGACTGGACATTTGTCTTTCTGCGGGAGGTCTTGACCCGCTTCATGAGCTCGTTATAGTAGAGCTCGTCGTCGAACGGGATTTTCACCTTTGAGTCAGTGAATGCTGAGAGGTGCATCGCGTTCGATAGGGTCAAGCCGTTTATTCCCTCTCTGCCGTCCGCAACCAAGGGAGTGCCGCGGAGAATCGCTCCGCCCCAGGCGTTCAGGACGCCGACGTGCTGAGGGTTCTCGCCGTCGGTTTCGACCGGGACTTCATGCCCGCCGATGCTTCCGAACGGGCTGGTGTTCGTCTTTGAGAACTCCGGCTCTGGCATGTCGAATTCTATCAGGGTGAGCTTGCCGTGCTCGGCGATAAGCTTCGCTGAATCCATCTGAATCTCAAAGCGGTTTGTGCCATTTGCGTCACCGGTTGTCGTGACAAAGACGCCGGTCGCACCGTTTTCATACTCCGCATAGACGGTGACGTCGTCCTCAACCTCGATGTCGTGCCACTGACCGAATTTCATGTGCGCCTGAACGGAGACCGGCATCCCACAAATCCACTGCCAGAGGTCTAACTGGTGCGGGCACTGGTTCAGGAGGACGCCTCCGCCCTCGCCCGACCAGGTCGCACGCCAGTCGCCCGAATCGTAGTAAGCTTGCGGACGATACCAGTTGGTGATAATCCAGTTGGTTCTTCGGATTCTGCCGTATCTGCCCGACTGCACCAATTCCCGCATCTTCCGGTAGATGCAGTTTGTTCTCTGATTGAACATCATTCCGAAAACGACATTTGGGTGAAGGTCAGCCTCTGCGTTCATTTCTTTGACCTGCTTCGTGTAGACTCCCGCCGGCTTTTCGACCATGACGTGGATTCCACGCTTCATGCACTCAATCGCATATTTCGGGTGGTCATAGTGAGGGACGCTCACTATGCAAGCGTCAATACAGCCACTGTCGAGCATCTTTTCGGCATCGTCGAATAGCTGAACCTCGCCAAGATTCTCTTTCGCCCAGTCGAGCCTTGCAGGATTAATGTCTGCAACAGCCGCAAGTTCAAAGTCGGGGCACTGTCCCGCTACAACGCTTTTCGCGTGACCGCTTCCCATGTTTCCGATTCCGATTATTCCAAGTCTAAGCTTCTTATCCATAAGTTTCTCCTCAGTTTATGATTTCTATGAGAGCATTGCAAGCGGCGTCGAACGCGGCATCGTTAGTGGGATAGCTGTAGTCGTCAAGCTTAGCGTCTCCCTGCTCTAAGTTCGCAAATCCCGCGAATACCTTAAGATGCGGCTCAACTGTGACAGATTTCCCGGGAACGCTGAGATAGTCCGAGAGAATCTCGCCCAGATGCCCGATTCCCTTTCCTGCCGGAACCACCATGCCATTCGCAAGGGCATCTTTTATATGGAGATAGTAGACATACGGCTTCAGCATTTCCCACGCTTCAAGTGTCTCCTGCCCGCACTGGATGAAGTTTGCCGGGTCGAAGACGGCTTTAAGCTCGGGGAAGGTCTCGTGAAGTTCGAGACATCTGGATGCTATATCGCCATAGATACCCTTTTCGTTCTCGTGACAAAGCGCGATTCCACTGCCCTTTGCCGTCTCAATTAATCTTCCCATTCTGTCGAACACTTCGCCACGATAATTCTCGGCTAGTTTGTCCTTCGGAATGTAGAAGGAGAACATGCGGATATTTTTCGCTCCAAGGATGTCGCCGAGCTCCAATGTGTGCTTGAATTTGTCAAGATGCGCTTCAAATTCTGCCTTATCAAGCCCGATTTTGCCAATGGGTGAGCCTAAAGACCAGACGATAAGCCCCGAATCGTCAAGCTTTTTTCTGACCTCTTTCGCCTTTTCAAGGGTGATGTCGGAAATATTCACCCCGTCGACAGTGCGGATTTCCAAGCCGTCAAGCCCGTTTCGCTTCATAGCGGCAATCTGCCCGTCAATCTTGGAACTCGCCTCGTCAGCAAAGGCGTAAATGTGTGGTTTGTGCATTTTCATAGCTCCTTTCGTATAGTTGAATTATAGTATAATCGTTGAGTCATGTCAACAATCAGTCTGCGAATTCCCCGGTTTCGATGTAGTTATCAACAATGTAATTCAGCTCCTCGATGTAGAAGTCAAGCATGTCGGAATATGATTCCTTGAGCTGAGCCCAGGTTGAGCCTCCGCCGGAGCGGTTGATTCCCCAGTCAAAGCGATTATAAGCACTGTTGAGGTTTGAGCCGAGGTCGCCGGTGTAGTACATGATGGTGTTGTCGAGTACCAACTGATTGCAGATGTCGACCATTTCAAGCATCTCGTCGGTCCAGAGATAAGTTTCTTTGAGCTGCTTCTTGTCGATGTCGACTACTGTCGGGTCTATAACCTTGAATCTCTCGCAGGAAGCCAACAGCGCGACGCCCTCGGGATTTCCAGCTCCCATGCAAATCATGTATCCGGTGGGAGTTGCATTGAGGTAGTAGATGCCGTCGCCATCGTCATACCACGAAAACCACTTGATTGTAGTTCCGCAGACCTCGACATCCGCGGCATCGGGAAGAGTTATTCCTGCGGCGGCTAATATCGCCTCCGAATCCTCGCTCGAAAGAGTCAGGTATACTATCTCCCTTGACGAGCCCCCACAGCCGACGAGTGCTGTAATCATAAGAACAGCTAAAACTATTGCAAAAATTCTTCTTTTCATAAATGCTATGCTCCTTTGGCAGTCGAAAATATAACATGCTTGCAAGCTCCTGTAGCTATAATGATATACCTTAGAAAAGATATTTTCAACATATAAATCGACTGTAACTACATAAAATCCGACTTTATGCTTGCATAATAACAGAGTCCTATGATATAATCTGGTTATAAAAATATTTCTATAGGAGTGAGCCCATGCAGAACAAGAAAATGATCATCGTAAGCAATCCGATAGAATGCATCCATTCATCTTCATCTGAAATGGGCACTTATGCCATCGGAAATCTGAACAGTAGCCTCACGCGGCAGAATCTGAGGTTTCATTTCCACGATGTGTATGAGATTTACCTTTTCCTTGACGGAGAGATAACCTACCACGGCGAGGCAGTCAGCAAGAAGCTTGAGCGCGGCGACCTCATTCTGTGCAATCCCTATAGCTTTCACTGCGTACAGCTCATGGGAGAATGCAACTACGAGCGGATTGTAATAAATATCGACCACGCCTCACTTCAAAGACTCTGCGATGAAAGCCCAGAGCTGTCAAAGTGCTTCGACTCGGACAGCTCAAGCATCAATCTGTACAGGCTCAGCGAAGGTGAGGTCAATAGGTTCATAAAGATTTCGGATATGTTGTCAAGTGAAATCGAGGTCGGAGGCTTTTGCACTGATGCCATGGTGAGAGCTTACCTCACCGAGCTTTTGGCGCTGATAAACCGACACGCCACGGAGGAAATCGTAAGTCTCAGCGGAAGCGCGATGCCGGAAATCGTTCTGAAAACACTGAACTACATCAACGAGCACATTACCGAGGATATATCCCTCGACGCCATCGGCGAAGCACTTCACCACAATGGCGACTACGTTTCAAGAAGATTCCGGGAAAGCACCCTCCTCACAATAAGCCAGTACACCGCCGCAAAAAGAATAATCTTGGCGGAAAAGCTTCTCATGCAAGGCGTATCTCCCACCGATGTCTGCTTCTCCGTCGGGTTCAACAGCTACACCCACTTTGCGAAAACCTTCAAGGAGGTCACCGGATGTAGCCCGAGAAAGTTCAGGAAGTGATGAGAGAAAAAATCCGAACCCGTTTCCGATTCGGAATGAGTTCGGATTATATTAGTTTGTATACCAACAAAATGAAATCGTTTGCTTCGCAAACGATGAAATAAATCCGTCCTTAATCCCGGCGAAGCCGGATTTCATCGCGAAGCGATTTCCACGTCGAAGACCGTGTAATTCCAGTCCGTAGGACGGATTTAATTGAAGAAGCACCCGAAAGGGTGCTTCTTCAGCAGACAGCAACCGAAGGTTGCTGTCTGTGGTGCAGTTCTCCAATCCAAATCCGAACCAATCCCATACTTGTTCCGGGCATTATTCACATCATCAAACGTAATCGTCTTTGTCCCGTCCTTGAAATTGAAAGTCAAGAGCATTTTGTCGTCGTACAGGTAAATCGCATTGACGAAGGTGTCAACAAGCATCTTGCGATGAGACTTCTGACTGACGTCAAGCTTGCGGAAGCGATGAAGCCAAAATGTCATGAACTCCTTGCTTATCTTCGGCTTCGCTAACTTTTCGCAGGCTATCTTGACTTCTAAATTCTCTTTTGCCGTCTCTGATTCTTCGAGACGGGACTTTGTTGACTTGGTCAGAATGCCTTGTTGGATAGCGTTTAAGATATTTTGAATTGCAGTTTCTGTTTCTTTAAGTTGTTGCTCATAGAGGGGAATGTTCACATTCTCCCTGTCTTGCAAATCCATTAGCATTGAGACAATGGCTTTAATCGTTGCATTGTCCATTACCATTTTCATAGTTGCGTCAACAACTAAATCCTCAATCCAAATTTTTCTGACGGGTTTCTTGTGGCACCCTTTACGTTTCTTTTTGACGGAAGAACACTTGTAGTAATGGTGAACCATACCCGTCCTGCTTGTTCCGCTTTCTCCGCAGAGGTATGCACCGCAATAGCCGCAGAATAACTTTGTTGTGAGAAGATAATCGTCCTCCGCCTTGTGTCTTGCTGGTGCTTTCTTGTTTTTGGCAAGTTTCTGCTGAACTCTGTCAAACAAGTCTTTGGGGACAAGTGCGGGAATACCATCCGGTATTATGATGTCCCTGTATTGGTATTCGCCTATGTACCGACGGTTACTGAGTAAATGTTGAACACTTCCGAAGGTCATCAGCTGTCCCTTAGTATTTCTAACACCTCGCTCATTAAGTATGTCACGAATCTCCGTCATAGTTGAACCTTCGTCATAAAGCTTGAAAGCCTCCAAGACGAATGGGGCAGTTATTGGATCAGGCTGAAAATACTGCTCATTGTCAATCATATAACCAAGAGTGAGACCACCGCCATTATACTTGCACTTGAGAGCGTTCTCGGTCATGCCCCGGATTACTTTCTCGGACAAATCCGCAGAGTAATACTCTGCCATTCCCTCAAGCATTGATTCAAGCAAGATGCCTTCTGCACCATCAGATATATTTTCAGTAGCGGATACAACCTTAACACCATTCTTCTTCAACGTCGCTTTATATCTCGCACTGTCGTAACGATTCCGACCAAAGCGGTCAAGCTTCCACACAAGAATCGCATCAAAAAGCTTCTTGCCGCTGTCCTTAATCATGTTCTGAAACTCAGGTCGGTTGTCAGTCTTTGCAGAAAACGCTCGGTCGATGTAATGCCGAAGAATTGTTATCCCGTTCTTTTCTGCAAACGCTGTACACTCCCGAATTTGTCCCTCGATGGATTCCTCCCGCTGATTGTCTGATGAATACCTCGCATATATTACGGCGGTCATTTTTGTCACCCCATTTTGAAATTTGGAGAATCAAATCCCCTTCACTAACACAGAAGCAACGGATGTCTTGACAAGCTGTAAGATGATAAGTTATTTCCATGTTCGTGTCCTCCTTCGATTTGAACTAACTGTATTCTAACACATTTCGCTTTGCACGTCAACACTTTAAAGCAATAAATTGCAGATTTCCGAATAAAAATTTTTTCGAGAAACTTGGCGATAGAACTCTGAAATCTGTGTTGGTGAGGGGATAAGTTTTCAAAAGCAAGATTCTCCGTGTCGGACATTTACTCAAAAATCAGCAAATACCGAACGATATTCTTGATGGGAATTTCAGGTTCCCATGCCCTCGATTTTTGCAAAACCGAAAAGTTTTGAGTTTGGTTCCTATTAAAATGGTCACAGCGGCTATGCCGGGGTTGGTGCAAATGCCTTCTCGGCGGAAGACTCACTGTCACTCACGAGATAGTTGCGGAGTTTCCCGACATTCGGAAGGAGATGAAGAAGACAAACTTGTTACTTAGTAATATTGCAAACAACATCAATCAGATTGCGAAGCATTTCAACACCGGTGGTCTGCGCTCTCAGGCAGTCACTGCGGAATTAGAAAAAGCTCTTGATGCTGCTTTCAAATTCATTTCGATGTGGCAAAGATGGTTGATAAGGTGCATCGGAAATGTATAGCGAAGTATAAGGGCGGGAAGTGAAGACGAAGAAAAAGCAGAGGGGCTTCCTCTGCTTTTAACGTTTATCTCCGGCAGTCAAAGACACGCCGCTGTGACTATTCCCAATAGGAACCAAACTCAAAACCTTTCGGTTTTGCAAAAATCGAGGGCATGGAAACCCGAAATTCCCATCAAGATTTGCCTAGCGGAAATAATCCATTTGGATTTATTGTCTGATATAGGCGTATCTGGCTCTTGCTTCTTTGAAAAAATTTTTGAAAAATTCAAAACACCTTGTCTGGGTGTCTGGCTTTTCTGTGTTAGTGAGGGAACAAAAACAGTCTCCTGAAACTTCAACAGAAAGGACTGCCGTTTATTGAGCCGACGCAAGAAACTGATTAACAACTCCTGCATTCCGGAGCGGGAAATAGAAATTATCGCACGGTGTGTTTACCCTGACATTGTAGCTTTCTTTGAAAGTGAAGAGGGCAACGAGAATTTACTGAATGGAAAGCACAACGAGACAACGCAGAAACTAAACAGGCAATCCTGTAGGTCAAAGCAATTCCGCCAAAGGCTTCCCTTCCATACCCTGTTGCATAAGGAGCCGCTGTTCGGGCGACATCTTATCGTAATCCTCATAGAAAAGAACAGAAGTCAGGTAGGTAAAAGCAATGTCGATAAACTGTTGCTTGATCCACTCATAGCTTTCCGCATATTCCCTCTGGAAGCTCATATTTACCGCCATCGGCTTGTCCGACATAGTCATGGCGAGTGCCATCATAACACGGTCGTTGCTGACGTTCCACATGGATTCTATGCCCTGCTTGACCACATTCGGCTTCTTTTCATTCGTATTCGCTGTATCGCACCCAGCTTGAAGATGTGCGTTCAAACAGGTTATTCATTGCCAGACCCTCCACTATGTATTGTAACCCAATAACTCTAAAATATATTACCATTATACTACTATCCGACGGCGTTTTCAATACCCACACCGTTATCCGATAAAAATTCCCTTTCATACAAGGGTCGTCCGCCTGTGCGGCATCTGCCTATATGAGTTGCAGTCAGATCTACAACGACTACGACGGCATTCAGCACGACTACACCCGCTTGTCTGGCAGCAGGTATACAGAGATGAAGCAAGCATATTGATGACAGACTTGATGAAGACTCTGAATTGTTCAAAGAGCGCACTGCAAAGATGCGTCATGAGAAGGAGATGGAGAAGCAGAGGAATCAGCCGGACAGGGAAAAGAGAAAACCGCAGGACTATGAGCGATGATTGAAATGTGATGGGGCACCTGAAATTAAAACCAACTCATCACAGCGCAGAGTAATCCAGAAACAGATAGCGGGTGTCCGAAATATTATCAATATATTCGTTGCCATGGCAAGTGCCGGTGTAGACCAGATTCCCATCCTGATAGACACACAGCGTTGTAAATGGCATCGGCTCCCAGCTGTGATGACCTAACGGCACCGTAGCAAACAGCGTACCGCCCTGTGTATGCAAGTAATAAAGCGAATTTGCGTAATTTGTGTGGACGTATATGTACTCGCTGTCGCTAAGAAGAAAATTCATTTTGTTGCCCGGCGTCACCCGGCAGACAAGCTTATCTATCAAAGAAAACCTCTCCGCTTCTGTCAGCTCCCGTCCGGCGGCAGTAATCGCTTTGTTTATATTGTCCACAAAGCAATAAAGAACCCGCTCCGAGTCTGTTCCGCCCTCCTGCACATGATAATATCCGTCCAGCATCGGGCAGTCAAACATAGTTCCGTTGTGTGCAAATGTCCAGCAGCGTTGGCTTGAATCCCTCAGTACAAAAGGATGGCAGTTCTCATAGTCCATTGTACCGACCGTCGCTTTTCGGATATGTGCTATCATGGCGCGGATTTCGACTTTGTGTGACAACCTGTGCCTGAGGTATTCACTGTCTGCCGCAGTAACCGGCTCCTTTTCGAGCGAGGTTGAATTTCCATAAAAGGTCGCAAGTCCCCAACCGTTCGGATGGCGCACACTGTGCGAGAAGAATTCCCTGAGCAGGTCAGTCACATCAATATGTGTTGCGGCACTAACGCCGAACAGCTCACACATAAAAAGACTCCTCCCTTCGCTTTTTTGCAAGCTCAAGACCCTTCTTTGCGAAGCCGCCGGAAAATTCTTTACGGATTTTCCACGCGTAGCGGTTCTCGGCATCTATAAATTTTGCTTCCTCAAAATCCAGAATTTCGAGTACTTCGGTCGGATAATCGCAGTAAAAATCTCTCATAAAGCCTATAAGATTCCGTGCGGCATGAGCAATGGAGAAAAATTCACCCGCAGGCGTTACAAGATTTACGGTTTTCAGGTCATAATGCGCCGCATTCTTGAAATTTTGCACCGCCTGTATCTGATCCTTTTCGGACAGATCCTGATCCGGAGTGGAGGCGAGCCAACCGAGCAGTAATTCGGCGAACGCAACATCCTTTTCCTCCACACCGGCATAAACCAGAGGATTGAGGTCAAACATACGAAGCTCAATGTGATCAACGCCGTTTGCTTCAAGCGTTTCAAGTCGGTTCAGTCCGACCGGTTTCAGGCGTACAGGATAGTACAGCTCCGTCGGAGCCATCAGCCAGCCATCACGAACATATCTGCGGATGCTTTCTGTATAGGCAGAAATATTCGAATAATCGAAAATTGGCACAAAAGCATTCCAGTATCCAAGCTCACTGCATCGAACGGAAGCAAGCCCTTGAAAGACATCGCCATCGAATACATTCTTTTCCACATAGGAGCTATCGAGCAGGGGGCTTGCCGCTGTTATTGATACCAGAATCCAGCCATAGGCTACAACTCTGCGAGCCAGCATCAGGTAAAGATCATTTTTATATTCCGTGAAGCTTTCAAATCCACCGCGCTGAAAATCTGCCCTCAGAAGTTCTTCGTTAAAAGAGTAATTTACATGTATGCCGGAAAACGCCATCTTATACCGCCCATATCGATGCGACAAATAATCACGATAGGATGTTTTGGAGGATTCTACTCCGCCGAATTGCGCCACAGGTATGTCATCTTCATTCCGAATATACGATGGATTGGAGAATGACCAGAGATACTCCCCGGTCTCAAGCGAAGCCAGGGTTCTGTGAATTTCACGGGTGTATTCCTTAAGGCTTTCAACTGCGGCATGATAGCCAACGCAGACGGGTGTGTTTATTTCGGTCTGATTTTCACAGAAGTCTCTGACTATATGCTTGTTACCCGGAAAAGGGTGCTTCGTGTGAGCCATGAATCCGTTCTCGTCCACCCGCAGACCTTCTTTCTCCAGTCCAAAATTACCAGAGAGCAATAGCTTGCGTAGTTCCGGTGTGTCAATGTGTAGCATTTCGGTGTCATTCCTTTCATGACTGTTCAGGTTTTATGGGAAAGTATAAATTCCGCCTGTTCCCATATCTCATCTGTCGAATCTGCGCGAATAAGATAAACGTGGCTGCCCATGCCGCCGGAGATGGATGATGGCGGTGCGTTCTCCAAAAGTATTTTTTCTCCGTACCTGCCAAATACTTCGTCCCGGGAATGCTCATAGCTTTCCTTGTCACTTTGTGCGAAGTGAGTCACATAGGACTGAAAATGGTATTCCGGGAAGGAGCGATTTTCATCAAACATAAGGCTTTCAGCCCATATCTGATAAACGTCTACATTATAAGCATAGTTCATTTTGTCCGGAATATATCCGCCCGGTGCACGCATATTCACTTCGAGTCCGACAATGTCTCCCTTGTTTCCTAACCCCGGCTTATCAACATCCAGACGGAAAAATTCAAAATGAAAGAATCGGTTGTGTAACCCAAAAGCGGCAACTACCCGTGGTCCTATCTCACTCAGATCTGTCTGCTGAACATTTTGAGTATAACTCACGTTTTCTCCGTTACCAAGGAGCATATCCAGCGGTGTGACAGCCATGACCTGACCTGAACAGAACAGGATATTGCCTCTGCTGTCGGTGATTCCGTCAAATGTTTCGATATGACCGGGTACAAACTCCTCCATAATGTACGGCTGTTCAGGCTTGCCGGAGATAAACCTCTCAAGCTCATCATCGGAACTGAGCTTCCACGTGTTCGCCGCGCCCACACCATTGTCCGGTTTGACGATTACAGGATAGCCCACCTGAGAAACGAACTGTCGGCATATATCTGCACAATCTGCCAGAACATATCTCGCTGTTCTGACGCCGGCTCTTGAATATCCCGCCTTCATCCGTGACTTTAGCTTGACGTCTTCGAGCTTATCCGGCAGATAGCCGGAGCGGACGTTGAAATCAGCACGCAGTCGTGCTTCAAGCTCCAACCAATATTCATTCTGACTTTCGATATAGTCTATCCGACCATACTTGGATATGTAAAAGGCTACTGCACGGTAAACATCATCATATCTCTCCAGACTGGGCAGATAGTAATAGTCAGTCAAAGAATTGTGGCAGTTGTCGCTGAGGTCGTTCCATGGACAATCGCCGATTCCGAACACATTTGCCCCGAGAGCTTTCAGGCGGTCACAGAAATTGTAGAAATGCGACGGAAAATTGGGCGAGATAAAAATTACATTCATGTGTTTCAACTCCTTACAGCCATAAAAATTGCATCCATGTGGGAACCTGTATCTCCCAACTTGCTTCATTGTGTACTCCGCCTTGCTGACAATAAAGATACGTTTGCACCTGTTTTTTCATAAGCTTCGCTTCCAGATAACAGATGCTGTCAGCGATATTCTGCACCCGCTCAGGTGTGTCTTCTGCGGTACCCCAACTAAAGAACACCTTGGTATCCGGAGACAGGCTGTCTTCCCTGATCTCTTTATCAAAGGATTCCATTGCAGGTAACAGAGAGGGCGAGATCACCGCCGCTTTTGAAAAGAAGCGGTTGTAACGCAGTACCGAATAAAGCGCAGTCATGCCACCATTGCTGTAGCCGGCGATTGCGGTTGATTCCCGAAACGGGTATGTCCGATAGGTTCTGTCTATGTAGGGCTTCAGGTCTTCAACAATCCAACGAAGGGTATCGTCACCTCGTCCCCACACCTCGCCATAAATTTTGCTGTATATATGATACGGACAATATTCATACAACCTTTGCACATCGTCGCTCGAACACTCAATCCCTACTACAATGAGCTTTTTGCCCCAATGATCCAGAAACTGCTTCAGCCCAAGTGATTTGCCATATGTGGCGTCAAAATCGAAAAACAGATTGTGACCATCAAACATATAGAGCGTCGGGTATCTTTCGCCACAGAAATCGTAGTCATCGGGGAGATACAGATGAATCCGTCTGACCTGCGATGCGGCAGGAAAGTAGTAATCAAATTTGTAAACCATACAATGCCTCACTTGAACCCTGAATTTTTAATATGCTAATGCGGACTATTATATCATCAATAACCTACCATGTCAATAGGTTTAATAGGCTTTGCGAAAATTTTTCACTCCTGCACAATATCTGCGAGTTCTGCCGCTTGACATTGGCATCATTGTAGGCTATAATAAAGTGGTTCGCCTACTTAAATGGTAGGTGATGAATATAAGAATGGTGCATCTGACAGGAGGACAATACATAGTGTTGAATCAGTTTTCAAGAACAGAGCTTCTGCTTGGAAAAGACGGAATGGAGCGGTTATCGGAATCCCGTGTTGCCGTATTCGGCATCGGAGGCGTCGGTGGTTATGCTGCAGAAGCACTTGCCAGAAGTGGGGTCGGTCACTTCGTACTGATTGATGATGACAGGATTTGCCTTACCAATTTAAACAGGCAGATCATTGCAACCAGAAAAACAGTCGGTCAATATAAAGCGGATGCCATGAAGGAACGGATACTCGAAATCAACCCCAATGCAGAAGTGGAAGTAAGGAAGTGCTTTTATCTTCCCGAAAATGCAGGCGAATTTGATTTTTCGCAGTATTCCTATGTCATAGATGCTGTAGATACCGTTACAGCGAAGCTCGGGATTATTGAGCAAGCGCAAAGGTGCGGCGTGCCGGTCATCAGTTGTATGGGAGCAGGAAACAAGCTTGACCCCACAAAATTTCAGGTGGCAGATATTTATGACACTAAGGTTTGCCCGCTTGCAAGAGTGATGCGGTACGAGTGCAGAAAGCGCGGAATACGAGCTTTGAAAGTGGTGTATTCCACGGAAGAATGCATCCGCCCGCTTGATGACATGGAAATCAGTTGCCGGACGCACTGCATCTGCCCTCCTGACACAAAGCGCAAATGTACTGTAAGGAGAGATATTCCGGGAAGCGTCGCGTTTGTCCCGTCTGTAGCCGGTCTGATTCTTGCAGGAGAAGTTGTAAAGGATTTAACGAAATGAAAGTTGAGGCATTAATTATGAGCAAAATAAGAGCAAAATTCTTCACAGGAGTCATCGTGGTAGCTATGATGTTTGTTATGGTCGGTTGCTCTTCCGAAGCAGAGTCTGTAGAAACACAGGAAAGTACATCCGACATAGCGGAGACAGGAATCGAGATTCACATAGAAGATATAAGCACCAGTGCCAGTTATTACGATACGACAGTTGAAGGAACAACTGTTGAGGTTTTCGCGGTTCTCGCTTCTGACGGCACAATTCGCCTTGCAATGAATACCTGTCAGGTGTGCAACGGTTCTCCATATGCTTATTTCGTGCAGGAGGGCGACTATTTCGTCTGTCAGAATTGCGGAAGTAAATTCTCAACAGACAAGATAGGCATAGTAAGCGGTGGATGCAATCCCGTCCCGATAACCTCTGATGATTATTCCGAAGAGGAAAGTGTAATTACAATTTCGTCAGAATTTCTGAGCGATAACGCTTATCGCTTTGCAAACTGGAAGAACTTCTGAGGTGCCTGATATATGAAAAAATCGGTTATTCATGTCACGGGAATGACCTGCCGGAATTGTGAATGTAGGGTCGAGGGCGCAGTATCGGCTATCGAGGGAGTATCATCCGCATCCGCCGATTGTGGAAAGGGGCAACTGACCGTCGAGTACTCATCTCCGTGTACAGAAGCGAAAATAAAAACCGCAATAGAGGAAACGGGCTACGGCGTGAGCGAAACAGGTAAGAAGCTTGGAGACACTGTTGCTATTCTTGTAATCATACTTGCTTTGTATGTCATAGCGAGGCATATGGGCTGGCTTGAGGTGTTTCAGAATATTCCTGTCATCGGCGAGGAGCAGATGAGCTATTTCGCACTGTTTCTGATAGGGCTTCTCACCTCCGTTCACTGCATCGCTATGTGCGGTGGGCTTAACCTTGCCCAAAGCATCTCCGAAGGCAATACAAAACCCCTCAAGCGAAGCGTTCTGTATAACTTGGGCAGACTCACAAGCTATACGGTAATTGGCGGCGTTCTTGGATTTATCGGAGAGAAAGCCGCAATTACATTGCAGGTTCGGGGAATTATTGGGCTCATAGCCGGAGTATTTATGCTCGTAATGGGGATAAGAATGCTCGGCGGATTTCAATTCCATGTCCGAATTTTCCCGAAGCTATCCGCAAAGATTTCTCAGAAGATTCAGCGTGTTGGCAGACACAGCTCCTTCGCCGTCGGGCTTGCAAACGGATTCATGCCGTGCGGACCGCTCCAGTCCATGCAGATATACGCTATTGCAAGCGGAAGCATGATTGCAGGTGCGCTGTCAATGTTTTCTTTCTGCCTCGGAACCATTCCGCTTGTATTTGTTTTTGGGATGGCGGCGGGAATGCTTAAGGCACATTGGCGCACCAGAATGTTGCAGATCGGCTCAGTTCTCCTGATTGTGATGGGAATTTTTATGCTTCAGAACAATCTTGTACTCACTGGATTTACTACAGCATCGGTAAGCACAAGCTCAGATGATGTAATAGTTTCAACGATTGACGGTGATGTTCAGTATGTCAGCACAACGCTTCATTCAAATGGCTACGATGACATTCAGGTCACGGCAGGAATCCCTGTGGTGTGGACGATAGAAGTTGACGAGAGCAATCTGAACGGCTGTAATAACGAGATTGTACTGTCGGCATTCAATCAGCAAGTAAAGCTTACAACAGGTGAGGTTGTGATAGAGTTTACGCCGACTGAAGAAGGAACATATACCTATTCCTGTTGGATGGGAATGCTGAAAAATACGATTACAGTCGTTGAAAAGTAAATACAAACTGCAAACAAAGAGAATGTGCACAACGCTCGCCGGACTTACGCCCGACTGAGTGTGTGCACATTTTCCGTAATCGAGGTGATATAGTTACAGACGGATTGCGCTTATTTGCAAGTCATAAGGCTGTTTACGGAAGTATATATCCTCCTGCCGACATAGGAGTTATTCATCACATAAAGATGGATTCCATCTACTCCCTGCGTAATCAGGTCTACAATCTGGTCAACAGCATAGGCAATACCGGCATCACGCATAGCAATCGGGTTGTTCTCGTATCGTTCCATAATCTTCAGGAACTTTGTCGGAAGCGTTGCACCGCAGAGAGAAACCATCCTTTCAATCTGTTTGCGGTTAGTGACAGGCATAATTCCCGCTTCTATCGGGACGTTGATTCCGGCAATCTGGCATCTCTCTAAAAACGAATAGAAGCAGTTGTTGTCGAAGAAAAGCTGCGAAATGAGATGGTCTGCACCTGCATCAACTTTTTTCTTGAGATTAAGTATGTCCTCAGCCTTGCTTGACGCCTCGATGTGACCTTCGGGATAGCAAGCCCCCGAAACATCAAAGTCGCCGTTTTGCTTGATGAAAGAAATCAGGTCGGACGCATACTCAAAATCGCCCTTAGGAACCTCGCTACCGTCTGCCGGCAAATCTCCACGCAAGGCTAAGATATTCTCAACACCGATTCGTTTCAGCTCATCCAGCTTTTCCAGAATATCAGCCCTTGTCATTCCAAGGCAAGTGAGGTGTGCGGCACTTTCGATGCCGTTTTTCTTTATTGCGGATGCGATTCTGAAGGTTTCGGTATTGTTTTTTCCTCCCGCCGCCCCGTATGTGACACTTATGAAGTCGGGGGAGAGATCCCGAAGTTCTGCAAGGGTGTCATATACGGAGTTTACCGATGACGTGGTTTTCGGTGGGAAGACTTCAAAGGAGAAGACCGTCTTTGTCTTGAATATTTCAGATATTTTCATTTCTAAGCTCTCTTGCCGCCTGGACGAGGTTTCTCAGGCTTGCCTCTGTTTCGACGGTGCCTCTTGTTTTAAGTCCGCAGTCGGGGTTCACCCAAAGCTTGCTTGGGTCAACCCTTGAAAGCATTTTGTGAAGTGCCGACTTGATTTCCTCAACAGAAGGAACTCTCGGCGAGTGAATGTCATAAACTCCGGGACCCACCTCGGTTTTGAAGCCGGACTCCTTGAGGGAATCCAAGATCTGAAGGTCGGAGCGGGAAGCCTCAAAGGTGATGACATCGGCATCCATATCGTCAATAGCGGTGATTATATCGGTGAATTCGCTGTAACACATATGAGTGTGAATCTGGGTTTCCGGCTTGACTCCGCTGTGAACCAGACGGAAAGCGGGAATTGCCCAGTCGAGGTATTCGCTGTACCAGTCGCTCTTTCTCAAGGGAAGCTTTTCCCTCAGGGCGGCTTCGTCAATCTGGATAACTCTGATTCCGCTCGCCTCAAGATCCAGAACCTCATCCCTTATTGCAAGAGCTATCTGATATGTACTCTCTTTAGTGGATATGTCCTCACGAGGGAACGACCAGTTGAGAATTGTAACCGGACCTGTGAGCATTCCCTTGAGCGGCTTGTCGGTCAGGCTCTGGGCATATGTTGACCATTCAACCGTAATCGGTCTGATTCTTGAAACATCACCCCAGACAATCGGCGGTTTTACGCATCTGGTGCCATACGACTGCACCCAAGCCTTCTCCGTGAACAGGAAACCCTTGAGCTGTTCGCCGAAATATTCGACCATGTCGTTTCTTTCGTACTCACCGTGAACCAGAACGTCAAGCCCGATATTTTCCTGAAGCTCGATACATTCAGCAATTTTCTTGCGGTTAAACTCTTTATACTCTTCCTCGGTTATATTTCCTTTTCTGAATGCAGTGCGATTTGCTTTGACATCCTGAGTCTGAGGGAAAGAACCGATAGTTGTTGTCGGGAACTTGGGAAGGTTGAATTCTTTCTTTTGGATTTTTTCTCTTTCGGAGAAAGCAGGAAGTCTTTCAAAGTCAGCTTCCTTGATTTCCGATACACGTTTTCTTACGTTTTCGTCTGTTGCTCCCTCACGCTTTTCAAAGAGAGCTTCGTTTTTCTTGTATGCTTCCGAAATGCTTCTGTCGGTTTCGGAGAATAATGCCTTGATTTCAGAAAGCTCTGAAAGCTTCTCCTCAGCAAAGGCAAAATGCTTCTTATAATCTTCCGACAGCTTTGTTTCGTTATCAAGTGTATACGGAACGTGTAGCAAAGAACATGAAGAACTGATCACAGTGTTGATTCCCGCGCTTGCTAAGTCATCAAGAACAGCTAAAGTGTTGCTATAATTATTTCTCCAGATATTCTTGCCGTTGACAAGACCCGCAAAGAGTAGCTTATCTTTAGGAAATCCATTCTTATTGACAAGTGAAAGTGTCTCTCTGCCCTCGACAAAATCAAGTCCGATTCCATCAAAAGCAAGTTTTACAACGTCGCTGTAGCAATCTCTTATATCGCCGAAATAGGTTTCAAGGAGAACCTTTACAGAGCCCTTTGCAGAAAGAATTTTGCTATAGAGTGCCTTAAAAAGCTCAATATCATCGATGCTCAGATCATGGACAAGATAAGGCTCATCAAACTGAACCCACTTTGCTCCGAGAGATGAGAGCTTCCTTAAAATCTCCGAATAAGCCTCGGCTACGCTGTCTGCAAAATCCACTGCATTCTTTTCGCCGGTGAATTTCGTGAGCTTCAAGAGAGTGAATGCACCGACTATAACCGGCTTTGTCTCAACGCCCTCGGCTTTTGCTTCGAGATACTCATCAAAGGGCTTTGTTCCGACAAGCTTAATCTCGACGTTGTCATCCGCTTCGGGAACCATGTAGTGGTAATTGGTGTTGAGCCACTTTTTCATAGCAAGAGCCTTGACATCGCCCTTTTCGCTCTGATAGCCTCTTGCCATCGCGAAATATGTATCCAATTCCGAAAGCCCAAGCTCAGAATATCTTTCGGGAATAATGTTCAGAAGAACCGCCGTATCGAGCGTGGTATCGTAAAACGAGAAATCGTTTGACGGAATATAATCAAGCCCGGATTCTTTCTCCGTAGCCCACTGTGACTTTCTGATCCCGGATGCAACAGAATAAAGTTCACTTGACCCCATCTCATTGCGGAAATACTTTTCTGTTGCGAATTTGAGTTCTCTCTGGCTTCCTACTCTCGGATAACCTACGATTGATGACTGCATGAATATATCCTCTCCTTGTACAAAAGCGTGTGACCGTCCGTCGGCATAATTATAGCATATTTTGTCCGCTATCTACCAATACAATCTTTGGATGTTCGGCTATAGATTCAATCTATAGCTTTTTGCTATAATCCGACAGCCCTTAACGCCTGATCCAGATCTTCGATGATGTCTTCCGGCGACTCAAGCCCGACGCTGAAACGAATAAAGCCGTTCCGGAACTTTTCCGGATACAAGTTGATTCTCTCATCGTAACTTGGTTGTGGGAAGATGAGGCTTTCATCATGTCCTAAAGAGACGGCAAAGGTGACAACCTTTAGATTCGCACAAAACCGTTCTACCGTTTTGTCATCTGCACTAACGCCGAAGGAGATAACTCCTCCGAATCCGTTTTCCATCTGCCGTTTTGCCAGCTCGTGTCCCGGATTGCTCGGAAGCCCCGGATAAGAGACAAACGTCACATTTTCCCTCTGCTCCAGCCACTCAGCAATCCTTTGCGAAGACTGATTGATTCGCTCCATGCGTAGCGGGAAGGTAACTGATCCTCGGAAAATCTGCCACGCATTGAACGGGCTGATAACCGCACCGACATTGACCTGTGCTTCATAGCGGATGCGATCCATTGTCTCCAAGTCGTTGGATATGATTGCACCGCCTTGGGCATCGCCGTGACCGTTGATGAACTTGGTGAGCGAGTCTACCACGAAATCTGCGCCAAGCTCCAGAGGTCTCTGGTTCAGTGGGGAGGCAAATGTGTTGTCCACCGACAGAACTGCGCCGTTTTCGTGGGCGATTTTTGCAACAGCCGCTATGTCTGTTACTCCAACGGTGGGATTGTCGGGAGTTTCGATGTGAACAAGCTTTGTGCCGGGAGTGATTGCTTTCTTCACAGCCTCGATGTCGGTCATGTCCGCCATCACTGTCTCCACGCCAAATTTTCTGTTGAACAGCTCGTGAAACATTCTGTAAACAGCCATATAGCTTACTTTCGGATAAACAACTCTATCCCCCGATTTCAAAAGTGTCCAGAACAACGCATGAAGTGCACCTACGCCGCTGGCGAGGACAATGGCATCATCTGCATGGTACAAAGCCGCAACTTTTTCTTCTAACCAGTGCTGATTAGCGTTTCCGTTTCTGGAGTACATCAGAAGATCCGTTGATGAGTAGTTGACCTGCGAGAGGTCATCCGGTAATTTGTAACTGTTCGCCATGTGTAGCGGTCTGCGAACCGCACCGGTTTCTTCGTCGTAGTCATTTCCCGAATGTACAGCCTGCGTCGAAATGTCGTATCTCTCAAACTTGTTTTCTTTCTTTGACACTTTTGAAACCTCCGGATTGAATTCTCTCAAGCTTTAATTCTGCTCTGCAAACATCGGTGTTGACAAATACCTGTCACCTGTGTCTGGTAGAAGTGCAACTATTATCTTGCCTTCGTTTTCGGGACGCTTCGCAAGAATAGAAGCGGCATAAACTGCGGCTCCAGATGTGATTCCGACCAAGAGTCCTTCTACTTTTGCAAGCTTCCTGCCTGTGTCGAATGCTTCTTCATCCTTGATGGTAATAATCTCGTCATATATACTTGTGTCAAGAGTGTCCGGCACAAAGCCCGCACCGATTCCCTGAAGCTTGTGTGAGCCGGCAACGCCTGTTGACAAGACAGGAGAGCCTGCCGGTTCAACTGCGACTATCTTAACGTCCGGATTCCTGCTCTTGAGATACTTTCCGACGCCACTTACGGTTCCGCCTGTTCCAACACCCGCAACGAAGATGTCAACCTTGCCGTCAGTATCATTCCAGATTTCCGGACCTGTGGTCTCAAAGTGAGCCTTCGGATTGGCGGGATTCACAAACTGACCGGGAGTATAGCTGTTTGGAATTGTTTCAGCAAGCTCTTTTGCTTTCGCAATAGCACCCTTCATGCCCTTGGAGCCTTCTGTCAGAACAAGTTCTGCGCCGTAAGCTTTCAAGAGATTTCTTCTCTCAACGCTCATTGTCTCAGGCATAGTAAGAATGATCCTGTAGCCTTTGGATGCCGCAATCGCCGCAAGACCGATTCCCGTATTGCCGCTCGTAGGTTCAATAATTACCGAGCCTTCTTTCAAATCACCATTTTCTTCTGCGGTGTCAATCATCGCCTTGGCAATTCTGTCCTTGACGCTTCCTGCGGGGTTCAGATATTCGAGCTTTGCAAGAATATCAGCGTAGTAGTTGTCTGCCTTCAAAAGGTTACTGAGTCTGAGGAGCGGGGTTCCTCCTACCAGGCCGGTTATGCTGTTGTATACTGTCATAATGTTTTCCTCCTTAAGAGTTTAATTGTCGGATAAGCTTTACCAAATTAAAACCTATCAACATGGTAGGGATTATATCATAAGTCAGTCTCGCTGTCAATACGTCTTTTCAAATTTTTTAAAAATTTTTTGAAAAGGTATTGACAAGAGAAAATATATCGGTTATAATGCCTACAATGCATATCTTTTTAGTATGTATTTTATTTCGATTGAAAGGAAGGTTATTATGCCTGCAAATTTCATAGTTTTATTAAGACATAACTTCAGATTCGGTCGAATGTGTATGTGCTGTTGTTGATAATCCACAGTAACCGCCTGGCTTTCTGTTTCGGAAGCCGGGAATAATCTTATTTTATCTTTATCAAGGAGTGTATACACAATGAAATACAATTACGAAAACAACTTTAAGTTTGAGACCATCCAGCTCCACGCCGGTCAGGAGAATCCCGATCCCGTAACCGATTCAAGGGCTGTTCCCATCTACCAGACAACCTCCTATGTCTTTCATAACTCAGCTCACGCCGCAGACCGCTTTGGACTCCGTGATTCCGGCAACATCTACGGCAGGCTGACCAATTCCACACAGGATGTTTTCGAGTCAAGAATCGCCGCTTTAGAGGGCGGAGTTGCGGGTCTTGCGCTTGCTTCAGGCGCAGCGGCTGTCACATATACAATTCAGGCGCTCGCTCAGAAGGGTGACCATATTGTTGCGCAGAAGACCATCTACGGCGGTAGCTACAATCTTCTTGCTCATACTCTTAAGTTAAGCGGGATTGAGACAACTTTTGTCGATGCTCATAATCTGGAAGAAGTTGAAGCCGCTATTCAGGATAATACAAAGGCAATTTATCTTGAGACCTTGGGCAATCCGAACAGTGATATTCCCGATGTTGATGCCATTTCTGAAATTGCACACAGACACGGTATTCCCGTTGCAATCGACAACACATTTGCGACTCCCTATCTTTTCAGACCTATTGAACATGGAGCGGACATAGTAATCCATTCCGCGACCAAGTTCATTGGCGGGCATGGAACAACTTTAGGCGGAGTTATCGTTGATGGTGGAAAGTTCGATTGGAAGGCAAGCGGGAAGTATGCGCCGATAGCTGAGCCAAATCCAAGTTATCACGGAATTTCCTTTGCTGACGCAGTCGGTCCTGCGGCATTCGTAACCTACATAAGAGCGATTCTTCTTAGAGATACGGGAGCTACGATTTCGCCTTTCAATGCTTTCCTTCTTTTGCAGGGAACCGAAACCTTATCCCTGAGAATTGACCGCCACGTTGAGAATACAAAGAAGGTTCTCGATTTCCTTGTAAATCATCCGAAGGTCGAAAAAGTAAATCATCCTGCACTGCCCGACCATCCTGACCACGCTCTGTACGAGAAGTATTTCCCGAACGGAGGCGGCTCAATATTCACATTCGAGATCAAGGGCGGTCAGAAAGAAGCTCACGAGTTCATAGACAACCTCAGGATATTCTCGCTTCTGGCTAATGTAGCCGACGTAAAGAGCCTTGTCATCCATCCGGCAACCACGACTCACTCTCAGCTTTCCGAGGAGGAGCTTTTGGATCAGGGAATAAAGCCGAATACAATACGCCTATCTATCGGTACTGAGCATATCGATGACATCATTGCCGACCTTTCACAGGCATTTGGGAATTGATGTACGCGATCACGATCGATGTACAAATAGCATAAAATTTATCAGAGAGCACAAGAGCAGTCTCATAGCACCTGAGACTGCTCTTTATTTAAAAATTTATAACTTTTTGCAGAATTGCTCCTTGACAAATTGAGGCTCAAGGTAGCCTCATAAACTACCTTGCCTGTTTCTTACTTGTTCGATTTTTTCTTGTGTGGTCCTCTCGGCTTAGATTCCGGTCGTTTGATTGCTCCGTTTGGGAAATACATCTCCTCATATCTATCAAAATACAAGAAAAATCCGAACCCATCTCCTATTGGGAATGGGTTCGGATTATCTTTGTTTGGTGCCGCTGACCGGACTTGAACCGGTACGCTTTAAGGGCGAGGGATTTTAAGTCCCTTGTGTCTGCCGATTCCACCACAGCGGCGTTACCGCTAACTATATTATCACAATTCGCACGTTTTGTCAATCGTTTTCAAAGAAAAAAGGGACTCTCCCGAAGGAAAGTCCCTTGAAATTCGTCTTAATCCGAAATTATCTCTTTACGTGGAAAGCGTTGAGTCCCGGATATACAGCGGAGTTGCCAAGCTCTTCTTCAATTCTCAAGAGCTGGTTGTACTTCGCAACACGGTCGGTTCTGCTCGGAGCACCGGTCTTGATCTGTCCGGAGCCGAAAGCAACTGCCAAATCAGCGATGGTTACGTCCTCGGTCTCGCCGGAGCGGTGAGAGAGAATGTAAGTGTAGCCTGCGTTCTTAGCCATTCTGATAGCCTGAGCGGTCTCGGTGAGGGAGCCAATCTGGTTGACCTTGATGAGGATGGAGTTTGCAACGCCCTTCTCGATACCGGTTGCAAGTCTCTCAGAGTTGGTCACAAAGAGGTCGTCGCCGACGAGCTGAACTCTGTCGCCGATCTTGTCGGTGAGGAGCTTCCAGCCTTCCCAGTCGTCCTCAGCCATACCATCTTCGAGGGAGATGATCGGGTACTTTGTGCAGAGCTCTGCCATGTAGTTAGCCATCTCTTCGCTGGAGTAGATTCTGCCGGACTTGGGCTGATGGTAGCACTTGTTCTCGTCGTCCCACCACTCGGAGCTTGCGGCATCAATAGCGATGAAGAAGTCCTTGCCGGGCTCATATCCGCAAGCCTTGATAGCTTCGCAGATAGCCTCGATAGCGTCCTCTTCGGAAGCGAGGTTAGGAGCATAGCCGCCCTCGTCGCCTACGCCAGCGGCAGGAGTGCCGTTGTTCTTAAGAGTGGTCTTGAGCATATGGAAGACTTCGGAGCATCTGCGGAGGCATTCCTTGAAGCTCGGTGCGCTTACAGGCATAATCATGAATTCCTGGAAGTCGACGTTGTTGGAAGCATGTGCGCCGCCATTGAGGATGTTCATCATAGGAACAGGGAGAATGTTGGCATCAACGCCACCGACATAGCGGTAAAGCGGAATTCCGCAGGAAGCTGCGGCAGCCTTTGCGGTAGCGAGAGAAACAGCGAGGATTGCATTTGCGCCGAGGTTGCCCTTATTAGGAGTTCCGTCAGCCTTGATCATAGCCATATCAACGGCTTCCTGATCAAGAGCGTCGAGACCTACAACAGCCTTAGCGATTTCGTTGTCAACATGTTCAACAGCCTTGGTAACGCCCTTGCCCTCATAACGGCTCTTGTCGCCGTCACGAAGCTCAACAGCTTCATGAACACCGGTGGAAGCTCCGGAAGGAACAGCCGCACGAGCGGTGATACCATTTTCAAGTGTTACTTCAGCCTCAACGGTAGGATTTCCGCGGGAGTCGATAATTTCACGTCCGTGAACCTTAACGATTGACGTTTTCATAGTAAATCTATCCTTTCTTTTCGGGTAAGCTCGCCTACCCGTACTTTTTGACAGTACCCATTATAGCACGGTTTTCTCAAGTTGTAAACCTCAAATTGCTGAAATGTTTGTGAAATGCAAAAGTCTTCAAAATAAAATCCTCCAATAGGGCGAATTTTAAAAAACAAATCTGAATTCGTGACAGCTCTCTTGCGGAGCGGATCGCTATTGACTTTCCTTTGGAAATCGGTTATAATACAGTTAGAATTTCAATGCTATAATGCCATGGGAGGCGAAATTAATGATTACTCGTTCGTCTGCGGAAATCCGCCAGAACTATAATGAAATCGCAGATATTTGCAGGAAGACTTCTCAACCGGTTATCCTCACCAATAACGGACAGGAGGAGTTAGTCGTTATGGACTATGATTCCTATCGCCGTAAAAAAATGTTTGAACTCCGCCGGGAACTTGAAGAAGTTGAGGAGGCGAGAAAACGGGGAAGCAAAGGATACACCATTGAGGAAGTAGATGCTATGCTCGAAAAGGTGATAGAAGAGGCTTAAGATGGCAGGACAGAAGACATACACTGTAAATATTACAGAAAAAGCAGAAAGCATGTTAGAAGGACATATCCGTTTCATTGCAAAAGTCAATAAGGAAGCGGCACATGCAAAGAGAAAAGACATTATGAATGCAATTCGTTCCCTAAGGCAAATGCCGCAACGGTTTCCATATATTGATGATGGTTCTGTTGAGTATGACAAATATCACAAGATGTATGTACCAAAGTGGTATGTTGTTATCTATCAGATTCTGGATGATACCGTTTATGTAGAATACATAGTCGACTGCCGTCAGGATTACAACTGGTTATTGCAATAATATTGGACTCCCCGCCGGAGATTGGTGGGGAGTTTTTGTTATTCGTTATTCATAAATTCCGCCCTTAACATTCATCATATATAGTCTCGCTCCTGCTTCTTCATCGATGTTATAGTTGAGTCCCAAATCCTGGGCAACGATTTGGGCGAGGTCGGAGAAGAGCTTGCAGGTGTTGATTACACTTGTCCAGATTCTTCCCGGGTCGGCGATGGTGTAGGTTTTGAGATACTTTCCGTAGATGCTGTCGGGGAGGTACTTTTTAAAGTACTTCCCCTTCTTGCCGGTTGAGACAGAGAAGTCGGAGATGGTGCCGATGTACCACTCAATTATCTTATTGAGCTGTGGGCGGAGGGTCTCCTCAAACATCGCTTTGGCATAGGGAATCTCCTCCCTCTTCAAGCCCTTCGCGACATTATTCAAGCACCACCAGAACTCGTTACAGCAGGCGGAAAATTCCTCCTGCGTGGGCTGATGAACCATGTAGCACTCGTTATCAAGGTTGTCAGAGAGATGCCCCTCGCGGTCGAAAAGCACCTTCATCGGCTCATTGCCCCAGTCGGGCATCACAGCGGTAAAAGTGAGGTCAAGGCGCACTCCATCCTCAAAAATCGTCAGATATGTAAAGTGCTCCGCGGTCTCCAAAGATAAATCAGGATTGTCATTAAGGTCGGGCAATTGCATAATGAGGACTTTGCCAAAAATTCTCTCGATATAGCATGGGTTGTTGAAGTACGGCGATAAATCCTTGACCAAAAACGCGACGTCGTAATCCTGATAGACATCCCCGGGTCGCGAAATATCCGCCCGTGAACCGCTCAGAACAGCCGCCCGGACATTCTCGTCTCCCGCCGCCGTGTCGGTAATAAGCCTTAACATTTCCTCAGTTGAACGCATAACTTGCCCTCCTTGAATTTTGTTAAGATAAGTATAGCATATTGTGGAGGAGATTTCAATGAGGAATGAGAAAATAGTAGGGGCGGAAACCCCTCCACCATGCTTCGCATGGTCCCCCTCCCCCTTCGGGGGAGGCTTTGGTTGCTCCTCCCAGAAGCTTGCAAAGAGGCAGAAAAAGGCTCTCCTTTTTCAAGGAGAGCTGGCGCGCCGCAGGCGCGACTGAGAGGTGCGCGACCAGCGGGAGCGCGCGAGTTTCGGCTTCGCCGAAACTCGCCGACTTGGCGTCAGCCAAGTCGCTTTTTTCCCGCAACAATTGCCGCCATTGCCATCGCCATCGGCAGAAGTGCCACCACAACTCCTGTGGTCGGATTTGTCTCGGGTTCAGATTCAGTAACCTCGACTTCTTCCGGCTCGGTTTCGGTAGTTGAGTCCTCTATTGGCTCGGTGATGGTTACCGTCTCCTCAACCAGTGGAGTGAGGTTCGCGATTGCCGCCTCAATATTCCCCGCATAGGCGTTGACCGTCTCCTGGTTCACTATGCTCAAGTTCCAGTTGACCAGGTCTATCGCGGCGGTTACGATTTCAAAGTTGGTGTAGTCACTTGCGTTCAGTGCATTTGCCTTCTCTATCGCTTCATTAACAGCAGTATAGTCAGCCGCGGTCTTCAAAAGACTTGTGCCGGTGGACACTGAATCGCTGTAAGTCTCGCCCTCGAATGTGACTGATGCCGTATGCACGGAAACTCCGAGAGAGCCGACTCCGGATATTGTCGCGTCGATTACCTGGGTATCTCCGCAAGTCTTGCACTTGAAGGTCGCGGTGGCAGAGCTCAGATCATTTGACCAGGTGAAGTACTGGAATTCGTAGGTGTGACCCAGTGCGGCAGTGTAGGTATCAACATAACTGTCGCCGCAAACTGAACATGTATGGGTTGTGTACCCCTGCTCGGTACAGGTTGGAGAGGTTACTACTGCTACATAGCTGTGACCGAGTGCCGCGGTCTCATCTGCTACATAGCTGTCTCCGCAGACGGAGCAGGTGTAAGTAGTGTAGCCGGTCTCAGTGCAAGTTGGGGCGGTTACTACTGCCTCGTAGGTGTGACCGGTGGCGGGAACTGTTGTTGTCACTCTTGAAATTATCGCATCGCACACCGTGCATCTTGTCACAGTGTCATAAGAACCATCAGTCGTGCATGTCGCCGCAACTTCGTTCTCAATCGTCGGAGTACCTGCAGTGTGACCAGTAGCCGTCAGAACTACCGACTGTTTATCGGTATAGGTAGTGCCATTGAACACTGCCGTTGCAGTATAGACTGCAACACCGTCGCTTTCGCACTTAGCCTCAGTAGTCTCACTGTCAATAGTAGCCGCCACAGTCTGCCTGTCGTCGTTACTTGTGCAAGTAAACACCGCCACTGCCGTGCTGTAGTCCTCAGCCCAGGTGAAAACAGGCTCGCCATAGGTGTGACCAAGTGCGGCAGTGTAGGTATCAACATAACTGTCGCCACAAACGGAGCATGTATGAG
>JAJQDP010000034.1 GCA_021202155.1 Oscillospiraceae bacterium | reverse complement strand
GGGTAGCCCGTCACACCGGATTCCGCATTTCCGACGTTTGAAAGCGATGTTATAACGCCGCTCATCATTTCACCCGGCAGCGCGTCGGCATACACATTCACGCTCTGCCCCTGTACAATGTTTGCAATGTCAAGCTCATCTATGTTCATCGTAAAGACCATTTGGCTCATGTCCGCCACAACCATCAGCGTCTTTTCGCCGCTGTCCGAGCCGTATGTATCGCCGGTCTTGTAGTTTTTTTCAAGTATGACGCCTGAGATAGGCGATGTTATCACATAATCCTCCGCCGCCTTGGTAACGCTCTCAAGCTCCGAACGCGCCGCTTCAACACTGTCGTATTGATTGTCGCGCGCAGCTTTCACGTCCTCCAAGTTATCCTTTGCGTCCTCAAGTGCCTCGCGCGCGTTTTTAAGCTCATTTTCAAGGCTTTCGCTTTTAAGGTAGGCTATTACCTCGCCTTTTTCAACATAGTCGCCTTCTTCGGTCAAGAGTTTTGTTATCTCGCCCGATTCCTCGACTGTGACGCTCTGCGGCTCGGAATAGGCAATCGTTCCCGCCGTCGGCGCGGTCACATCGCCGCTTTGTGTATGCACCGTCACCGAAGCGGTTGTTCCCGCAGCAAGGCTCACACCATCGTCAATCGCAATCTTTACGGAATACATTATCGTTCCGTTAGCACCCGCGTGCGGCGCGGTGTATTTCTTTTCCACGCTGCCTCCGACCGTTGTCATCAGCTGCGGTATGCCGACCGTTGCCCGATATCCCTTTTCGAGCGCGGCATACTGCACCGCGTTAAAAGCAACCGTGACGGAAATGTCGTTATAGTCAAGTATTCTGCAAAGCGTACCGCTCACACTGTCGCCTACCTTTGCGTCAAGCTCCTCCACCATGCCCGAAACCGGCGCGGTTATCGTGAGTTTTTTCATTCTCTCCTCAATGTCGGCAATGTCTTCCTTCGCGTCTTCAATTCTCTGCTCGGCTTTCACAACGCTTTTTTCCGCGCTTTCAACGCCGCGCTGTGCCGAATTGAGCGCACTCTGCGCCGCCTTTATTTTCGACTGCGCCTCGCTGTCCTCAAAGCGATAGAGCAAATCGCCTTCCTCCACCATGTCGCCCTTATTAAACGGGCACTCCAAAATCTTCTCTTCGATTAGGGGTGAAAATGTGTACGAATCAATCGGCTGCACGGTTCCCGAGCCCGTTATCACAACGTCAAAGCTCCCCAAACCCACAACCGAAGTTGTCTGCGCCTCAACCGTTTGCTCCTTTCGTCCCATTTTAAAGCGCACAAAGAGAACCACGCCCGCAATCAGCAGCACCGCCGCCGCAATTTTGAGTGCAAGCGCAATTTTTTTCTTCATGCTCCTTTTTTTGCGGGGCGCCGCCGCGGGGGGCCCGCGCCAGCTTCGCTGGCGCACCCCTCCACCACCGGCTTCGCCGGCGGTCCCCCTCCCCCTTCGGGAGAGGCTTTAAGTGCAGAATCCAAAACCTTTAGGAGGAATCAACAATGAGTATAAACAAATCAAACATCAAAAAAATTGTCCTCGCCTATTCCGGAGGACTCGACACTTCCATCATCATCCCCTGGCTCAAGGAAAACTATAATAATCCCGAGATTATCGCTGTATCTGCGAACGTGGGACAGGGAACAGAGCTTGACGGGCTTGAGGAGAAGGCTCTCAAGACTGGTGCTTCTAAGCTTTATATTGAAGACCTGACCGAGGAATTTCTCACTGAATTCGTCTTCCCTTGCGTCCAGGCTGGGGCTAAGTATGAGGAATATCTCCTTGGAACTGCCTTTGCACGTCCTCCGATAGCTCGCAGAATTGCTGAAATCGCAATCAAGGAGGGCGCGGACGCCATCTGCCACGGTTGCACCGGCAAGGGCAACGACCAGGTCAGATTTGAAGTCGCAATCAAGGCTTTCGCCCCCGACATCCCGATAATCGCTCCCTGGAGAGAGTGGGATATAAAGTCCCGCGACGAGGAGATTGACTACGCCGAGGCGCACAATGTCCCGCTCAAGATTAGCCGCGAGACCAACTATTCAAAGGACAAGAACCTCTGGCATCTTTCCCACGAAGGCTTGGATTTGGAAGACCCGGCAAACGAGCCGCAGTACAACAAGCCCGGATTCCTTGAGATGGGCGTCTCACCCGAGATGGCTCCCGATGAGCCTACATATGTCAAACTCCATTTTGAGCAGGGTGTTCCCACTTCTGTCAACGGCGTTGAGATGACCGCTACTGAGCTGGTTTCGGAACTCAATAAGCTCGGCGGAGCGAACGGAATCGGCTTACTCGACATCGTCGAAAACCGCCTTGTCGGCATGAAGAGCAGAGGTGTTTATGAGACCCCCGGCGGAGCTATCCTCTATCACGCTCACGAGACACTTGAAACCATCACTTTGGATAAAGAGACCGCTCACTATAAGTCGCTCGTCGCCCAGAAGCTGGCGGAGCTCGTCTACAACGCGCAGTGGTTCACTCCTCTTACCGAGGCAATCCTTGCGTTCGTAAAGTCGACCCAGAAGACGGTCACCGGCGACGTAACATTGAAGCTTTACAAAGGCAACATCATCAACGCAGGAGTAACCTCACCCTACTCCCTCTACGACCCCGAAATCGCGACATTCGACGAGGATGAGGTCTACGACCAGTCGGATGCAGGAGGATTCATCAACCTCTACGGTCTCCCGACCAAGGTTTATGCGAAGATGAAGGCAAAGAATGGGATGAGGTAATTTCTCAATAGATTTTGAGAGTAGCACAATGGCTCTCCTTTTTAAGGAGAGCTGTCAGCCGCAGGCTGACTGAGAGGTGCGCCGCCAAAGGCGGCGCGCGCCAGCTTTGCTGGCGCACCCCTCCACCACCGCGCTTTGCGCGGCGGTCCCCCTCCCCTTGACAGGGGAGGCTATTTTCCTTCTCCCGAAAAATTCGGGAAGGGCAATTATAGCTCCCCTGTCAAGGGGAGCTGGCGGCGTAGCCGCCTGAGGGGTGCAATTTTCAGCGGAGCTGAAAATTGCCGACTTGGCTTCAGCCAAGTCGCCTTTCCAGCAGGAAAGCACTAATTGGAGGTACACTATGTCAAAAATGTGGGCAGGACGCACTGAGGGGGTTACTAATTCCCTGGCGGACGACTTTAACTCTTCGATTCGGTTCGACAGCCGGATGTATCGCGAGGACATCACCGGGAGCATGGCTCATGCCGGGATGCTTGCGGCGACCGGTATCATCACTCAAGATGAAGCCGATCAATTGGTCGACGGTCTTTCGGGGATTCTCTCCGATATAGATTCCGGCAAGCTATTAATCAATCCCGACTGCGAGGACATTCACATGTTTGTCGAGGAGGTTCTTACCTCCCGCTTAGGAGATGTCGGAAAGAAACTCCATACTGCAAGAAGCAGAAACGATCAGGTGGCACTTGACACGAGGATGTATACAAGAAGCGAAATAGGCACGATTCAGGAGAAGCTTCTCTCGCTCTGTGATGCTGTAGTCGCGAAAGCTGAGGAGTACAAGGACTACGTCATGCCGGGATATACCCACCTCCAGAGAGCTCAGCCGATAACCTTCGGTCACCAGCTTATGTGCTATGTCGAGATGCTTGGGCGGGACATCCAGAGGCTTGAGGACGCAAAAGCCCGGGTAAATGTCTCCCCCATAGGAAGCTGTGCGCTGGCGGGGACTACTTATCACACTGACAGAGGCTACGAAGCGGAAAAACTTGGCTTTGACTCGGTCTCAAGAAACAGCATTGACGGCGTTTCTGACAGGGATTTTGTCTGCGAGACTTTATCCGACCTCTCTATTATAATGATGCACCTGTCGAGATTTTCCGAGGAGATAGTTCTCTGGTCAAGCTGGGAGTTCAAGTTTATTGAGCTTTCCGACAGCTTCACAACCGGCTCGTCAATTATGCCGCAGAAGAAAAACCCCGACATGGCGGAGCTCGTCAGGGGCAAGACCGGCAGGGTCTATGGCGACCTTATCACTATTTTAACTGTTTTGAAGGGCTTGCCGCTTGCATATAACAAAGACATGCAGGAGGACAAAGAGTGCCTCTTTGACGGAATTGATACGGTCAAGATGTGCCTTGACGTCTTCACCGGCATGGTTTCTACTATGAAAGCCAACCGCGAGAACATGATGACCGCGGCGCAGAAGGGCTTCATCAACGCGACAGATTTGGCAGACTACCTCGTGAGAAAGGGCTTGCCGTTCAGAAGTGCCTATAAAATCAGCGGCAGAATTGTAGCAAGATGCATCGAAACCGGCAAAGTTTTGGAGACGATGGAGCTTTCAGAATATAAAGAGTTCAGCGAGCTGTTTGAGGATGATTTGTATAGTCAAATCGACCTCAAAAACTGCGTTGAGAAGAGAATCAGCGAGGGCGGAACATCGATAAGTTCTGTTGAGAAGCAGATTGCAGACGCAAAAGAAAGAATAAGTAATCTTAAGAAGGGATTGGAACAAAAATGAATCTTTACGGACGGGATTTTCTGAAGCTTCTTGACTTCACTCCCGATGAAATAGAAGGGCTTATAGAGCTTGCCGCGACGCTCAAGGCGAAGAAAAAGGCAGGAGTTCCGCACAGGCTCTGCGAGGGCAAGAACATCGCCCTCATCTTTGAGAAGACCAGCACCCGCACCCGTTGCTCTTTTGAAGTAGCGGCGCATGACCTCGGCATGGGTTGCACCTATCTTGACCCATCCGGCTCTCAGATCGGTAAAAAAGAAAGCATTGCGGACACTGCAAGAGTCCTGAGCTCCATGTTCGACGGAATCGAATACCGCGGTTACGGGCAGGAGATCGTCGAGGAGTTAGCTGAATATTCGAGTGTTCCCGTCTGGAACGGCTTAACGAACGAGTTCCACCCGACTCAGATTTTAGCGGATTTCCTCACTATCAAGGAGATTTACGGACACTTGAAGGGCATCAACTTCCTCTATATGGGCGACGCCCGGTACAACATGGGAAATTCGCTTATGGTCGGTTGCGCCAAGCTGGGACTCAATTTCACCGCTTGCGCTCCCAAAAAGTACTTCCCGAACGCTGAACTCGTCAAGACCTGCGAGAAATTGGCGAAAGAGAGCGGCGGAAGCATAACATTAACCGAGAATCCCGCAGAGGCGGCTAAGGGACAGAACGTCGTCTACACCGACGTGTGGGTTTCGATGGGCGAGCCGGACGAGGTCTGGGCGGAGAGAATCGCGGATTTGTCGCCCTATCAGGTCAACAGTAAGCTCATGCAGGCGACCGACAACGCCATTTTCATGCACTGCCTGCCGTCCTTCCACGATTTGAAGACGACCACCGGCAAGCTGATAAACGAGAAATTCGGTATCGACTGCATGGAAGTCACCGACGAGGTGTTCGAGAGCCCGCGCTCCGCGGTATTCCAAGAGGCGGAGAACCGTATGCACACCATCAAGGCGGTTATGGCGGGGACGTTGACAAAGTCGCTGTAAGCGGCTTTGTCAAATTAGGAATTCTTAATTCGGAATTCGGAATTCGGAATTATTGCGTAAGAACAACAATAAATTTCGGCTCAGGTATTGCATTTTTAGGACGGATAGTGTATAATAATAGTGCGGGATGGAGACATCTTGCAGTGAACAGTTCGCTTGCGAATATGTTTAGCTTCCGTAGGTGACGGGGTGTGGCTACTTTAAGTCATGTAGAATATCATCCTTGTACGGCTCCCTTTCAGGTGTAGTCATGTTTAGCCTCCGTGAGTGACGGGGAACGGTTTGCTTGCAAGCCGGTCTGCTTTGTCAGGCTGTGTAGAATATCACTCACTTGTGTGATACAATTGCTTTGCAATTGTAAGTGTCTCCGCGGGTAACGGGATGCAATCTTCGGATTGCGTAGAATATTACCCACTTGTGTGAATCAGCTACTTCGTAGCTGGTAATGCCTCCGGGGTGACGGGGTGCGAATAAAATCGCGTAGAATATCACTCGTTTGTATGCGAATCGAGCCTACCTTTTCGGTGGGCTTTGATTTTGAAAAGGAAAGACGAAGTTATGAGGATAGTGACGATAAGCGAAGAGCTCTTAAACGTGTACTATGAGGACGATCAGGTGTTGCAGAAGCACACTCGTCCCTGCGTTTTGATTGTCAGATTGAAATACAAAGGTGAATTTCACACTTTTGCCGTACCGTTGCGTTCAAATATTCCTTCGTTTGTGCCGAAATCACAGTTTTTCGCTTTGCCGCCAAGAAGCACTACAAAACCTGGTCATCGCCACGGAATCCACTACATAAAAATGTTCCCAGTTGATGATAGATATGCATACAGATTCAATATGAGTGGCAAGTATCAGACAACGGTCAAAAGCCTCATCGACAACAATGAAAGCAAAATTGTATCCGA
Source organism: Oscillospiraceae bacterium (assembly GCA_021202155.1). Classification (GTDB taxonomy): domain Bacteria; phylum Bacillota; class Clostridia; order Oscillospirales; family Ruminococcaceae; genus Faeciplasma. Next base: position 1,246 of record JAJQDP010000034.1, on the reverse strand, counting down.
ATGCCAAGCCTATCTTACAGCATATGAAAATGGTTTGCGACCGAACTATTGCACTGACATAGACTTTCTTTTAGCGCGCCTGAAAGAGTTTCAGGCGTCAAGGGATAAAGAAAAGGAAAAGACGACAGTATAATCACGTATAGGGGATCAAAATATGAAAAACTTTCTGAAATCCATCTTCCACAAACCTCACATGCTTCGGCGTGTTATTTTCTGCGTCATCGGCGTTACGCTGATGGGCTTCTGTGTGTCGTGGCTCAACCTTTTGGCTTGGGGAACTGACCCTTGCTCGGTCATGAACCTTGCGATGGCGGAGAACCTTGGGATGAGCTTCGGGAGCTGGCAGGCTCTCATAAACTGCGTGATGTTCGTCTTCATCGTCTGGAAAGGAAGGGAGAACATCGGCATCGGGACAGTCTGCAACATGTTTATCGTCGGCTATTCCTGCGATTTCATGACATGGCTTCGCGAGAGCCTTATCCCCGACTTCACTTTCGAGGGAATCGTACAGAAAATTGTCGCCTGCGTCGTGATACTATTTATATTTGTGTTCTCAGTGGCGGTCTACACCTCCGTCGGGCTGGGTGCGTCGCCCTATGACTCAATCCCCGAGATAATCTTCAAAGCTCAGAAGAGGGAAAAGAAAATCCCCTTCCGGATGATAAGAATCCTCTGGGACGGCGGAATTGCCATCTTCGGCTACCTCATCGGCGGAACGGTCGGAATCGTGACGGTCTTAATGGCACTCACCATCGGTCCGATGGCGGAGGCAGTGAGAAAGCGAATCGGCAGATTCATTGAATAGGTCACTCTACGAGTGAGTCCAACGCCTTGAGCTCCCGCAAAAGATAGTTATACCGCGACTCCAACGCCGCCCGGTCATAGATGAGTGCGTCCAGGAGGTCGCCGTCGGTGGTCTCATTAAAACAGCTCTCGGCGGTCTTCATAGCCTCAGAAATCTCCTTGATGTCGGATTCGATAGAGAGGAGCTTTTGCTTTCTCTCTTTTTCTTTGCTTCGGTAAGATGTAAGCATGTGCACATGTCCTTTCTTTGGAATGGTAAAGGATATGCGGGAAAACAATTCGTAATGCGTATTGCGTAATGCGGAATTGAAGCCTTGCGGCGACGCGCCCACTGCGTGGGCGAACCTCTCAGTCAGCTACGCTGACAGCTCTCCTTAGAAAGGAGAGCCCAATCCGTCGACAAAGTCCTCAGAAATTTTGAGGGCTTTGTTTTTTTTGCAAA
>JAJQDP010000015.1 GCA_021202155.1 Oscillospiraceae bacterium | reverse complement strand
TGACTTTGTTGCCAATTTCGCTTAAGTGTACGCGTATGCCCTTTCAGGGGAGGCTTTAACTGCTTCTATCAGAAGCTTTCTGGAGGAGGAAATCAGGCTCCCCTGAAAGGGGAGCTGTCAGCCGAAGGCTGACTGAGGGGTGTGTCGCCGTCAGGCGACAATTCCAGTGTAGCGCAGGGAGCGGGAGTTTCGTGTCGAACCGGTTACAATTCGATTAATCTTTTCGGGAAAATATGGACAACCGGGCGGGGACGTGCTATAATGATGGCATAATCTTAAATTACACATCGTAATATAGAGAGGTATGATACCAATGAAGAGATTTTTGTCCGCCACTGTTGCGGCGGTTATGTTATTGACACTGGTCGCTTGCTCGAACGAAGTCAGGGACGAAGAGGTAGTTTCCGGCGACGTCACCACCGAGGCTATCGTCACAGAAGCGACGACTTCGGAAGAAGAGATCACCACCGTTCCGGAAGAAGCTACCGACGATGTATCGGACATGAACGCTTCCGACGATGAGGAGACCGCCGAGGATGAGTCGGAGAACGAATCCACAATCACCGTCCTGTTCGAGGTCACCGAGATGGAAGCCACCACAATGTACGCCACCGACCCGCTGAATGTGAGAGAAGGTCCTGACGCTCTCTACGAGGCTTTGGGACAGCTTGCGGTCGGCGACGCTGTCACCGTCACCGGCGAGACATCGAACGGCTGGTATCAGATTGACTATAACGGCACTACCGCCTATGTCAGCGGAGATTACTTACGAGAGGAAGAGGTCATCACGGAGGACGAGTACACCGAGGCTGTTGAATCGGACGACGAGTATTACTTCCAGACCGATGAGGACTATCTCATCCTCGTCAACAAAACCCATCTTCTCCCCGACGACTACAAGATTGAGACCGACTATGTTCAGGGAAGCTACGAGATGGAGAAGACCGCGGCATACTACTGCAAGCTGATGATTGAAGCCGCCGCGGCTGACGGAATCAATCTGAAAGTACTTTCTGCCTACAGAACTGTCGCCTATCAGCAGAAGCTGTTTGACAGGAACGTCCAGTCCAGAATGGACGACGACGGCATGACCTATGAGGAAGCCTACGCCGACACGGCTGTCAATATCGCTCCCGCAGGCGGAAGTGAACACAACGCAGGTCTGGCGGTCGACATCATCACCGAGAACGACTGGGACACCTACACCGCGTTCGAGGATACCGAGGAATTCGCCTGGCTTCAGGAGCACGCCGCAGAGTATGGATTCATAATGCGCTACGCGAGCGGCAAGGAGGACATCACCGGCTTCATCTATGAGCCCTGGCACTACCGCTACGTCGGCGTCAAGTACGCCGCAGATATTCAGGCAAGCGGGCTGTGCCTGGAGGAGTACCTGGAATCAATCGGTTATACCGATTGATTCAATTCGGAATGCGTAATGCGTAATGCGTAATTCGCACTGCTTCGCAGTGCGCCCTCTCAGTCGCGAAGTTCGCAAGCGAACTTCTTGCCAGCTCCCCCAGAGGGGGGAGCCAAGTGTGTGCCGCAAATCTCGGCTCTCCCTCTGGGAGAGCTGGCAGCCACGAAGTGGCTGACTGAGAGGGCGCGCGAAGCGCGTCGCCCGCAGTGGCGACAATTGTAGGGGCGGATACCATCCGCCCGGATTTGAAATCGCTATACCACAGCGGGCGGATAATATCCGCCCCTACAGAAGTTACATAGAAAGAACAAAAGCCTCCCCCGAAGGGAGGACCGCGCGAAGCGCGGTGGAGGGGTTTCCGAGGAGTCCACCATGAACATCGCCTTTTTCCTAACCCTAAAAAAAGACGTCGCCTACCTTTATGACGACTATACAATCCGCCAGTCGCTTGAGAAGATGAAGCGGCACGGGTACTCGTCCATCCCGGTAATCTCGCGGGACGGAAAATATGTCTCCACGGTCACCGAGGGGGACTTCCTGTGGTACATGCTTGACGAGTCGGTCGAGGACACCGACGGGGTGTCAATCTATGACGCGGAGGAGCTTCGGCTTCGGGACATCATCAAAAAGAAAGACCGCTTCACAGCCGTCAGGATAACCGCTTCGATGGAGGAACTTATTGAGCTCGCGATGAACCAGAATTTCGTTCCGGTCGTCGACGATATGGGAACATTCATCGGAATCATCACCCGACGGGTCATCATCCAATACTTCGCCATCAAGGCATTCGACTCGGAGAGTGAGCTCAAGCCGCCCTCGTTCAGCGAAAAGTAGTCGTTTTTTACCCAAAATTTCAGTTTTGTATGGAAGATTGACCCCGCGCGGGCAAATTCTCCGACGAAATCCGACATTTTTCGATGTTTGTTTAGTCAAGTTGCATAGATTTCAACCCTATTTTTGGTGCAAATCGCACAATCTTATAAAGATATTTAGATTTTGTGGTTGACAGATTGACTTTTAGGAGTTATAATAATAGGGCGATAGTTATATCGACGTTAGTCGTAATGACTAAAATAAATTTTATCGGGGGATAAGTTACATGAAGAAAATAATTTCTGTAGCACTCGTAATGGTCATGGTTCTCTGCTGCTTCACTGCTTGCGGAACCATCGTTGAGCCTGCCGTAGGCACCTACACCGACAGATCAGGAACCTTGGTTGTTGAAGTTGGCGCATATGATGGCGAAAGCGGCACAATGAAGGTTTACAACACCATGAATGACACCAACTCTTATGAGGGCACTTATGTGCTCGAACAGAATGAGTCCGGCGTTTCCAGCATCATCACCTTCACTGCAGATAGCGGCGAAGTCACCGAGTTCGTTTACGACTCCACAGTTGATGCAATGCAGGATCTCGACTCTCAGACCGTTTACTATGGTCCGAACGCAGACGTTGAGTAAAACAGAAAATCCATGAGGATTTTCCGCTGAAGAAGCCTGCGGGCTTCTTCACACAAAGAAAAAAGAAATGCCGCCCACGTGGGCGGCGTTTTTTCTTTGCGAAACCCATCCACCACCGGCTTTCAGCCGGCGGTCTCCCTCCCAACGCACCCCTCCACCATCGCCGTTGGCGATGGTCTCCCTCCGGAAGTTCGCTTGCGAACTTCATTTCAGAGGGAGGCTTTTTGTTTTCTGACGAGGAGTCTGGTGGAGGAGAAACGCTCCCTATGGTCGCGCCCTCTCAGTCACGCTTCGCGTGACAGCTCTCCCAGAGGGAGAGCCAAGTGGTTTTCCTCCGCAATTCTCGGCTCTCCCTTTGGGAGAGCTGTCTGCGCCAACGGCGCAGACTGAGAGGGCGCGCGACCAACGGGAGCGCGTTTACACATCACTCAAAGCTTGCATAGAACGAAAAAAGCCTCCCCCGAAGGGGGAGGGGGACCATCGCCTTTGGCGATGGTGGAGGGGTTTCACCCCGGATACTCCAAATCCTCCACCCTATATCCCTCTAACTTCTCCAGCAGTGGCAGTACATCTTTCTTGGCGGAGGCGAGGTCGTGCTCGCGGTAGTTTCCGCACTCCGGCTCGGTCGCGCCGGGGATTTCCCCTTCAAAGTCGCGGACGAACTCAAGGCACTCGCGGACAAGTCGGATGGCGGCTTCTTTGTCATCGTCCCGAAGCAGGAGATAGAAGCCCGTCCTGCAACCCATAGGTCCGGCGTAGATGACCTTGTCGCCCATGAACGACGAGCGCGCGTAGGTCGCGACAAGGTGCTCGATTGTGTGAAGCGACGGGTTCGAGACGTAAACCCCGCCGTTCGGCTTGACCATCCGAAGGTCATAGGTGACGATGTCCCCGTCAATCCGGGAAATGTAAAGCCCGACCCCAAACTTGCGGTGGTCGACCTGAAAGCTTGCGATTTTTTGCATGATGACGCCCTCCTGAGCAAGTGATTTTATGGGTATTGTAGCATTCTTCTCGCCAAAAATCAAGAGAGAGTATAAAACGTCTGCCTGGGTCCCGTGTCCTGCATGAGGGTTTTCGGGTCTTTGAATTTTGTGAGATAGATGAACGTGTCGTAGAGGTCGCCGGCGCATCCTCCAAAATGGATAGCGAAGATAATCGCGACAGCCAACTTTGCCGTCGGATCGGGGAGGGCTATCATCAGCGCAATAAACAGAATCGAGTAGACGGTGAACGGTGCTAAAAGGGCTACCAACGCCGTTTTTCTGTATACGTAAATCTTTGGCACGCCGCAATAGGCGACCGTCAGGCTCATCCCGAACGTCAGCTTCTCGCCGGTCATCAGCTTATAGGCGATGCCGTGTGTGAGCTCGTGGAGAATGGTGTAGACAATCAGCAAGCCGAATAGCGCGAGGAGAAACCAACTGTTTATCGTGATTTCCTCCGCAGTCATGAAGATAATCACAATCAGCGGCACGGCTACAACTATCATAATAGCCATCGCAACGATGTTGAGCCAGAAGCTGAACTTGCCTTTGGTGGCGTCGATGACGTAAGCCTCTTTGTAACCCTCGGGGAGGGTGCGTTCAAAATTATCGGATTTCATAATCGTTTCCTTTCTGTAGGGGCGGATATTATCCGCCCGTTATGGGTGCCTGCGAGAGGTTCGGGCGGATAATATCCGCCCCTACAATTCCACACCAGCTCCTATCCTCTTCGCCTCCCTCATATACGCAGAGGTGTTCGCGAGCCAGATTATGCAGACGGCGAGGGACGGGAGGAAGCCTGTGCTGAAAATAATCGCTGAAAGAGCTAAAATCACGGCGAGTACGGCGCAGACGGTGTTGGTCGTCTGATAAGCTTTGTAGGCGCACTGCCCTATCATCGCCTTCTCCGCTTCGTCACAGCTTTCAAGCCACTTTTTCTGGAATCTCATGTCGTAGACAGAGCCCTTTTTCTCGGGGTTCGTGGACTTGACGGCGTCCACCGCCCTCTGTTGGAGGAGAATCGCCTCGACCATTATGGCGGCAAAGCCGATAATCGCGACCGCAGTGAAGATGCTGACATTATCCGACCCGACCGAATAGGACGCCGTGAGCAGGAAGTAGGAGATTATGAGGGCGACGCTCGTTGTGTAGATGACGGTTGAGAGCTTCGAGTCAGCCTTCTCATAGACCTCCTCGTCCTCACCGTCCCAACCCTGAAGAATCTTCTTTGCGCTCCTGTACTTTGGGACACTGAGAAGCGGCACGACTACAGCAAGTGCCACCATCAGGCAGGGTGCAACATACTTTCCGAAAAGCACTCCGAGCTCCCCGATTTTGTCTGAATGTTCCACGAACACAGACGCGAGCCCGAGAACAAACCCGACCACCGCCGATATGGCTATCACGGCGATGAACAGCGGCAAAGCCTTCTTGTTTTCCTTTTTGATTTCATTATTTTCCACTTTCCGAATCCTCCTGCAAATAAAATATTTCATCGACGGAGACTCTGCAGACCTTTGCGATGGTCAACGCCAGCGTCACAGACGGCGAATAGTCTCCCCGCTCGATAAGGCTGATGGTCTGCCGCGACACTCCGCAGAGCCGCCCCATCTCCTGCTGGTTGACCCCCAAAGCCGCCCGCTTCTCCTTAAGATGATTTTTCAGTATTGGCATGAGCCTGCCTCCTTTGAAAGCTTTGCTTTCAAGTTGACAACTTGAGCTGTCAAAATGACAACTTTCTTTGTCATTTGAGATTATAACATAGGGAGAGAAAGATGTCAATAGGGAATTTGAAAAAAGTAGTGGCGGATATTACCCGCCCGCATATCTATTGCCCGTTGGTTCGGGCGGATAATATCCGCCCCTACAATTTATTTCCAATAGTCTGCTCTTCCGTCAGCCCATTCCACAGTCTATAGTACAATCCTTCATTCTTAAGTAACTCCTCATGCGTCCCCTCTTCCTCGATGCCGTCTGTGCCGAGGACGATGATTCGGTCGGCGTTTTTGATGGTGGTGAGGCGGTGGGCGATGGTCAGCGTCGTTCTGCCTTCTGAAAGAAGATCCAAGCTTCTGCCGACAAGGACTTCGCTCTCGTTATCAAGGGCACTGGTCGCTTCGTCCAAGAGGAGAATCGGCGGGTTTTTGAGGAAGACACGTGCAATCGAAATCCTCTGCTTCTGCCCGCCAGAGAGCTTGACGCCGCGCTCGCCGACGTATGTATCATAGCCGTCCTTGAGCTCAGTAATGAAGCTGTCCGCGCCTGCAAGCTTTGCCGCACGGATGATGTCCTCCCGGCTCGCATTGAAATCTCCGTAAGCGATATTCTCGGCGACAGTTCCGCTGAAGAGGTAAACGTCCTGCTGGACGACGCCGACAGAAGTCCGGAGACTCTTGAGGGTGACGTCGCGGATGTCAACGCCGTCGATGAGGATTTCGCCGTCCGAAACGTCATAAAATCTCGGAATCAGGCTGACGAGGGTGGTCTTTCCTCCGCCGGAAGGTCCTACAAGAGCAAGCTTTTCGCCCGGTTTGATACGAAGATTGACGTTATGAAGAACCTTGTTGTGGTCGTCCGGGTACTCAAAGCTGACGTTCTTGAACTCGATTTCGCCCGATTTAACGGTCAGGTCAGTCGCGTCCGGCTTGTCGGCGATGTCGATGGGCGTGTCCATAATCTCCAAGAATCTCTCGATACCGGTCATTCCGCGCTGGAACTGCTCAAGATAGTTGACGATAGTGCGGATTGTAGTTATCAGCGTTCCGACGTACATGACGTACGCGACGAGGTCGCCGGCATTGATTCTCCCGTTGACTAAGAACAAGCCGCCAGCTAAAAGTACAACCGTGTACATGATTCCGTCGAAAAGGCGGGTTGAGGTGTTCAGCGTCGCCTGAATGTAGTAGCTCTTCTTCTTGACGGCTTTGAACTCCTGATTGTTTTTCTCAAAGCGTTGCTCTTCTTCATCTTCCGCCGCAAAAGTCTTGATGACCTGTTGACCGAGGAGGCTGTCTTCAATAGTTGAGTTGAGCTCGCCGACCTTCACGCGTTGCTTATAGAATATCGCCTTGAGGTGTTTGTTGAGCGAAAAGCTGATGATAATCATCAGCGGGACACAGGCGAAAATTATCGCGGTGAGCGCGACACTCGTCCCGCAGAGGATGACGAATGAGGCGACAAGCTTGATAGCCGCGATGAAGAACTCCTCCGGACAGTGGTGGGCGAACTCGGTCACGTCGAAGAGGTCGTTCGTGATTCTGCCCATTATCGTTCCGACTTTTGTATTTGAGTAGTATGTGGAGCTCAGCCGCTGGAGGTGCTTGAAGGCATCGGTGCGCATGTCCGTCTCGATGTAGACGCCCATGATGTGTCCGGTCGACGCCATGTAAAAGTTCGCCGCGCTGTCGATGATTCTCAGAACGACATACAGCCCCGCAAGCTTGAGAACACTCTCGACGGTGAGGATGATGCTCGAATCCACCGCCGCGTTCGTAAGGTAGCTTATCATTTTCGGCAGGACAATGTCGCAAAGCGTGGTCAGAGCCGCGCAGAATAAGTCAAAAATCATCATCCACTTGTACTTCCAGAGATACGGCAGAAACCGGCGGAGGATGTGCTTCTTTTGAGGTTTTTCGGTCATGGTTTGCTCCTTTATGTATATTTTCGTTGTTATCATGTGCGGTAACATGCACGCTGTCCTGTTCACTGTACATGCTCAAAAGATTATGCGCCTACCAATGGCAAACGCATAATTGCATATAGTGTCAAGCTCCTTTACGAAAGAGGAATCTTCAACCATTCCTTGACCTGCTTATGGGTTTCATCTAAAGCTTTGAAGATCACATCAATATCGTAACCCTTCTCATGCAAGTCCAAGGCTCGTTCTTTGTTATCTTTAAGCTTTGCGGCTTCCAAACCTCTTTGATAACCTTCTTTAAAGCCATTCTCAAAAATACCTTGTCCTAGATTACTCAAAGTTATCAAATCCTCTCTCAGGTCAGTTTCAGCCATACACTAAGGTCCTCCATGCTACATTCAAGAAACTCAGCGATTTCGGATAACGACCAACCCTTTTTGTAGAGTTTGACTGCCTGCTCTTGGTTTCTTTCTTCTCTTTCTCTTTGACGACCTCTTTCTTCTCCTCTTTCATAAACCCCTTGTCCTAAGTTGCACATAGCGTTCAGCTCCTCTCCAAATTCGTGTACAGCGGGAATGCTGTATTCATTTTCCAGCACATTAATTCTTTCGCTTGATTTCAATCCTTCTGCAAAAAGTGCACTCAGCATTCTGTGAAGCTTAAACTTCTCGTCCTGCGGCGGGAGCTCCATCGGAAGTCCTAAAAGGACGATATTGAGCATGTCGGGCTTGCCTTTCCAGTCGTAACCGCCCAATATTTCATCATTTGTCAGGTGATAATGATTCCAGATGCACTTGTCCATATTCATACAGATCCAGATCGAATAAACACGGCTGAGGTCGTCAAAATTTCTGCCGGTGAAATCGCGCTCTTTTTGGGAGGAAATCAGTCTGCTCACATAGAAAATCGCGCGGTTCAGGATATTATATCCGCTTGGCTCATCCTTCTGAGCCTCAATATTGATGATAATTTTTGAGCGTTCATCACCGATTCTGACGTAGAAGACTATATCGTAGACGATCATTCCCTCAAACTGCTCTGCCTGTACAGTGTTGAGACCGACGACCCGGTCACCGTTAACTGCATTCGTAAAACCGGCATCCACAGGCACATTCCCGACGTAGATTTCATCTTCAATGAGGCTTTCGATTTCCTCGGGAGGAATGTCATGCAAATCTTCAACAGTTGCCTTAAGAATGTGTGACAGTACACTCCGCCGCGAAAGGATATTCTTCGCTAACGTGTCATACTGCGTACTCATTTCCTCAGTCATCATCAGAGTATTTTTTAATCCCGTGTCCATTCTGCCCACTTCTTTCGCGAGAAATTTTCTCTGTCACTATTATAATAGCATAAAAGTTGCGGTTTGGCAAGGGAAATTAATCACAATGAAAAATCCACCTTCTCCTGGTGAAAAAACTGAATTTTTCACTTTTTCACCCTGAAAAAAGTGAATTTTCACTCGGAGAAGTGAAAATTCATTACTTTGTATCCTCGTTCAGGCAATCTCGCCGTGGAGTTCCCTGACATGCTCCATCAGCTCCCCAAATCCCCCATGCGGGAAGTCGTCAAGGCTCTTCCCCGACTTGTTGATGAGGCTGTCGGTGAGGATGAAAACCCGCATTCCAAGGCTTGCCGCCGGGGTGTCCTCGTCCATGTCGTTGCCGACCATGAGGCATTCGTGAGGGTCAACTCCGAGGGTCTTGCAGACCTCCTCGAAATATTTCGGGTTAGGCTTGCAGAAGCTGGAATTTTCATAGGTAGTGTAGCTCTCAAAATCCTCCGGCTCAAGACCCGCCCAGCGGATTCGCGACTCGGTAGCAATCGCCGGGAAGATTGGATTCGTTGCAAGAGAAACCCTCAGCCCCATAGCCTTGATCTCGTCGACCGTCTTCTTGGCATCCGGGTTGAAGCCGCAGGAGGCTTTCGCCTGCTGGAAGTCGTTCCGGTAGAAATCCTCGAAAACCGGCATGTCGTCCATGGCGTCGGGACGGGTGATTTTGGTGAAGGTCTCCCAGAAAGCCGCTTCATTCGGCTTTGAGCCGTCATTTTTGACCATCGCGCCCGTGCCCTTCCAGATGGCGGCGATAAGGCTCTCCTTCTCATACCCGAGCGGCGCGAGCTTTCGGGCAAGAAGCCCGAAGTAGTACTTTGTGAACACGTCCTGATCCATCGGCAAAAGTGTGCCGTCAAGGTCGAAGAGGACGGTGGTGAGGGGTGTGTGGGTGGTGGTTGGCATGGGAAATCTCCTTTTTTAATGCGTAATTCGTAATTCGTAATTGGTCGCCCACAGGGCGACATTTGTAGGGGCGGATACCATCCGCCCGTTATTTATCGCGATGGGTGTTCGGGCGGATAATATCCGCCTCTACTTGAGTTGTCTCTGCATCTCGCAATAATCCCTCAGCTTGCACTCCTCACACCTCGGCTTCCTTGCGGTGCAGGTGTCCCTGCCGAAATTCACAAGCCTGTGGCAGAAGTCGCTCGCCCTGTCCATCGGGAGGATGGCTCTGAGCTCCATTTCGGTTTTATAGGGGTTGTCAGAGGTCGTGAGACCAAGCCGACGGCAGATTCTTATGCAGTGGGTGTCGGTGACGACGGCGGGCTGGTGGTAGACGTCGCCCATGATGAGATTCGCGGTCTTGCGTCCCACTCCCGGCAGTGCGGTCAGCTCCTCAAGAGTGTCGGGGACTTCCCCGCCGTAGTTCTCCATGAGAACTTTTGCGAGAGCGACGATGTCCCTGGCTTTCGTGTGGTACAGCCCGCAGGAGCGTATGTACGGCTCGACCTCCTCGGGGGTTGCTTCCGAGAACGCCTTAACGCTCGGGAATCTCTCAAATAGAGCACCCGTGACCATGTTCACCCGCGCGTCGGTGCACTGAGCCGAGAGTCGGGTCGCAATCAGAAGCTCGTGCGGCTTCTGGTACTCAAGCGAGCACTGCGCCCCGGGGTAAATCTCCTCCAAAATCTCAACTATCTTAAGTGCCTTATCGGTCAAATCCATCTCATCACCTCGTTTTTCTCCGAATAGTATAGCATACTTGGGGTTGCAAAATCAAGTGGCGGGGTGTATAATTGGGGAAACCCCTCCACCACCGCCTTCGGCGGCGGTCCCCCTCCCCTTTCAGGGGAGGCTATAATTGCATCTCCCAAAATGTTGTACAGAGGCAGTAAAAGGCTCCCCTGAAAGGGGAGCTGTCAGCCGAAGGCTGACTGAGGGGTTTCTGAAAGGAGCCACAAAAAATGACCAAACGTGAAATCATGAAAATGTTCAGGGACACGGAATATATCCGCGTCGGAGGAAGCGCGGAGGAGCTTAAGTGCGCTGAGTACATAAAGGACAAGTGCGCAGGCTTCGGCTGTGAGGCTCATATCGAGCCGTTCAAGAGCGAGTTCGGCGACGTCCACTCCGCATCCCTGTCAATCGACGGCAAGGAGATTCCATGCACCGGCTATGCAATGTCCGGAAGCGGAACTGTAACCGCGCCGTTCGTCTATCTTCCGAACACCGACAGGGCGAGTTTATCCACCGTCAAGGGCAAGATTGTCATGGTAGACGGCGGAATGGGCTACTGGACCTATCAGGACATCCTTGATAACGGCGCAGTCGGCTTCATCACCTACTCGGGCGACGTCCACTATCAGGATCGCGACATCGACAAGAAAGAGCTTCGCTCATTCGTCTCAAAGGGCAGAAAGATTCCTGGAGCGAACATCAACGCCAAGGACGCAGTCAAGCTGATGAAGGGCGACCCCAAGGAAGCGACAATTACAATCGATCAGACCGAGTATGAGGGCGAGAGCAGAAACGTCGTCCTTGACCTTCCCGGCGAGACCGACAGAACCATCATCATCACCGCTCACTACGATTCCGTCATCCTCTCAAAGGGAGCTTATGACAATATGTCCGGCTCTGTCGGAATCATGGCTATGGCGGAGCACTTCGCAAAGACTCCCCACCGCAATAACCTTAGGTTTGTATGGTGCGGAAGCGAGGAGCGCGGGCTCTTCGGCTCAAAGGCATACTGCGAGGCACACGAAAGTGAACTTGAGAAGATCGACCTCTGCATAAACTTAGATATGATCGGCTCAACGATGGGCAAGTTCATCGCATGTTGCACAACTGAAGAAAAGCTCGTTGGCTATATTGAGTACTTGGGTCTTGAGTCCGGCTTCGGAATCAAGGTTCGCCAGGATGTTTATTCAAGCGACTCGACCCCGTTCGCCGATAAGGGAGTTCCGGCTGTCAGCTTCGCCCGTCTTGCAGGACCCTCCACCGCCACCATCCATAACCGCTATGATACTATTGACATTATCAAGCCGGAGAACATGGCTAAGGATATTGATTTCATCCAGAAGTTCACCGAGAGAATGGCAAACGCCGCCGTCTGCCCCGTAGACAGAAAGATTCCCGACAACATGAAAGAGAAGCTCGACTTCTATCAGTGCAGGAAGAGAGACCCGAAGAGGTAATTCCTGCCCGAATTTTCAGCCACAAGAGTGAATTTTCACTTCCCCAAGTGAAAATTCACTTTTTTCAGTGGGAAAACTCGAAAATTCATAGGTAAAAGACCTTGGTGACAGTTATGCAGAAAAATATCTTGACTAAATGACTGGCTTTGTGGTAAGCTTAATCATAGATTCATGTTCGAGGAGTGAATAGAAATGCAATTTGACATGAGAAATTTCGATTCATATAGAGAAGACAACAGATTAGAGGTCAAAAAGGCAAAAAGCGGGTTGCCATTATCACTATGGGAAACCTATTCTTCCTTTGCAAATTGCTCTGGTGGAGTTATCATTCTCGGTGTTTCCGAAGACAGGAACGGATGCTGGCTCGCCACAGGTCTGCAGGAAGAAGATAAGCTATTAAAGGAATTCTGGGACACCATCAACAACCGAAATAAGGTATCACATAATATCCTGACAGACAGGGATGTTGAAACGCTTGAGGTTGATGGTGGAAATATCATCATGATTATTAATGTTCCAAAGGCGCATAGAGAACAAAAACCGGTATATATAAATAATGACATGTTTAACGGAACTTTCCGTCGGAACTGGGAAGGCGACTATCATTGCTCCCGGGAAGAGGTTCTGAGTATGCTCAGGGATGAGCCACAGGTTTCAATGGACTCTAAAATACTCGAGGACTGGTCAATAAAGGATTTAAATAAAGAATCTGTGCAATCATATCGAAATCTTCACAGAAGCCGCAGACCTGGTCATGTATGGGAAATGCTCGGAGATGAAGAATACCTGAAGAATATCGGAGCCGCCGCCGAATCCAAGGTAGATGGAAAAATACATCCAACTGCTGCAGGAATGCTGATGTTTGGCAACGAGTATGATATAGTCAGAGAATTTCCATACTATTTTCTTGACTACCGTGAAGTCCTTGATCCGACAATCCGATGGACAGACAGGCTTCAATCGAGTTCCGGAGATTGGTCGGGGAACATCTTTGAGTTTTTCTTCCGTGTCAATTCTAAACTTGTAAAAGATATAAAAATACCATTTGCACTTGATGGAGTTATAAGGGTTGATGATACGCCTGTACACCAAGCCATACGAGAAGCACTCGCAAATTGCCTTGTAAATGCAGATTTCTACCTGCCAAGAGGCGTTGTAATTAAGAAAAACGCCGATGCAATCATAATGGAAAATCCGGGCAGTATCCGCACCGGAAAGGCTCAGATGTTGAGAGGCGGGATTTCCGACCCGAGAAATGCGTCCATTCTAAAGATGCTGAACCTTATCGGTATCGGTGAAAGAGCTGGAAGCGGTGTTCCTGATATTTTTGCCACCTGGGAACGGCAAGGCTGGGAAAAGCCTACAGTTGAAGAACAGTATGCGCCGGACAGAACCATAGTAACTTTGCCACTCAGTGAACAAGATAACTTGGTCAGTGAACAAGATACCATACAAGAAAACACACATGATAAAGATTATGAAACTCGGGTTCAAAAGCTGTTAGACTTCTGTACAACGCCAAGAAGCAGACAAGAGATGCAAGATTTTTTGGGAATAGCAAGCAGAGGTTATTTCTTGAAAAAGTTTGTTGCGCCAATGGTCAATGCAGGAGAGTTAAATCCAACTATTCCAGATAAGCCTAACAGTCGAAATCAGAAGTATGTAAAATCATAAAAATTTTCTCTCCCTGCAATATTTCCGCCCTCTGATGTGTATTACAAGTAGAATAACCATTTCAAGGAGGAATCTATATGAAAAAATTATTAGCATTGGTTTTGGCTACACTTCTGATGATTAGCAGTCTGAGTCTGACTGTATTCGCAGATGACGAGCAGGATGCGCTTTCCGACGTTTTGCCGTCTTCGCCGCTACAGCTTGTTCAGGAAGAGCAGGCATCGCTCTCTTGCACCAACGGTGACGGAAAGGTCACTCTTTCGTGGGAGGACACGGATGACGAGAGCTACGACGTCTACTGGAAGCGTTACAGTTCGGACGAGTGGAAGCTTGCGGGGACGGTCACCGGGCACAAGGTCAACATCATCGGACTCCAGAACGGCATTTCATACGAATTCAAGGTCGAGATTGGCGGAGAATTTTCCGAGACGGTGTACGGCTTTCCGTTCGTAGACCCATATCCGTATATTGAGAGCGTTCTCAGCGCGACCGAGTTTGACCAGCCCTACTCCGCGGCGGAGCTGGCGGAATCGGAGGAATCATACATTGTCGAGACGGACTCTACCGAATATTGTCTCGAAGAACTGTGGCTAATCATGCAGAACGAGAAGGACATCGAAGCTCTTCTTGAGATGTACTGCGCCTTGCCCGAAATCATCGAGCCGACCGACGAGAAGATTACCGGAAATAAAACTATGGGAATCACTTTCTATGTCGACGGAGTCAAGCACAGTCTCACAGTTGACTCGAACAACATTCTCAAATGGGACGGCGCGGACGGCTACTACAAGTTCACCGACCCCGCCATCGACTACTTCACCACTTTAATTGGGGCTATAGCGTCGAAACGAGAACTAAATGAGCCTGAGGAAGGCATAGAGCCGAAAAATGCAACTGAAAACAGTTGCATTTTTTGATGGGGTGTGATATGATGAGTTAGTCGAAAAACTGAAAGAGGAGGGCTTAATTTGAACAATACTATGAAATACAAGGATTATATTGGTAGTGTGGAGTTTTCCGAGAGCGACGGCGTCTTTTTCGGGAAGGTAATGGGAATTCGCGCACTTATCTCGTATGAGGGAGAGACGGCAAAAGACCTCGTCGAGGACTTCCACGGTGCGGTGGATGATTATCTTGCACTCTGCGAGGAGAAGGGTGTCGAGCCGGAGAAGGCGTACAAGGGTAGCTTCAATGTGAGGATTTCACCCGAACTTCACCGAAATGCCGCCATCTACGCCGCCGCGCACAACATGAGCCTCAACAGCTTTGTCGAGACCGCAGTCAATCATGAACTGAGAGGAAATGCATAAAATCCCGGCGTCAGCCGGATTTCATCACTTTCGCTTGCGAAAGCGATTTCATCTGCCGAAGGCAGATTTCTCCCGTCCGCAGGGCGGATTTAACCAAAACGGGGCATCCAAAGTGGATGCTCTTTCTTATCAAACAGAAAGAAGCTACCATCTGGTAGCTTCTTTGCAAATTGCGCGTCAGCGCAACTTTGGTGACCCGTACGAGAATTGAACTCATATCTCCGCCGTGAAAGGGCGGTGTCTTAACCTTTTGACCAACGGGCCTGGTGGCTGTAACTGGATTCGAACCGGTGACAACTCGGGTATGAACCGAGTGCTCTAGCCAACTGAGCTATACAGCCATGTTTGCGACTTGTCTATTATAATAAAAAGTTTCGGGTTTGTCAATACCTAAATCCGAAAAAGTTTTTGAATTCCGAAAAATCCGCCGCTTCCGGCTTCTTTGGGAGACTTCCCCACGCTTTAATTCCGAATTACTATTTAACCCCTCACCATCCTGTAAAGCCTTCTTGATGCCTCTCTCATGACCGCGATTCTTCCTCCGCAGTCGTCAAGATAGGGGTCGTCGCCCCAGGAGGTGCGCTTGAGGAGCTGGGTGGCGGTTCCCTCCCTCATCTCATAGCCGCAGGCGGCGAGCTCGTTCTCCAAAGAGTCCACACCGACCCGCTTGTGCCGGTCGTCAAAGAGAACCCCGCCGGAAACGAGGGTGTCCCGGACGAACTCCACGCAGGTGAATGCGTGTTGCCGGCGGAATCTTCTTCCAAGAACATAAGTCCCGCAGGAGATGAAGTTATAGACATAGTCCCTTTCGGTCGCGAGCATTTCCTCGATGTGCGACCTGATGAGCCCGAAGGTCTCAAGGTCGACGTCGATTCTGTACGCCCGGACTACAGTTCTGCCGGTCATCAGGTATCTTTTCGGGGACTCGGTCACCAGCCCCGCAATCATAGGGTGGTCGATGTAGAGCCGGGAGAAGGAGAAAAAGGTCTTCATCCCGTCGAGCGAGATAGCCGCGTGGTTGAACCGATGCCGCGTCACCGTGCGTATAAACCGCCCCGTTTTCAGGTCGGTGGCGAAGAAGACGATAAATACAGGTTTGGTCAGTGTTGGAAACATGATAAGCCTTTCTTTTAGAATCTAGACAGATGTTTGCTACTTAGGCGATTTTGTGATTTTACGTTTGTAAGTACATCCTTTGCTGCGGTAATTTGAGCAACCGAAAAACTCCCCATAGGGACCTCTTCTCAATTTAAGTTGCCCTCCACACAGAGGACAAGTGAATCTTTCCTGCTGGATTTCTTTTCCGTATTGTTCGATGAGATCTCTGACAAACTCGGATTTTCTGCCATCAACCGTCACTAAAAAGACTTTCTTCTTGGCGCGCGTCATTGCGACATAGAATAGTCGCCGTTCTTCGGCATAGGGATATTGGTCGCTGTTCTCGAGCAGAAGATTGATAAGCGGAGAATCTTGAATCTTACTCGGAAATCCCATTTTGTCGTTTTTGTTGTTTATGATGAAGACGTAATCCGCCTGCAAGCCCTTAGACCGGTGCGCAGTCAGAAACGTCATCTTTAAGTCCGGACGAGGCTTGTATACGATGTCTATAAATCCCGAAGTGTTGTTGTAATTGCAGGTAAGCTGACTGTTATCCTCCAAAAGCCTTCTGTCAAAAGTATATCTGCCGATAAAGAACACAGTGCTGTCTTTCGGTAAATCGTTTAGTCGTTCAAGAGCAAAGCTTATAGCGAAAGTATCTTTGTAACCTTCTATTTCACCAACAGGGAATCCAACATCGGTATTACGACCATGAATGTTCTTTTTTATCTGGTCGGGATTCTTCATTACAAAGCTACCTGACACGTCGATAAGCTTCTGAGAAAACCTATACGTCGTTTCTATTTTGCTGATTTCCGACTTGCCCCAATACTTTTCAAAGTTCAGGATATAACCAACGTCACTGCCGGCAAAGCGATAGATGCTTTGCCAATCATCTCCGACGCAGAAAAGGTTATAGTCTCTCTCGGAACGAAGCTCCCGAAGTAACCGGTATCGGGCTTTGGATATGTCCTGATACTCGTCTACTATCACATACTTGTACGGACAGTCGTACTTGTCTTGCTTTATGTACGAGGCGGCTGTATTTATCATGTCGTTGAAGTCTATCTCGCCGTTTGTTGCAAGATACCTGCAGTACGCATCATAAACAGGTTCAACCAGCGACAAAATTGTATTACACGAGCGATACATCATTCCATCTGGAATCATTTCTCTGACATCAGAAATGGTATACTGATTGCTCTTCAGGAGATTGATGACAGTCTCAAACAAATCCACTGTTCCGGCAATCTCTGATTGACTGCTTTCAGATATTTCCTTCCAAAGCTCTTCAGGAGATTTCAGATTAAGCTGAACTCCCGCCTGCGTCAATTTTTCCGCAAGATTTTCGAGAAGCTTGCCCTCCGCTTTTTCATAAAAGAAGGTTTCGATCATTACAGTGTTGTTTTCAATGTGAATTTTTCTCTTCCACTCGATTCCAGCATTGTATATTACTCTTGCCGACTTACCGTCCTTGCCTTTAAAGTATTTCGGAACATCTCCATTACGGGTTATACCAAAGTACTCAATATAAATTCCGTATTTGGGGAGATAAAAGTCAGGGTTATACTGCGCATATTCTTCTGTCCTGGTATCAAACTCATAAGGATTTTCGTATATATACTCAATACCATTTTCATAAAGAAAATTCGCTATCTCCATTTCTCCGTAGCTTTTTACGGTTTCATTCCTAATAGTTGTCGGCGGGTTTGTCGTTAAATACTCTTCATACTCTTTCTGGGTTTCAAACTCAAATTCGGATTTCTGAACAATGCGACCGCCGATAAAGTACGAGCAAAGAAGTTTCAAATATTCGCTCGATTTCATGTTTTCTGCGATTTGTTCCCTGATAAACTTCTTCATCTGAAGATTTGTTATTTTCGGAACAACACCGTCAGAATGCCTGAGTATATCAAGTCCGAATTTATGGAAGGTTGACGCCGCAATCTCAACGCCGGTTTCGGCTTTGATTCGCTCATTCATTTCCGATGCAGAAGCGTTCGTAAAAGACAGAACGAGAATCTCGTTGGGCTCGGCTTTATTGCTTCCCAAAAGATATTTGACTCTTCCCACGATGGTTGTGGTCTTTCCGGTGCCTGCTCCTGCTATAACAAGATGATTGTGAGCCTCTTTCGCAATACAAGCTATCTGCTGAGGGTCGAGCGTTTTGCCTTCTACTTTCCCTACAAGACGCTTGACATATTCTGTTCGATTTTTTTGAACAGACACATTGTGCATTCTTGCACGTTCGGAAAACTCGTTTGAGTAGCTCCT
Organism: Oscillospiraceae bacterium; assembly: GCA_021202155.1. Taxonomy (GTDB): domain Bacteria; phylum Bacillota; class Clostridia; order Oscillospirales; family Ruminococcaceae; genus Faeciplasma. Next base: position 20,604 of record JAJQDP010000015.1, on the reverse strand, counting down.
CAGCTTTTCCTCGGCAACCGTGAAATCGTTATATAGTGGGGCTTTTCCGTACTGACGAAGATTTAAAGAACCATTGATTGCGAGAATATTCTGAGTTTCCTTGAGAAGAGCCGCAACTTCTTCATCATGGATAATTCTGTCGGAATTGGAGAATAATTTCTCGCTTTCTGCAATCAGATTTTCAATGCGATGTATGACATTCCTGCACACATCGTTCATGACTTCAGCTCTTTTTTCTTTTTTGTCTTTTATACTTTGAAATATTCCCATTGCCGGTTACTTCCTTTTTGCTGATAGTCTCCGAAACTAATTCCTAATTCTCCTCGCTTCCAGATAATACCTCTTATCCTCCGCGTGACCCATCGAAAATGTTTTGCGCGGGAGTGCTCCGTCGTGGATGACGGCGGGGAAGAGGTCGCTCTTATCCATCGGGTCAAGAATAAAGCCGACGGAATCGGGGAATTTGGCGAGGTTTCTGAGAACTTCTTCGCCGTGGATATAGTCGATTTCGCCGCCGAATTCTTTTAGATATTCGTCCAAGAATGTCTGCAGACTGCCGACAGCAAGCTTTGAAAGCGGGGTGTGGACAGTTAGCGTCTGCTCGGTGTCTTTCGTGACAACAGTCACCCTTTGACCGTCGCCGCCGGGGCTCGTCATGAGCTTTTCAGCCATCTTCTCAAGAAGATGCCCAGGGTTCACGCCGGTCACAATTCTGTGAATCGCCTCGAATTCAAGGGCAGGCGAGTGGAGGTTGACAATCTCGCAGAGGGCGTAGCGCGCGGGATGGTCGCTCATATCGATTCCCGGATTTTCACGCTTGAGCCGTTCGTAGTGCTCCTTCGCGGTCGCGAGGGAATGGTTTCCGTCGCCCATCGCGAAAAGAAGCTCGCTCTTTTTTGAGAGCTCCAAAAGTGCGGAGTCCACCGCGGAAATCTCGCTTTCCCCCATCAGATACCCGGAAATGCTTCCGCCGCCCTGCATGAGGTCGAAATCGTAGAGCTTTTCAAGGCTCGGAATCTTCCCCGAAAGCGGCTCGATGACCGTGCGCCCGGGGTCGTCAATCAGAATCATTATATGCGGGAGTTCAATCACGGCATTCTCGCGAATTTTGAGCCTTGGCGGAATCCTCTCGGCGACCGTCGCCTCTGTCGCACGAATCTGGGAGGTCGACCCGGCGCGGTAGTCGTACTGCTCCAAATCAACAGCTCCGACAATCCCCTCGCGGAGCTTCCCATCCGACTGAATCCGCCGGACATAAACCATCGCGTTCGGGAACTCGCGGAAAATCCCTGCCGAAAGATAGCTTTCAATATTTTTGTTGATCCCGGCGATCCGGGCATCTGTGTCCGGCTTGCCGAGGTAAATCTCCGGCAAAGTGAGCCGAAGAGTCGACGGGCAGTCCCCGACAATGCTCTCGGTCTTCTCCCAATATTCCGGCTCGCCGGTGAACTGGTCGCAAGCACACACAGACCAGCAGGTCATGTCGACATTTTCGGTTGGCAGGAGGATGTTTGCAGGGTGGAAAGCGGTGTGCATATTATTTTCTCCTTATAAGTTATCCTATCGTAGTCATAGCCTCCCCCGAAGGGGGAGGGGGACCATGCGAAGCATGGTGGAGGGGTTCGCTTCCGCAGGGGGCGCGTCGCCCTCCTCACTCAAACTCTTTCGCCAACTCCATGAAGCGTTCATACTTGTCGTCAAGCGACTTGCCTTTTTCTGCGTCGGAAAGAGTATCATACAGAAGATTCAGTGCCTTGTGGCGGAATAATTCCTCCTCATCCTCCATTTTCTGAAGCAAATCGGCTCTCATGATGACGATTTGCCCTCCCTCGCCGTCCTCAACAAAGAACGGTTTCGGGCATGACATGCACTTCTCAAAAACACGCTCGGGAAGATTCATCTCGTCAAAAGTCATTCTCTCAAAATCTTTGAATTTCATGATGGTAGCTCCTTTAAAGTTATCTGGTGAAAAAATATCTCATTCCTGAATTTTCCTCTTGTAATCCGGGACGAATTATGGTATAATAATCCCATAATAATCCCAATATGGAGGTATGAATTATGGCATTGCCTAAAATTATCCCGATAAACGAGCTCAAGAATACAGCGAAGATTTCGCAGACGTGCAAAGAAACTGATGCACCGATTATCATAACAAAAAATGGTTACGATGATATGGTCATCATGAGTGCAGAGCACTACAGGCAAACAGTCGAGATGGCTGAAATGTATGTCAACATGCTTCTGAAAGAAGCACTTGACAGTATAGATGCCGGAGAGCCGCTCACCGACGGATTTGCTTTCTTAGATGAACTTGACAGAGAATACGGCGGCGTACAGGATGTGAAGTATGGAAGTTGATTACACGTTTACTATCAGCAAAGAAGCAAAAAAGGACTTGCGAGAAATCGACAGATATATTTCTCAGAATCTTGCAAATCCAATAGCCGCAAGAAATTTCAACGCAAATTTCAGAAGAATCATGATTCTCACCTGCTCAAACCCGTTTATGTGGTCAAGAGTGCAGATCCCGACAAGTCGATTCGGAAAATTCCGTTGAAGAACTACTTGATTTTCTACCGTCCCGTTGAAGAAATCCGGGAAATTCAAGTCCTCCGGGTAATTCCGGGGATGATGGATTATGAGAATATGTTGTAAGTGTCGCCCTGCGGGCAACACTGTGCCTGAGTAGCAGACTTCCGGAAGAGGCAGTCATAGCCTCCCCCGAAGGGGGAGGGGGACCATGCGAAGCATGGTGGAGGGGTGAGTCTCCGTAGGTGGGCGACATCTGTAGTACCTTGTCTCCCTTAAAACTTTGCACAATAGTTGCAAGACACATAGAATCTGTTATGTCGCAAAGCCTTGGCATGTGTAAAGTTTTAGAAAGGACAAGATAGTAGGGGCGGATATTATCCGCCCGCTATTTTGGCGATGTCAGCTTTCGGGCGGATAATATCCGCCCCTACATTTTGGGTGCTGTGCTTCTGATAATTCCGAATTCCTAATTGCGAATTCCGAATTTGAAGTTCAGCTTGCTGAACTTCACGCGTCCCTCCCACAGCACTTTTTATACTTCTTCCCGCTTCCGCAGGGGCAGGGGTCGTTTCTGCCTATTTTCTTGCCGGTTCTGCGTGTGCCGGAGTCGGTGCCGTCGGAGGCACCGGTCGGGCTGGCTTTCAGAACCTGCTCGCGCTTGATGGGAGCGTCCTTTTTCAGATGGGTGTGATAGAGAACGCGGACGGTGTCCTCGCAGATGGACTCGACCATCGCGTCGAACATGTCAAAGCCCTCCATACGGTACGCAACAACCGGGTCGTGACTGCCGTAGGAGCGGAGCGAAATTCCCTTCTTCAGCTCGTCCATGTCGTCGATGTGTTGCATCCACTTCATGTCTACAATCCTGAGAAGCGTCGCTCTCTCGGCTTCTCTTAAGATGTCGTGGGTGAGTTCAACTTCCTTCTCGTCATAAGCTTTAAGAGCCGCCTTGGTGGCTTCCTCGATGACGTCCTCACGGGTGAGGTCACTGAGCTCCTTTGTAGTGTAATTGAAGTCGTTCGGGACGGTGAAGCAGCCGGCAAAGTGCTCTCGTAGTCCCTCGAAGTTCCAGCTCTCCTGCTCGTCGCCGGCGAGATAAGTGTTGACACTGGTCGTGACGAAGTCGCGGATCATCTTGAGGATATTCTCGTGGATGTCCTCGCCCTCAAGAACTTCACTGCGCTGTTTGTAGATGATCTCGCGTTGCTGGTTCATGACGTCGTCGTAGTTGAGGACGTTCTTACGGATGTTGAAGTTCCTGCCCTCGACCTTCTTCTGAGCCGACTCGATGGTGGATGTCAGCATCTTCGACTCGATAGGCATGTTCTCGTCGACATTGAGGGTATTCATCATGTTTGTGATTCTGTCGCCGCCGAAGAGACGCATAAGGTCATCCTCAAGCGAGAGATAGAACCGGCTTTCGCCTTCGTCGCCCTGACGTCCGGAACGTCCGCGGAGCTGGTTATCAATACGCCTTGAATCGTGACGCTCTGTGCCGATTATGAAGAGTCCGCCAGCCGCCTTGACAGCCTTTGCCTTCTCTTTTATGTCCGCTGAGAACCTGTCGTAAATCTCGTGGTAGAGCTTTCTGCCCTCCAAAATTCTCTCGTCGTCCGTTTCGTTGAAGCCGGTGATTTCGTATATCTCGTCCTCGGTGTACTCCTGTTTTCTGAGCTCCGCCTTTGCAAGGAACTCGGCATTACCGCCGAGCATGATGTCAGTACCACGTCCAGCCATGTTGGTGGCAATTGTGACCGCGCCAAGCTGTCCTGCCTGTGCGACTATCTGAGCTTCACGCTCGTGGTGCTTGGCGTTCAGGACTTCGTGCTCGATTCCCTTGCGCTTGAGCATCTTTGAAAGAAGCTCCGACTTTTCAATCGAAATGGTACCGACCAGCACCGGCTGACCCTTCTTGTGGCACTCTACAACCTGATCGATAACGGCGTTGAATTTCGCCTGCTCGGTCTTGTAGACGACGTCCGGGTGGTCGATACGAATCATCGGCATATTCGTCGGAACGACGACGACATCAAGCTTGTAAATCTCCCTGAATTCGTCCTCTTCGGTGGCGGCAGTTCCCGTCATACCGGAGAGCTTTTTGTACATTCTGAAATAGTTCTGGAAGGTGATTGTTGCGATGGTCTTTGACTCGTGAGCTACTTTTACTCCTTCTTTTGCCTCGATAGCCTGGTGCAAGCCGTCGTTGTAGCGTCTTCCGTACATGATGCGTCCGGTGAACTCGTCGACAATCAGAACCTCGCCGTCCTTGACGACATAGTTGATGTCCCTCTTCATGACGCTGTTCGCCTTTATCGCTTGGTTGATGTGGTGGCGGAGGGTGACATTTTCGGGGTCGGAAAGGTTCTCAATCCCGAAATACGCCTCAGCTTTTGCGGCACCCTTTTTGGTGAGGGTTGCAGTTCCTGCCTTCTCGTCAACGATGTAGTCGCCGTCATAGACCTCGTCGGCATCCTGCTTCTTTTCCATCTCGACAACGACGTTTTTTGTAAGGGTCTTCGCGAATCGGTCGGCTTTCTGGTATAAATCGGTTGAAGCCGCGGCTTTTCCGGAGATGATAAGCGGCGTCCTCGCCTCATCGATCAAAATTGAGTCAACCTCGTCGACGATGGCAAAAGCGTGTCCGCGCTGAACCCGGTTCTGCTTATAGGTAACCATGTTGTCGCGGAGATAGTCAAAGCCGAACTCGTTGTTCGTCCCGTAGGTGATGTCGCAGGCATAGGCTTCTCTTCTCTCGTCGTTCGACATAGAATGAAGGATAACGCCAATTGAGAGACCGAGGAAGCGGTAGACCCTTCCCATCTCCTCCGACTGGAATTTCGCAAGGTAGTCGTTGACGGTGACGACGTGGACGCCCTCGCCGCTGAGCGCGTTGAGGTATGAAGCAAGGCAAGCGGTGAGGGTCTTACCTTCACCGGTCTTCATCTCGGCGATTCTGCCCTGGTGGAGGACAATTGCGCCGACTATCTGAACCGGGAAAGCCCTCTTCCCGAGAACTCTTGCCGCCGCCTCACGGCAGACCGCCAGAGCCTCCGGCATGATGTCGTCCAAGGTCTTGCCGTTTGCGAGTTCACTCTTGAATCTGTCAGTTTCCCCGCGCAAATCCGCGTCAGAAAACGCCTTGTACTTGTCCTCCAAACCGAGGACCTTCTGCTTTATAGGCTCGATTTTCTTTAGCTCCCTGTCGGAGTACGAGCCAAAAATTTTATCTAAAAATGCCATGTGTTTTCTCCTTTTCTGTGGTTATATCTGTAGGGGCTGGATATACAGGTTGCTTCGCAACCCGCCCGCCCGTCCCAAGCAGGTTATAAACATACATGATAAGTATACTCTGAAATGGAGGAGATGTCAATATTGGAATTGGTTAAGAATTGGTGACAAAGTGCGTCAACCCCTCAGTCTGCGCCTGCGGCGCAGACGCGACCCCCGAAGGGGGTCGCACCCCTCCACCGCGCTTTGCGCGGTCCCCCTCCCCCTTCGGGGGAGGCTATTTGCATTCTCTCACAGCTTCTGAGAGAACCAGACGTTTGGTTACCAAAACTCTCCTCCAGCAGAAGGCATCCTTGAGGCAGTCATAGCCTCCCCTGAAAGGGGAGGTGGCACAAAGTGCCAGAGGGGTGCGCCCCGCAAGGGGCGCGTCGCCCACAGGGCGACTAACTACGCATTCCGCTTCACGAATTACGAATTGAACATTGCATTTCTCCCACACTTGTGCTATTATAGTATTATAACCTTCAACAATTAAAAGAAGAGGTGTTCATTATGCTCGCAAGTCGCGTTAAGAGCTTCAGGGGCGGGGTGCATCCTAAGGGACATAAAGAGATGTCCATGGACTCTGCTATAGAAAAGCTCTCACCCAAGGGCGAAATATCCTATCTCATGAGCCAGCATATCGGAGCTCCCGCTCAGCCGTGCGTCACGGTCGGGCAGAGGGTTCTGGTCGGCGAAACCATAGCCCGTGCTCCCGCATTCGTTTCTGCTGACATCTGCTCGTCCGTTTCGGGGGTAGTAAAATCCATCAAGCCTGTCCCCACATCAAGTGGTGACGACGTCACAGCCATCTCAATCGAGAATGATTATGAGTACGAGGCTATAGAAGGCTTGGGCGAAGCCCGGGACTATGAAAAGCTCTCTAAGGACGAGATAAGAGAAGCAATCAGGTCTGCCGGACTTGTCGGAATGGGCGGCGCGGGATTTCCGCTGTCGGTAAAGCTTGCTGTAAAAGACGACACCAAGATTGATCATATTATCGTCAACTGCGCCGAGTGCGAGCCCTACATAACCTGCGACTACCGGCTGATGCTTGAGAGAACCGAAAAGGCTGTTCTTGGGCTGAAAGCCGTCCTCAAGCTCTTCGACAACGCCAAGGGAGTCTTCGCGGTCGAGAATAACAAGCCTCTTGCTATAGAAGCTCTTGCCAAAGCCACCGAGGGTAGCGAGCGGATGATAGTCCAGCCGCTGAAAACAAAGTACCCTCAGGGCGGCGAGCGACTTATAATTGAAGCGGTCACCGGTCGGCAGATCAATTCAAAAATGCTTCCTGCCGATGCCGGGTGCGTCGTTATAAACCTCGCCACCATAATGGCGGCGGCTGATGCCGTCTGCTATAAAACTCCCCTCATGACCCGGGTCGTGACGGTCACGGGAGACGCAATTGTGAACCCCTCAAACTTTGAAGTTCCCATCGGTATCTGTGCGAGAGAACTTGTCGAAGCGGCTGGCGGGTTCAAGAGTGAACCCGAGAAGATAATTTTTGGCGGACCGATGATGGGCGCGTCAATAATTGACCTTGATGTCCCTGTCACAAAGACAACCTCCTGCATTTTGTGTCTGACTCACGACGAGGTGAAGGGCTTGGAGGCGACTGCCTGCATCCGTTGCGGGCGTTGCATGGACGCCTGCCCCGAAAACCTCATGCCGCTTAAGCTCAAAGACTTAGCCGACAGACGCAAATATGAAGAATTCGAGAAGCTTGGCGGGCTTGAATGCATAAGCTGTGGCAGTTGCACCTATGCCTGCCCCGCAAAGCGGAGGCTTTCGCAATCGATAACAGCGGCGAAGCGTGAAGTTTTAGCCAGAAAGAAGGCGAAAAAATGAAGCTGAATATGTCAATTTCCCCGCACGTGCGCTCCAAAGACACCACCCGTTCGGTGATGCTTGATGTCGCAATAGCGATGATTCCGTCGATAATAATCGGCATCTACTATGGTGGCTGGCGGGCGGCACTCATAGTCGCACTTTCCGTCGGCTCGTGCGTTCTCTGCGAATTTCTCTATGATAAGCTCATGCATAAGCCGAACACTGTCGGCGATTGCTCGGCGGTCGTCACTGGACTGATACTCGCCTGCAACCTCTATTCAACTGCACCGATATGGCTTCCCATCTTGGGAGGCGCGTTCGCGATAATCGTCGTCAAGATGCTCTATGGCGGACTCGGGCAGAACTTCATGAACCCGGCGTGTGCCGCAAGGTGCTTTTTACTCATCTCCTTCCCGTCGATAATGACGAGCTATCCGGCTTTGGACGGAGTTTCAAGCGCGACGCCGCTCACGGCTCTTGCCTCCGGCGAGACGGTAAGCCTCGGTTCGCTACTACTTGGCAACCACGTTGGCACAATCGGCGAGACCTCGGCAATTGCAATTCTGATAGGCTTCATATATCTTGTCGCGAAAAGAGTCATCAGCCCGAAGATTCCCCTCTGCACCGTCGGCTCGGCGGCAATATTCTTGGTGATTTTCGGGAACATGGCGGGCGAGACGGTCAACTTAAACTTCATGCTGACCCAGCTTCTTGCGGGAGGGCTTCTCTTCGGTGCCGTGTTCATGGCGACCGACTATGTCACAGCTCCCGTCACCAAGTGGGGGCAGGTCATCTACGCCGCTACAATCGGACTCTTGGTCGCGTTCATCCGCTGTTTCGGCGGGTCGACCGAGGGAATGTCCTATGCAATTATAATTGCAAATCTCCTCACTCCTCTTCTTGAGAGAGCTACCAAGCCGACTCCCTTCGGCATCAAAAAGGAGCGTGAGGCGAAATGAACATGAAAAAAATTGTTATCGATACCCTGAAGCTCGTTGTGATAACCTTGGTCGCCGGTCTGCTCCTTTCGGTTGTGTATCAGCTCACAAAGGACACGATAGCCGCGGCTGAGGCGCAGGAACTCACCGATTCCTACTCGGCAGTAATGGCGAATGCGTCGGAATTTGTCGAAATAGAAGTGACTGAAACACCCGGTTTTGATGATGACACATCTCTCAACACTGCTCTTTACGCTTATGGCGAGGATAGTAGCGAGATTGGCGTGGTGCTTTCAATCACCTCCCACAAGGGCTACGGCGGAGACATCGACATCACAATCGGCATTGACACGGACGGAGTCATCACAGGAATAGTTGTTACTTCTATGAGCGAAACCTCCGGACTCGGTGCCAACTGCCAGAACGAGGAGTGGATTTCGCAGTACATCGGAAAAAGCGGCGAGGTTATATACACCAAAACCGGTGCGACTGCCGATAACGAGATTGACGCCATCTCCGGTGCGACAAAGACCACCCGCGCCATCACAAACGCCGTGAATTCGGCACTTGATTTTGCATATGAATACTTCGGCTACGGTGAAGGAGGGGAAAACTCATGAAAACAGCTTTAGAGCGGCTTTATAACGGCATTATAAAGGAGAACCCGACGCTTGTTTTAATGCTCGGAATGTGTCCGACACTTGCCGTCACGACGAGTGCCATGAACGGACTCAGCATGGGTCTTTCGACCTGCTTTGTACTGATGCTTTCAAACCTGATAATTTCACTCCTCCGAAAGTTCATCCCCGACAGCGTCAGAATGCCCGCCTACATAGTAGTAATCGCGTCGTTCGTAACGATTGTTGAACTCCTCATGCAGGCGTACGTGAGAAGCCTCTATGCTTCCCTCGGGCTCTACATCCCGCTGATTGTTGTAAACTGCATCATCATGGGAAGAGCAGAGAGCTACGCTTCAAAAAATCCTCCGGTTGCATCCTTCTTTGACGGCTTGGGAATGGGTCTTGGATTCACCCTCGCACTCACTATAATCGGCGCGATAAGAGAGCTTTTGGGAGCGGGCACACTGTTTGGATTTAACATCATGCCCGACTCATATGAGCCCGTCTCTATCATGATTATGGCTCCCGGCGCGTTCTTTGTACTTGCTGTTCTGACTGCTTTGCAGAACAAGCTTGGCGCACCGAGTGCCACCAACAAGAAGAGCTCGGAGTCGTGTGCCGGCAACTGCGCCGGATGCGGAGCGGCTTGTGCTTTCAGAACGGAAGCAAAAGAAGGGGGTGACGGCAAATGAGTGCAATCACTACATTAGTGGTCGGAATTATCTCGGCGGCACTTGTAAATAACGTCGTCCTGAGCAGGTTCTTGGGACTCTGCCCGTTCCTGGGAGTATCCCGCAAGACCTCGACAGCCGTCGGAATGGGCGGTGCGGTCATCGCCGTAATCACCGTCTCCTCCTGCATAACATATTTCATCAACGTCTACATTTTGGGCGAGACCTACGCCTACCTCCGCACAATCGTCTTCATCCTCATCATCGCCGGACTCGTCCAGTGCGTCGAGATTATCATGAAGAAGACGATGCCGGCACTCTATAAATCCCTGGGAGTTTACCTTCCCCTCATCACCACCAACTGTTCCGTCCTCGGCGTCGCGATTGACTCCGCGCAGAACAGCTATAATTTCGCCGAGACGATGATTTATTCGGTCGGAACTGCGATAGGCTTCCTGATTGCAATAGTAATCATGTCAGGAATCCGCGAGAGAATCGAGGATAACGACGTCCCGGAGGCTTTCCAGGGTATGCCTATAGTTTTAGTGACTGCCGGGCTGATGGCAATAGCGTTCGTCGGCTTCTCGGGGACAATGTGAGGTGAGAGCATGGTAACAGAAATCATTATCGCGGCGGCGGTCATCGTCGTCATAAGTATAATTGTCGGAATTGCCCTCGGCTTTCTCTCTCAGAAATTTAAGGTTGAGATTGACCCGAAAGAAGCGCAGATTCGCGAGTGTTTAGCAGGCTCAAACTGCGGAGCCTGCGGCTATGCGGGCTGTGATTCATATGCTAAGGCAGTCGCCGAAGGGAAGGCTGAGCCGACCCTCTGCAACGCCTCCGACAAAGTGAAAATCGGCGAGATTTTGGGGCTTTCCCTCTCCCAGGGCGAGAGAATGGTCGCCTATGTCAAGTGCGCGGGGACGAACTCTTCATCCACGATGCTCTATGACTATTTCGACGAGCACGATTGCCGCATCTGCTACATGGCTCCGAAGCACGGTCCCAAGGGCTGTGGGTTCAGTTGTTGCGGCTTTGGCTCATGCCAGGACGTCTGCCCCGAGGGCGGAATCAAGATTATCGACGGCGTCGCAGTAATAGATCGCGAATCCTGCCAGGGCTGTGGAAGCTGTGTCAGCGTCTGCCCGGCGCATCTTATAGAACTCATCCCCTATAGTGCCAAGTACATGGTCAAGTGCTCCTCCCACGCAAAGGGCAAGGACGTCAAGTCGGTCTGCTCGGTCGGGTGCATCGGCTGTGGCTTATGTGCAAGAGTCTGCGAGTCGGGAGCTATCACGGTTGAGAATAACCTTGCTCATATCGACCACTCAAAGTGCACCGGCTGTGGCAAATGTGCAGAGAAGTGCCCGGCGAAGATTATCGTAAAGCTATGAAAAGATTTTTAGCCACTTTGGTGGCTCTCGCTTCAGCGAGTCTGCTCCTGCTCCCGCTCTGCGGCTGTGGGAGCAATCTGTCCCGCTACGAAGCCGTCTACACAGATTTATTCGACACCGACTGCACCTTCACCGCCTACTGTAGCTCCGACGAGGAGTTTGAGACGGTCTCGGAGGCGGTCTATAATGAACTCTCCCGCCTTGATTCGCTTTTTGACATCTACGACGGCGGAGAAGGGTCGCTTAAAGACCTGAACGACAACAAAACCTTGGAGAACGCAAGCGACGACATTTTGGAGCTACTTGATATTGGCGTCCTCTTCTATGACCTTTCCGGCGGGAAGCTCAACATCGCGATGGGCTCTGTCCTCAGCCTTTGGCATGACGCCCGGGAAACGGGAATTTTGCCTGACGACAGTGAACTCACGGAGGCAAGCCTCCACTGCGACATCGCGAATCTTGAGATAGACGGCAGTACAGTTACAATTTCTGACCCTGAAATGACAATAGACGTCGGCTCAATTGCGAAGGGCTATGCGGCTGACAAAGCCGCCGAAATCGCCGGGAGCTACGGCTTGACGAGCTTCGCCCTTGACCTCGGCGGAAACGTCAAGACAGTCGGCGAAAAGCCCACCGGCAAGTGGGTCATCGGAATCCAGGATCCCGACGGCGGCATCCTAAAAACGGTCGAGGTCGCCGACCAATCGGTCGTCACCAGCGGCGACTACGAGAGATACACCGTCATCGATGGCGTTTCATATAGCCACATAATCGACCCCGACACCCTGTATCCTGCCGACAATTACCGCTCGGTAACAGTCATCTGCGAAAGCTCCAGCCTCGGCGACGCGCTGTCAACGTCGCTTTTCTGCATGAGTGTGGAGGACGGAAAGGCACTGGCGGAAGAGTTTGGGGTGGAGGTGCTATGGGTTTATGAGGATGGGGCAGTAGAATCAAACGCGTAATCGCGACAGCTTGCGGAAACCCCTCCACCACCGGCTTTCAGCCGGCGGTCCCCCTCCCCTTTCAGGGGAGGCTATTTTCCTTCTCTCGAAAGCCTTTGGGAGAGGCAGTTATAGGCTCCCCTGAAAGGGGAGCTGGCAGCCGCGAAGCGGCTGACTGAGGGGTTTCCCAGCTTCTGAGAGGTGCAAAAGCTATGTTCAAAAAGCTCAACCCCGACCTCCTCCTTTTCCTCGCCATCATTTTGGTGGCGGGCTTGCTTTTCGCGCTCCTGAGCGCGTTTCAGGGCGACGGGTCGACCGTTGTGGTGACGCTTAATGGGGAGACTTATGCTGAGGCTTCGCTGTCGAAAGATGTCGAAATCGACGTTGAGGGGCTTCTTACGGTCGTGATTGAGGGCGGGGAAGTTTGGGTCACTGACTCCACCTGCCCGGACGGGCTTTGTGAGGGGATGGGGTCTATCTCAAAATCCGGCGAATCTATCGTCTGCCTGCCGAACGGGATTGTTGTGAAGATAACGGCGGATGAGCCGGAGTACGACTTCATAAATTAGGGGGGTGCGGGATGTCAAAAACACGTAGAATCGCCGTTTGCGGGGTCTTAGCCGGGCTGGCGTTCGGGCTTTCGTACCTCGAAATGCTGCTCCCGTCGCCCGGAATCGTCGGCGCGAAATTGGGGCTTGCAAACCTTGCGGTGCTGGTGGCACTATATTTATTCTCGTGGAGAGAAGCCGCCGCGGTCTCGGGGGTCAGAATTCTTCTTTCGTGGCTACTGTTCGGGAGCTTCACGGGATTAATCTACAGCTTAGCCGGCGGGATAGTCTCACTTACAATAATGGCACTCTTAAAAAAGATTGACTTATTCTCAGCAGTTGGAGTCAGCGTAGCCGGTGGAGTCGGGCATAATCTGGGACAGATACTTGCCGCACTCGCAATTTTGGGGACGGGAGTCCTCGGCTATCTGCCACTGCTGATAGTCTTGGGAGCGGTCTCGGGCGGAATCATCGGCGTGGTCGCGGCGATCATCATAAAAGCACTCAGGAAAGTGGGTAAGTCATGATAGATGAAATATTTTCACGAACTGAAAATTTGCTTGGCGGGGAGGCGTTGAAAGCCATCCAAGCAAGTCATATAGCCGTTTTCGGGATAGGAGGAGTGGGCGGCTACGTCTGTGAAATGCTCGCTCGGACGGGCGTCGGGACGCTGAGTCTATTCGACAGCGATGAGGTCTCCCTCTCCAACCGCAACCGGCAGATTATAGCTCTTTCGAGCACGACTGGTCTACCCAAGGTCGACGTTATGCGCGAGAGAATCTTAGATATTAACCCCGACGCGAAGGTTTTCGCGCACAATCTCTTTTACGATGAGATGACCGCCCCGGAGATTGACCTATCCGGATATGACTTCATCGCCGACTGCATCGATACGGTCTCTTCAAAGCTTCTTCTTATCGAAAACGCTAAAGCCGCCGGGACGGAAATCATAAGCGCGATGGGCGCGGGAAACAAGCTTGACCCGACCCGCTTCGAGGTCGCGGATATTTATTCCACATCCGTCTGTCCCCTTGCACGCACCATGCGCCACGAGCTCCGCAAGCGAGGAATCACGAGCCTCACGGTGGTCTACTCAAAAGAAGAGCCGAGAAAGCCAATGGCGGAGGTCTCCGAGAACGGCAGGCATGTTCCCGCAAGCGTGGCGTTCGCACCGGCGGGGATGGGCTTAACGATGGCTTACGCCATCATTAAGCAATTAGGAATTCGTAATGCGTAATGCGTAATTGGTCGCCTGCGCCGACTCTTGTAGGGGCTGGATACACAGTTAGCTTTGCTAACTGCCCGCCCGCATCTACAGCACCTGCGTTTTCGGGCGGATAATATCCGCCCCTACAATTTTTCTTTCCCCATTGCAAAATAGCCGCCAATGTGCTACAATACTAAAGACAAAACACCACGAAAGGATGGCAAAAATGAAAGCTGTAATTTCTGTTATCGGTAAGGACGAGGTCGGAATTCTGGCGAAGGTTTCGTCGATGTGCGCCGAATATAATGCAAATGTGACGGAGGTCACTCAGTCGGTTCTGCAGGACGTTTTCGCGATGGTCATGCTCGTCGACATTTCAAAGCTGAGCATCCCGCTTTCGGAACTCTCTGACCGGATGAGCGACTTAGGCAAGTCCCTCGGGCTGTCTATCTATGTCATGCATGAGGATATTTTTAACTCGATGCACCATATTTGAGAAACCCCTCCACCACCGCCTTTGGCGGCGGTCCCCCTCCCCTTTCAGGGGAGGCTTTAACCGCCCCTATCAGAAGCTTTCGATAGGAGAAAAATAGGCTCCCTCTGAAATGAAGTTCGCAAGCGAACTTCGGGAGCTGTCAGCGAAGCTGACTGAGGGGTCGCCTCCGTAGGAGGCGCATTACCCAACAAAGGAGACATTACCTGTGATAAATCTCAGCGACATATTGGAAACAATCCGGATGATTCAGGACGAGAATTTGGATATTCGTACAATTACGATGGGAATCTCGCTCCTTGACTGTATCGACACGGATATAAACAAAGCATGTGACAAAGTCTACGACAAGATCACCCGGTGTGCCAAAGATTTGGTGAAAGTCGGAACGGAAATTGAGAAGGAGTACGGGATTCCTATCATCAACAAGCGAATTTCCGTCACTCCGATTGCGATGGTCTCGGCGGCTTGCCACGAGAGCCCTATTCCGTTTGCAAAGGCTATGGACAGAGCCGCGGCGGCGGTCGGGGTCAATCTTATCGGAGGGTACTCCGCGCTCGTCCAGAAGGGCTTCGCCGCGGGCGACCGGGAACTCATCGAGTCGATTCCGGAAGCGTTAGCCTCCACCGAGAGGGTCTGCTCGTCGGTCAATATCGGCTCGACCAAGGCGGGAATCAACCTTGACGCCTGCAGGCTGATGGGCGGAATTGTCCGCAAGACTGCCGAGCTGACGGTTGACAATGACTGCTTCGGCGCGGCAAAATTAGTCGTCTTCTGCAATTCTGTGGACGACAACCCTTTCATGGCGGGAGCCTACCACGGTGTCGGTGAGCCTGACTGCATCATCAATGTCGGCGTTTCCGGACCCGGAGTTGTCCGCTCGGCACTTGCCAAGAATCCGGACGCAAATATAAATGAAGTAGCTAATATTATAAAAACAACTGCCTATAAAATCACCCGCGTCGGTCAGTTGGTCGGAGTGACGGCTTCCGAAAGGCTCGGAGTCCCGTTCGGAATTGTGGACTTGTCCCTCGCACCGACCCCAGTCGTGGGAGATAGTGTTGCGCATATCTTAGAAGAGATTGGGCTTGAGCAGTGCGGTGCTCCCGGAACGACCGCGACGTTGGCTCTCCTCAACGACGCCGTCAAGAAGGGCGGAGTCATGGCTTGCTCGTCTGTCGGAGGACTCTCGGGTGCGTTCATCCCCGTCTCGGAGGACGCCGGAATGATTGACGCCGCAGTGAGCGGATCTCTCACGATTGAGAAGCTTGAAGCGATGACCGCCGTCTGCTCGGTAGGGCTTGACATGATAGCCGTCCCCGGCGACACCACCGCCGACGCGATTGCCGGCATCATCGCAGACGAAGCGGCAATCGGAATGGTCAACTCAAAGACGACGGCAGTGCGAATCATCCCCGCCATCGGCAAGAAGGAAGGCGAGGAACTTGACTGGGGCGGACTCTTCGGCAGAGCACCCATCATGAAGGTCAACACAAAATCTCCCTCCCGCTTCATCAACCGCGGAGGACAGATTCCCGCACCGCTACATAGTTTGAAGAATTGAGGCGTTTCACACCCGCGTCGGCTTAGCCGACAAGTAGGGGCGGATACCATCCGCCCGCAACGAAGCGTATGCAGAACCACGGGCGGATAATATCCGCCCCTACTTGACATTTTTCAAAAATCAGCTATAATATAGTAGCAGGGTTCGGGATGAACCCAATTTTATGAGAGGAAGGAATCATCATGGATAAAAAACCGTATCTTATTACCACCGCTATTGCCTACACATCCAAGAAGCCGCACATCGGCAACACCTACGATGCAGTATGCGCTGATGCATTGGCGAGGTTCAAGCGAATACAGGGATATGACGTTTTCTTCCTTACAGGAACGGACGAGCACGGGCAGAAGATTGAACAGCAGGCTATCTCCGAGGGAATCACCCCCAAGGAGCATGTAGATAAAGTAGCCGGCGAAGTAAAAGAGATTTACGACATGCTCGGCATCTCCTACAACCGTTTCATAAGAACAACAGATCCCGACCACGAGAGAAACGTCCAGAAGATATTCAAAAAGCTCTACGACCAGGGCGACATCTATAAGAGCGAGTACGAAGGCGAGTACTGCGTCACCTGCGAGAGCTTCTACACCGAAACCCAGCTTGTGGACGGCAAGTGTCCCGACTGCGGCGGCGAGGTCAAAAAGACAAAGGAAGAAGCCTATTTCCTAAGACTCTCGAAATATCAGAAACAGCTTGAAGATTTATTTGAACAGAACCCCGAATTCATCCAGCCGGTTTCGCGCAGAAAAGAAATGGTCAACAACTTCTTAAAGCCCGGACTTCAGGATCTCTGCGTTACCCGCTCGTCATTCAAGTGGGGAATTCCGGTCGATTTCGACCCGAAGCACGTCGTTTACGTCTGGATTGACGCGCTGACGAACTATATCTCGGGCTTGGGCTATGACGTCGACAACCCGAGCGAGGACTACAAGAAATATTGGACTAATTGCACACACGTCATCGGAAAAGATATACTCAGATTCCATTCGATTTATTGGATTGTTGAGCTGATGGCACTGGGACTCCCCCTCCCGAAGAGGATTTTCGCGCACCCGTGGCTTCTTTTCGGAACTGACAAGATGTCGAAATCAAAGGGCAACGTAATCTATGCTGACGACCTCGTGAAGATATTCGGCGTTGACGCGACGAGGTACTATCTCTTAAGCGAGATGCCCTTCACCGCCGACGGCTCAATCTACTACGAAAACGTAATTGAAAGATACAACACCGACCTTGCGAATAATATCGGAAATTTGGTCAATCGCACCGTCACGATGGTGAATAAGTACTTTGACGGCGTGGTTATAGCTCCTCACGACAAGACGGAGAACGATTTTGATCTGGAGGCTTGCGCAGTTCAGTCGAAAAAGAACATGGAGGAGCACTTTGAGTCATTCCATCTGGCAGATGCGGCTTCTGATCTGATTACTCTTGCAAGAAGAGCCAACAAATATATAGATGAAAACGAGCCCTGGAAGCTCGCCAAGACCGACGAGGGCAAGTCGAGGCTTGAGACGGTTCTCTATGAGCTCATTGAGACAATAAGATTTATCGGCGTTTTAGCCGCACCCTTCATGCCTGAGACTTCTGAAAAGATTCTCTCGCAGATTGGAACTGACGTGAGTGAACTTGAGAGCCTTGACAGCTTCGGCGGATATGTCGCCGGAAGCCATGTCGGTCAGGCAGTTCCTCTGTTTGCAAGAATCGACTCGGAGAAGGTGTTGAAAGAATTGAACGATGAAAGAGAAAAGCTCCAGGCGGAATTAGCTCATAAAGAAGAGCCGGCGGCAGAACCTGAAAAAATAGAATTAGCCCCCGAAATCACCATCGACGACTTCATGAAGACTGAGCTCAGAGCGGCAAAGGTCAAAGATTGCGTCAAGCTTGAAAAATCAAATAAGCTCCTTAAGCTTACTTTGGATGATGGAATGGGCTCAAGGCAGGTTGTCTCCGGAATTGCCAAGTGGTATAAGCCGGAAGATCTCATCGGTAAGACGATTGTGGTCGTCGCGAACCTTAAGCCCGCCAAGCTCTGCGGAGAGATGAGTGAGGGTATGATAGTCTGCGCCGAGATGCCCGACGGCACGGCAAAGGTCACCTTCCTCGACGACTCAGTCCCCGCGGGAGCGAAATTAAGATAGACAGTATCACATCCTACTTTCTTTAGTCGAGGCTACTGTTGAATTCCCTCGGTAGCCTCGACGGCTACTTCTGTCCGTAGCTCAGTGGATAGAGCAATACGCTCCGACCGTATGCGCGCAGGTTCAATTCCTGTCGGACAGACCAAGAAAAAAGCCCCAAATGGGGCTTTTTTCGATGAAATTTGCCCTTCGGGCAAAATAAATGTCGGCTTCGCCGACATGAAATCTGCCTTCGGCAGATGAAATCCGCCTACGGCGGGTTGTTTGTCGCCTAAGGGCGACAGTACGACTGCGTCGGCGCACCCTCTCAGTCATCTTCGCTGACCTCTTTTATTAGTTTCCTCTCAATTTCCAGTGCATTCGGAAACACGAGTTCGGGGTGACCGTTATGTACAAGTGCTATCACTCGTTGAGCAGACCTTTTAAGTTCCTTCTCAAACGCGCCATCTACTCTGACCGGCACTCCGTCCTTGGAGTTGATGTACTGGTTCTCAAAGTATTCCGCGGTCGCCGGGAACATATTCTGAATTAAAAACGCACTGCTCCGACCTAAAACCTCGCCAAACAAAATGGTATCGCACCTGCCGTATTTCTTTTGCTTGTTTTTTGCGATTTTCCGGAATTTTTCGACCTTCGAGCTTATAGGAATGACCCAGTAAAGACCGGTCTTCCCGTCTGAATAGGCGTAATAGCAGGGGCGATTGTGTGCCTGACCGTCTCCCTCCTCTTTGTTCGGCATCAAATATGGGTCGGGAAAATCGGAATAAAACTTGTCCGATATAAAATAAAAGTATCCGGCAACAGGATTTGCAACCATTTTGTTGACCTCCGAAAAACAAACGGCTGTCGGAAAAGTCCAACAGCCGAAAAATTTGAACTCGACCTTGTTTATACCGGAATATCGAGTACCGGTACACATTTGCGCTCGACCTTATTTCAGTTGGGTATCGAGTACCAACAGACATTTGAACCCTCAGGTTCACTTATATTATACCCAATCATAGTGGATTTGTCAACTGATTTTATTCCCCGACAGAGAGTTTTCCGAAAAATTTTAGTATGTTTCGTTCTATGCAAGCCTTGATATACCACAAAAGCCGCCCACCGGGACGGCTTTCCTGATTTATAAAGCTTTCAAGCAAAAATTACTTGATCTCAACAGTAGCTCCTGCTTCTTCGAGCTTAGCCTTGAGTTCGTCAGCCTCTGCCTTGGAAACGCCTTCCTTGACGTTCTTAGGAGCACCTTCTACGAATTCCTTGGACTCCTTAAGACCGAGCCCCAAGATTTCCTTGACAGCCTTGATGACGGGCATCTTAGCGTCGTTGAAGGAAGCGAGGACAACGGTGAATTCAGTCTGCTCTGCAGGTGCAGCAGCAGCTCCGCCAGCGGCAGGTGCAGCAGCGATAGCAGCGGTAACGCCGAATTCTTCCTGGATTGCGTCAATGAGTTCCTTGAGTTCCAATACGGAAAGACCCTTGACGTCTTCTACAAACTTTAAAATTTTCTCTGAAGCCATTTTAGTAAATCTCCTTTAAATGTAGTAATAATTAAGATTGTTTGTGGGGATGGTGAGACCGGACTTACGCCGCTTCTCCCTCTTCCTTGTCGACGATTGCCTGAAGTGTTGCGGCGAGCTTCTGCATCGGTCCCTGGAGAGAACCAACGAGCTGTGCCAGGAGAATTTCCTTTGAAGGAATCTTGGAAAGAGCCATAACTCCGTCAGCATCGTAGATTTCGTCGTCAATGAATCCAGCCTTGAGCTTGAAGTTTTCGTGCTCGTCAGCGTACTTGCCAAGGATTCTTGCGGCGGCTGTCTCGTCGTCAGCGGAAACTGCGATAGCTGTAGTTCCGGAGAGAACGTCAGTCAAAGCGTCGTAGCCGGAATCCTGCATAGCGAATCTGAGAAGGGTGTTCTTCTCGACGGTGTACTTGACACCTGCTTCACGAAGCTCTTTGCGGAGCTTGGTGTCGTCCTCAACAGTGATACCGCTGTAGCTGACCAGAACACCAGCCTTTGAGCTCTTGAGCATCTCGCTTATCTCAGCAACCTTAGCCTTCTTCGCGCTCAGAACATTAGCATTTGGCATTAATTTCACCTCTTTGAAATAGATTTTCTGCACAAAGGGCGAAGCCCTTTCGTGTCTGCTCCATTTCAATATCGAAAAAGTCCTCTTCCCGACAGGTCGGGAAAAGGACGTAGAATCATAAAACTACTCTTTTCCTCGGCAGGATTTACGCGCCCGTTGCCCGTGAAACTCACGCTCAACGACCGCCACCGGCTGTCTTTAGAAACGAAGCATATTACTTATACCATATCCCTTGGCGGTTGTCAAGGGTGATGGACAATTTAATTTCGGCTTGCGCCGAAATTGCTATTTCAGGCAAAGCCTGAAATAGCACCCCTCAGTCAGCTTCGCTGACAGCTCCCCTTGACAGGCATCCGCGTACACT
>JAJQDP010000042.1 GCA_021202155.1 Oscillospiraceae bacterium | reverse complement strand
CCAATGACACGGGGATTTTCAGTCCCCTGCTCTACCAACTGAGCTACAGAGGCATCGCATCCCCGAAAAAGGGAATGGCGACCCGAACCGGGCTCGAACCGGTGACCTCTAGCGTGACAGGCTAGCGTTCTAACCAACTGAACTACCGGGCCGTATATGGTGGGAACAATAGGGCTCGAACCTATGACCCCCTGCTTGTAAGGCAGATGCTCTCCCAGCTGAGCTATGCTCCCGTATGTACGCTTCGCCAAAAGCGAACCAGCCTCTCTTGAAGCGACTTGTATATTATATATCGCCCCGGGCGATTTGTCAAGCCCTTTTTTAAAAATTTTTTTGAAATCTTCCCCGCGGGGCGTGAAGTCAGCTAACCCACGCAGGGAAGCCATTTGCAACTATTCTGTGACACTCTCGGTGACCTCTGCTGTGGCTTCCTCAGCCTCAGAGTCTTCTGTATCAGAAGTCAAAGGAGTGTACTCGCTGGCACTTATCGCCTCATAGATACGGTTGAACATCGGGAGTAGCTCGTCGAAATTCTCCTGCATCGCCTCAAGCTTTGTGCCGCTGAGCTCCTGTGGCTGGCGCATACCAATGTAGAGCTCGTCCGGCATTGCCTGCCACCTGAGCTCATCGGTCGTCAGATCACAGCGTAGCCTGATTCCGTACTCGGTCATGCAGTCGTCATCATAGCCCTCGTCAGCCGTGAAGTCGTGAACCTCAAACTCCGTAGTTCCGTCCGAAATAATCATAATATTGTCGCCGGTCATAAGCTGAGTCATTATCTGAGCCTGCGCAGAGGTGGAGCTGGTCGCATCCTCAAGGTCGCTGAGAATGATGTTGTAGACCAAAACGTGGACATAGCCGTTGCCGTCAAGATCGTCGCAGTACTGCTCCAAAAACTCCTCGACCTCCTCGGTTCTTGCATAGAGGGAGTTGTTCTCCATGACGACGAGCACGGTCATATCCGCCTTTTCGCTCGTCACCTGGGAGTAGATGATGTACCCGCCAGCGACCACGCAGAACACGACAAAAAGGATTATCCACTTCGACCGATACCAGACATTCTCGATTTTTTCTTTAAACGTGAGCTCCGGCGTCTCCTCGTGGACTTCTTTAATGGTGTCCGACTCGTCGATTACGCCCATCTTGAGCTTTGTAAGCTCGATTTTCTTCTCCTGGAGCTCCTTCTCGTGCTGAGCCCGAGCCGCTCTGTCCTCTTTTGACGCCTCTTCGCGTGCCTTGACCTCCTCGTCAAGGTAAAGCATAACGTCAGTCTTCGGCTTGTCGGGCATTTCGGATGGGTGGATTTCGCCCTCCAAAGACTCCGCCTCGCCCTCGCCAGCCAAGGTGTCCGGAATGTCATCCACACCGCTGTTCAAAATCTTACCGTCTTTTTCTTTCTGGGACATTGTGACCTCCTGTGTCATGACGTTCGCCTGAAAATCCTATTTATGAAATATAAATAGGTATTCATGAGCAATCAATAAAAAATTATATTTTACACTGTTTGTTTTCCAATAGCCCGTTGCCCGACAATTATGTTGCTCCTTGATGACAATTTCTTTGAGACTGAATCCCGCATCCGTAAATACTTTCATCACGTTAAAGCCGAGCGGAATAACATGTCCTTTTTGTCGGGTATCTCCCATGAGAACAGCACAAAATTTGCCTTTCTTCAAAACACGATAACTTTCCCTTGCAACCGCTTTCATTTCTCCAAGGAATTCTTTTACGTTGCAGTTGGACAAGTCTTCCGGAATACTATCACCTTCACTGTAATGAATTATGTCGGCATATGGGGGATGAGTACAAATAAGGTCAATGCTTTCATCGAGGACAAAGTCAAGATTTCTTGCATCTCCCTTTTCGATATAAACCTTACCGTTCGCACCCTCATGTTCAAAAGCGGTCTTCTCTCTGCAACGATTGAGAGCAACATCGTTGACATCAACTCCGATTATATTTCGGTTCAGGAGCTTTGCTTCTACTAATGTAGTTCCCCCGCCGGCAAACTGATCGAGAACTGTGTCTCCCTCTTCTGAATATCTCAGAATCACATTTCGTGGAATGTATGGTGACCAGTTGCCACGCCATTTGGCGTCGTGAGTCGCCCAACTTCCTCTGTCGGGAAAAGACCAATGAGTGGTCATTTCAAGTTCAAAGTCGTCAGGCTCCCATTTTTTTATATTCTTCTCAGGCATTACTTACAATCCTCTGCCGTCAGATTAAACCTCTCAAGCAACGCATTCATAGAAAGCCAACGCCCTTCTTTACTCGGATAGTTGCAATCTTCCTGTCCCCAAATCCACTTGTAAGCTTTAAGTATTGTCTCCACTTGGATTCCCACAGTATCAACTATCCGTAATTCGGAAATTACGTCATCAGGCTCTTCACCACAACAAACCTTGTAAAGAGCTTTAATCAGAGTAGTAGCCTGCTCTCTGTTGTAATCATACTTTTCAGCAATGTCATCACTGATCTCGCCATGGCTTATCAACCAAAGACTTTGCTCCTCGGGGTTGTAAATGAACACCATGAAATCGTCTCTCGACAGTCTGCCGAAATTTCTCTTTCCTCCCGGCTTATTGATGGCTATTTTCTCTCCGGTTGCCAAAGTTTCGACCTCATAAAGCAAATACGGAATATTGTTTAATTCGTCCCTGAAGGCATTTTGCTTCCGATTCTTTATGCTTAACGGAACAAGATTTACGTTATACTTAAATATTTTATTTGTCATGCGGAATCCTTACTTCATTATTTTTTCGATGATGCCGTTTTCTAAATCATTGATGTTATAAACCTCATCCATTACATCAAAGGTTTCCTCAAGGTTATTTCTCGCACTCATCCAACCCTTTCCATCTGTAAACCATACAAACTTAAACCCATCGACAGTTTTCGATTCAAGAGCCAAAGTCTTGTAGCTCCTTGCAGTCTCATTCAGCTTGCTCCCACCACTTCCATAGAAGTTCGTTTCTATCCCGTAAACCGTAGAAGGAGTTTTGACCACGAAATCAAATCTTTTTTCCATTTTGCCCTGATTGGAAATTGCAGAAAGATCAAGCCCCCACTTCTCGGAAATCTGATGAATGTACATCTCTTTGAAATAGCTTTCTTCCCTTATAAAACCAGCTTTTTGAATGAAACTCTCAACCAGATTTTCCATCAGATGTCCGCCCCTATTTTTTCGACCGTTGGAATCAAGTCCAGTTTCAACACCCGTCACATAATCGACAAGATTGCTGACAATATGATTTGAAATAAGGTCAAACAAACCTGTTTTGTGCATGAATACAATATACTGCTCCACAGAAAGCGTATTATGACCGAAATCATACGAAAAACTCCCGTCCTCGTCCATAGCTTCTATTTCGTCAGAACGAACAGCTAATAGTATAGGGATACATTTCAGAACTTCTGGATACTTTTTCAGAATATTTCTGAAATCGTTCTCAATACTGGCTGACCCCACGAGTGAGTTCAGTATATTCAACTCAATCTTAATATTGTCTACATTGCGGTAAACCTTTCCGAAATCGATATAGTAGCTATAATCGGCTATACTATCTCGAAATTCGGACAACCACTTTCTGAAATCTCTCTTTTCCATGTCTACCACCGTCAATAATTCGATATGAGCAATTCTTTTATTCTGCCTCTTGAGGCACTATTGCAATTAATCATTCTGGTCGCTTCCACTCTTCGGATGATATAAGAGGAATATATCTTATCAAAAAACTCATCTTCTGAATTGGTATTTTTCGGGTCGGAATTGCTCAAAACAATCTGAGCACCCTTTTTTCGCATTCTTCCCGCAAACTCAGATAACTCAACCTGTTCCTTATCACCAAAATCATTCTCGGTATAAGAAGTGAAGTTTGAAGTAGCGTTCAGCGGGCGGTATGGCGGATCAAAGTATACAAAAGTATTTTTATCTATGAATTTTTCCGATTCCTTATAGTCACCACAAACTATTTCAACGTTCTGTAATGCTTCCGAAGCCGCCATTATATTATCCGCATCACAGATTTGAGGATTCTTGTATGCACCCATAGGAACATTATATAATCCCTTGCTGTTTACACGATATAATCCATTGAAGCAAGTCCGATTCAAAAATATAAACAACGCCGCCGATTCGAGGCTATCTTCACTTTTCCCGCTTAAAATCAGACCGTTGTACCTGCTTCTTCTCTCATAGTAGTAAATCTTTCTTTCACTATCGCTGAGTGGAATAAACTGTTCCTGTAAAGTCGAAAGAAGCGAAACTAACTCACTCGCCTCCGTTTTGACTTTGCAATACATGTTTATAAGCTCTGCATTTATATCGCTTATGTAAACTTCATCCATATCGTACTTAGAAAGAATATCAAACAAAACCGCACCACCGCCAACAAAAGGCTCGGCATACCTCTTTATAGACGTGCCCAATCCTTTTGGGTATAGAGATGAGATTTCTCCAATGAGTTGACCCTTGCCACCTGCCCATTTTACAATCGGTTTTAAAGCCTTTTTAGTCATTGTCTCAAGTCCTTTCTTACCATTCACAACTAAATCATCCTGTGAGTTGGTTCCATTTTGGAACCATGTTAAACCGTAAACTATTTTCCCACTTCCCAATTAATCGGCACCTCGCCGTTTTCCGCTAAGAACTGGTTCGTTCTTGAGAACGGGCGCGAGCCGAAGAAGCCACCCCCGGCTGAAAGCGGGCTCGGGTGGGCGGATTCTATTATCAGGTGCTGGGGGTTGGTTATCAGTGCCTTTTTACTGCGCGCGTTCGCGCCCCAGAGGATGAAAACCATCGGGTTTTCGCGCTCGTTGAGCTTGCGGATGATCTCATCCGTCAGAATCTCCCAGCCCTTTCCCTTATGGGAATTAGCCTGACCGCGGCGGACGGTGAGGACGGTGTTGAGAAGCAAAACTCCCTGCTCCGCCCAGGATGTCAAATCCCCCGTCTCAGCCGGCGGGATTCCGAGGTCGGTCTCAAGCTCTTTATAGATGTTCCTGAGAGACGGTGGGAGAGCCGTTCCGTTCTGAACAGAGAAGCAGAGCCCATGCGCCTGCCCGGGCTCGTGATAGGGATCCTGCCCGAAAATTACCACCTTGACCGAGTGATAGGGCGTCAGCTTCAGGGCTGTGTATATGTGATACATGTCGGGGTAGATAGTGCCGCTCGAATACTCCGTTTTAAGAAAGTCGCGGAGCTTGAGATAGTAATCCTTTGAAAATTCCCCGCCGATTACCTCGTCCCAGTCATTACCGATGACTACCATATCAGATAAACAGGCTATAGAGCGAGGAGTAAACGATAGCCGCTATCATAAACACGACTATCAGGATGACAAATATCCTTGCAATGATGGGTTTCTTTTTCATGATGGTCTCCTTTTCGGAAACCCCTCCACCGCCTTCGGCGGTCCCCCTCCCCTTTCAGGGGAGGCTTATACTGCATCTCTCAAAAGCCTTGATAGAGGCAGATATAGGCTTTCCTGAAAGGGGAGCTGTCAGCAAAGCTGACTGAGGGGTTTCCACTAAACAAACTGCCGCCCGACGCAGAAAAACCGGTCGAGCGGCAACGTCAAATCAAATTTCCGGCAGATGCCGGTCATGTCCGACTCAGCCTGCGAAGCGCGCTATGATGTTTACAACTATGCATACAACATAGAGAAGTCCGACGACAATCTTCGTAACGAGATTAAGTCTTGCCTCGCGAGTGTTCTTCATGTTTCTTCCGTAGAAGGAATCTCCTCCTCCGCCAATAGCAGAGCTCATTCTTGCACTGTCAGTGTCGGTAAACATGATGATAAGAACTATAGCAATACTGCAGATAAGCAGTATGATTCCGCTGATTATATTGACAACAGTCATCCTTTTTGCCCTCCAATCCGATAGAAATAGCATTCTAAAAGATTATAACATGTCCGGCGAGAAAATGCAATAGGTTAGGGAGAAAAATTTGCGAATCTCAGGAATCGCACCTCCACCCCCTGCGCTCCCCTTTGGTCGCGCACCCCTCAGTCAGAGTTGCGAAGCAACTCTCTTAGTTCGGCAAAGCCGAACTAATGCGCTCACCCTTATCAGGGGAGCCATAATTTCCCTCTTGCAGGTTCTTGCATAGAGGCAGAAAAGCCTCCCCTGTCAAGGGGAGGGGGACCGCCGCCGAAGGCGGTGGTGGAGGGGTGCGCCTCCCTCGGAGGCGCGTCGCCGGCAAAGCCGGCGACAATTACGCATTACGCATTACGAATTACGCATTATTTCGTCAGTCCCCAGATATTCTTCGCGTACTCGTCAACCGAGCGGTCGGCGGAGAATCTGCCGGCGTTCGCGATGTTCATAAGAGACATTCTCTGCCATCTGAGGGTATCCTGATAAGCCTTCGACACCTCTGCCTGAGCGGCTCTGTATGACTCAAAGTCCGCCAAAACCATGTACGGGTCAGAGTGCTTGTAGGAGGAAACGACGTCGTCAAAGTGATTGCCGTTTATGCCATTTGCAACCTTGTCGACTGCCGCCTTGATGACGGGGTCGCAGTTATAGAGCTGTTCGGGACGATAGCCGCTGCGTTTGAGGTTCTCGACCTCATCGACGGTCATGCCGAAGTTGATTATGTTGTCAGCTCCTGCCGCTTCACCAATTTCGATGTTCGCGCCGTCTTTGGTGCTGAGTGTAACCGCACCGTTCAGCATGAACTTCATGTTTCCAGTTCCGCTCGCCTCTGTTCCCGCGAGGGAAATCTGCTCGGAAACCTCGGACGCGGGCATCAGGAGCTCTGAAAGTGTAACGTTATAGTTCTCAAGGAAGACTACAGAAAGCTTCTCGTGAATCTTCGGGTTCTTCTTTATCTCTTCACCCAGCGACCAGATGAGCTTTATAATCTGCTTTGCAAGATAGTAGCCGGGAGCCGCCTTTGCCGCAAAGATATAGGTCTTCGGCTGGACGTCGAGGTCGGGGTTCTCAAGAAGTCTAAGATACTCGGAAACGATGTTGAGAGCATTAAGGTGCTGTCTCTTGTATTCGTGAAGTCTCTTGACCTGAACATCAAAGAGGGTGTCGGGGTTGATGACGATTCCGGTGTCCGCCTTGACCTTCTTGGCAAAGCTTGCCTTGTTCTTCTTCTTGACCTCCGCGAGACGCTGGAGAACTTCCTCATTATCCGCGAACTTCTCGAACTTCTTGAGCTCGTTTGCGTCCTTTAAGTAGCCCTTGCCGATTGTGTCGTCAAGGAGCTTGCAGAGCTCGGGGTTCGACTGATAGAGCCATCTGCGGTAGGCGATACCGTTGGTGACGTTGGTGAACTTTTCGGGGGTGTTCTCGTATTCGTTCGCGAAGACATCGCGCTTGATGATCTCCGAGTGAATCTGAGAAACGCCGTTGACGTGGTGGCAGACTGCAACACAGAGCTTTGCCATGTGAACCTTGTTGTTCTGGATGATAGACATCGAGGTGACCTTCTGGTGGTCGTGATACTTCTCCCAGAGGTCTGCGCAGTAGCGGTTGTTAATCTCGACGATGATGGAGAAGATTCTCGGAATAACCGTCTTGATGAGGTCGCTGTCCCACTTTTCAAGAGCCTCAGCCATAACCGTGTGGTTTGTGTAGGCGAAGCAACCCTGGACAATTCTGTATGCGTCGTCCCAGGTGTAGCCGCAGTCATCGAGCAAAATTCTCATAAGCTCGGGAATAGCGAGGGTCGGGTGGGTGTCGTTAATCTGGATTGCGACCTTGTCAGCCAAGTTGTCAAGAGTGCCGTATGTCGCCATGTGGTGGTTGACAATGTCTGCGATGGACGCCGCGCACATGAAGTACTGCTGGCGAAGTCTCAGCGACTTTCCGTCGTTATGGTTATCGTTAGGATAGAGAACCTTTGAGATAGCCTGAGCGGTAATATTCTGTCCGAGAGCCGCGGCATAGTTTCCGGAGTTGAACTTATTCATATCGAACGACGGGCTGATAGCCTTCCAGAGTCTCAGCTTTGAGACAGCGTCGCTGTCATAGCCGGAGACATAGAGGTCATACGGCTCGGCGATAACGGTTGTGTAATTTTCGAGATTTACGTGGTGATACTGATTGTCCCAGTATTCCTTAAGGACGCCGTCAAAGTGAACCTCAATCTGGGATTCAGAGTGCTCAACGAGCCAGCACTTGCCGCCGGGGAGCCAGTTGTCGGGGAGTTCATCCTGCCAGCCATTCTCAAGCTTCTGGCGGAAGATTCCGTACTCATA
This sequence comes from Oscillospiraceae bacterium, assembly GCA_021202155.1. Classification (GTDB taxonomy): domain Bacteria; phylum Bacillota; class Clostridia; order Oscillospirales; family Ruminococcaceae; genus Faeciplasma. The sequence goes on along the minus strand of JAJQDP010000042.1, from coordinate 32,685 downwards.
GAGAATCGAATATCCGGTTGCCGGGTAACCGTCTGTTGCAAGACCGTCGAGGTAGCAAGCGGCAAGTCTGCCGAGTCCTCCGTTTCCGAGACCTGCATCGGGCTCCTGGTCGTAGATGGATTCGAGGTTCGCGCCCAAATCCTTGAGTGCGCCCTGAGCCGCCTTAACCATGCCCAAGTTATAGAGGTTGGTCTTGAGCGACCTTCCCATCAGAAATTCCATCGAAATGTAGTAAACCTGCTTTTTGCCCTCTGAATGGACTTTAGTGATGTACTTATGACGTTTGTCAGAGAGCTCTCTTGTGATGATGAAGGCAAGTGCCTCATAGAGCTGTTTGTCGGAAGCTAATTCAGGAGAAATACCGTACTTGACGTCTAAGACGTTGATAATTTCCTCTTTAAGACCATCCTTTGTGTAACGCTTGTTAGTAACCTTTGGCAAAATAATCCCTCCAAATTGATAGATTTTAATAGAGTATCGGCGAACAAGAGCCCGGAGACCCCGTTCCCCTTGTTGATTTCGGGTCACAAGCTGTAATCGCAACCTGCGACTTATACAGCCTTGCTTATTATAATACATCAAAAGGGGAGATGTCAATAGACAATTCGGAATTCTTAATTCGGAATGCGGAATTGATGGAAACAAAAAATCCGCCAAAAGGCAGATTTTGACTATCAGAATGTGGAATTGTGTTGACAAAAATCATTTTATGGTGTACAATTACGGTGACAGAGGAGTGAGGATTATGAGTAGGTGCACATACTCATGATCCAATATGGTCGACCTCTTCCTGAGGAGCAGTTACTGCTCCGGTAGTTTCTGCTCCGCAGAGATTGCACAAAAGAAGGGAGGTCGATAAACATGACTCTTACTGAAGTGTTATTGCTTCTTGAGCTAGTGTTTTCGGTTATCTTCCGTTTGTTCGACATTTGGTCGGACAACAATAAAAAGAAGTAACCGCCCGGCTACTTAAACCAAACAGGAACGGTCACTTTCCACTTATAGTGTAGGATTCTTATCCGCACATTTTGGGGTCGACTCGGAACCGTTTGCGGCAGTTCCGCTTCTCTGTCATTTATTATAGCGCAAAAAAGCCGTGTTGTCAACGGCTTCTCATGAAAAATCCCCGCAATTTACGAGGATTTTTTCTTCGGTTTCAATCGTCAGGCGTACTGCCGCCGCCAACCTCGCCAGGATCAACCTTACCACCTGAACCATCCAATTCTGCCGCTACGAAAGTATCCATTTCGGCGAACAAGGTTATTTCCATTACAGACTTATTGTATTTCATAAAGATGCCTCCATATCAAATCTTTACGTCATTATATCACACAATCGCCCCCCGCAAGTGGTAAATCATCCGAATATTCAGGCTATATTTGCGGCTGAACTGTGACATTTGCACAAAATCCGTTCGGAACGAACCTCGAATGAAGTTATTTTTTCTTAGGCGCAAAAAAAGCCGTTGACAAAACGGCGAGAATGGGTTATAATAGATGACAGAGAAGCGGAACCGCGGCTAACAGTTCCGAGTCGACCCCAAAATGTGTGGATGAGAATCCTACACTATATGTGGAAAGTGACCGTCCCTGCTCGTGTTAAGTTACCGGGCGGTTATTTTTTATGGCTGTCTGACCAGACGTCGAACAGCTTGAAAACAACTGTAAATATTAAACTGAGAAGCAATAAAACTTCGGAAGTTGTCATATTTATCGACTCTCCTTATTTTATGTAATCTCTGCGGAGCAGAAACTACCGGAGCAGTAACTGCTCCTCAGGAAGAGGTCGACCATATTGGATCACGAGTATGTGCACCTGCTCATAATCCTCACTTCTCTGTCATTGTAATTGTACATGATAATTTGGCTTTTGTCAACACAATTCTATATCTTTATATTGAAGAAGCTGCCCTTTTGGACAGCTTTCTTGATTCAAACCGCATTTAAGCCCTTAGTCTTGATTATCCTGGCATAGTCTTTGTATGCAATATCCTGGTCGAGCCTTGACGGATATACTCCTTCGAGAATTTCCGAAGAGGAGTATTGCCAGATGCCTAAAATGGGATAAGTGTAGAGTGCTCTTCTACGCTCTTCAGTTGTATAACACGCGAGCCAGACGTCGAAATGCTTGAGTCTATCCATATTGAGATAGTTCTTGATGAAGTTTGCGTAGGAATAGAGCATCGCATAACAGCCGGCGTCCTCGATTTCTGTTAAGAATCTCAGCGCGATGTCGGTGCACTTCTCCCTGCCGAGAGCTTTCTGTGTGCTGTTCTCGATGTCGTAGACTATCGGATGGGTGAGCTTCTTGCCCTTTATCCACGAGAGCATAAGCTTGGCTTCTTTTGAGGCTTCATCCTCAGTGGTGGCATAGCTGTAGAGATATGCTCCCACCGACAAGCCGGCGGCACGAGCCTTGGTGTAGTGTGTGTCGAACGCAGAATCCTTTGCTTTCAGGCTTCCGGCTTTCGCAATAACGAAGCTGTAGCCGAGGTCTTTCAGTGCCTTATAGTCCATCTTTGCGGGCGATTGATATTTTGAAACGTCTATGCCTTTGTATTCGCTCATTTGTAATCCTCCTGTTCGTCATTTGTATCTTGATTAGAATTGCCTTTTGTAATCTGTTTTGAAATGGTTATCGCCGCCGTGAGGATTCCCTCAACTCCGCCGCAACCCATTACGCAGGTGATGAGGGTGTCCGGCACGGCGTCCTTTATATAAAATGTCACAATCATCACTATTGTGAATAGTCCCATGAAGCCTCCCAAAATGACAAGAATCCTGTCTATCGTCCCAAGAGGCTTTTTGTCGCGCTTTCTCATCTCAGGTTTACCTGTGTGCCTGCTGGTTGAGGTACTTGTCAAGCTTGTCCTTGGCGGTTGTGACGGTGTGATTTGCTCCAAGCTGACCCAAGCCGTCAAGACAGGCGGAGAGTGCGAAGCAGATGAGCGTGTTCTCTTCTTTTATTCTGAGGATCTCCGCCGCCTGCTTCTTCTGGCTTAAGTACCACTTCACGATTGATACCGCCGCGCCTGCCGCAACGGTAAGTGCCGAGATGACCGAAGCGGTCTTTATTATCATATCAGCCATTTTACCTCCTTAGCCGTCTGTAGGAGACGGGGCACAGAGCTCAAGTCTCGAGTACAGCCCGTCCTCGTCAAAGTGAATTGTCTGGGACGTGAGCGTGAATTCGCCTGTTTCGCTTCCGTCCGGTTTCAGGACAAGAACTCTGTCTCCCGGCTCCAATGCCGGGTTGCATCTCGTCTTAAGAGTGAGCCCGAACCGCTGGTTTTTCGACTCTAAATAGTTGGTCGCCACAATCATCGCAAACCCGCTGAAAACGAAATCGTTCTCTAAAAACTCCGCAAGACAGCCCACAGTGTATGTTCCGCTTGTCGAGTCGAAGGTCGTTCCGTCCGCGTTCTCACCCGTCACCTCGACATAGTCGGTGTGACTTCCGAGCTTCAGGCTGGAATACTCCAAGATTTCGCTTGGCGAAATAGTCGCAGAGTAACCGGTTCTTCCGGCGATTCTCTCCATGTGGACCGTTTCCTCTCTGTCCACCCAGATTGAAGCCATTCCTGCGGCTTGCGAAAGCTTGAGAAGGCAGTCGCGCTGGGAATCAACGGTTGTCAGCATATCAGGATAGACCATCGCGGAAAGCGTGTCCTCGTCACAGTAGAGGTCAAGCCCCGTAAGTGCTCCCGATGGATAGTTAATAAGCGTTGACATACTTATAGCCGAGCTGGTATACAAGCCGGTCATGTGCTTATCCATTCGGGTTTTGACCTGGTCTGACGCCTCGATTGTGACGGTGAGTCCCAGGTCCTCAGTTTCAATCTCGTCAATGTAGTACTTTCCCACCGAAATATACTCGCCATTGATTCCAATCAGCACTTCAAACTGCACTCCGCTATAGTCGGCTGTCTGAGAGGCGAACGAGAGTCCAAGGCTGTCAATAGCCTTGAGCCTGAGGGAGCGCGACGGGAAGGTTTCGCCGGTAATGTCAAGGCTTTCGGTGAGCTCCAGGCTGATTATGTCCCCGGTTTCCATCTCAAGCCCCTCATAGTCGCCGAGGAGCTCTATTTTCACACCAATCTGTCTGAGCACGGCATCCGGGTCATAATCTTCCGAAAAATCCTTCATCTATTCCACTTCCTTTCCTGTCGCCGTGAGAGTCACCGCGCACCAGGTGCAGACTCCATCAGAATCGAATTCTCTTGCTTCAAGCTTCGGAATGTCAAAGAGAAAATCAGTCGTGACGCTTCCCGAAATGTCCGGGTAAGTCACACTCAGAAACGGCGAAGCCTCAATCATCCCGACAAGTGCCGATGCCATCTCCCTCGAAAGCTCGGCATCGCTCACGCTCAGTGTCACCTTACAGCCGATGACATCCAGAACTGTCGTCCCGTCAGAGGCTGTGGCGGTACTTCCGATTCGCGACTTTGTGATAGTATAGTCAGTTCCGAGTGACAGGATAACTGTCGAACTGCCGTCTGTTATGACGAGCGAACCGGAAACTGTAGTTGAACCCTCATAGTCCTTGACTATAAACTGCCGGAAGGAGAAGGTTGCCATCTCAGGCGACTCGCCCGTGTCCTCGCCGGTAATCTCAAAAACTTCCCCGTCAGAATCCCTTCTGAAAATGTCGCCATAACCTAGGTCTACTTCAGGCGAAACGGTAAGCGTGTACTTTCTTACAAGCCGGGAATCCGACTCGGATGAACTGTCCAGAACCAACGCTCCTGTGAAGGTCACATCGTCGCTAAGACTTGTGAGCGTGTTCCCGAGTGAATCGGTCTCGGTGGTGACGGTGAGTTTTGTAAACTGTGTCGAAAACAGGTCTATAAGGCTCATTATAGCTTCCTCCATTGGTTGAGTCTGGAGGCAAATATCTTCTGCCATCTGTTCGACCCGGAATCGTTCATTTCATAGGAATATCCGCCAAAGCTCTCCTTCTTGTAGGGCGATGGCGACGCCATGTCGGACGCCATATAGTCTTCTATTTCCGTGCAGAGTGCCAGGAAATCCTCCGGCGGGTTCATAAGCGCGATGTCGCCGTCGAACTCCTCATCTGTGAGGACGTCGTCGGGATAGAGGTGAACCGCGTCGTTATACTTACTTCCCCAGATGAGATAGTAGCCGTCCCGCATGAAATCTGTGTCTATTACCTCTCCGCCGGAAATGGTAAATTTTCCTGCATAAACATCAGTAATAAAGTAGTTTTTTATGTGCCTGCAAACAGCTTCAATCATGCCTTTCTCCTTTCAATCTCTTCCGGGCGAGAAAGCTCCCGCCCGGAAAAAAGCTATCATTCCACCGTGCAGACGAGCGCGGCGATTCTTGTCGGGTCGGTGACCTTTGCACCGTAGACGTGGAGTCCCTTGACAGCGTCGGCAAATCTCTTTTCGGGACGATATGCCGAGGTCTCCAAAACCTGCTCCGCATAGCTGCAGGCAGAGGGAACCTGTGCCGTGACGTAGTATGTCTCTCCATCGCCATAGCAGTTGTTCGACTCATAGATGTCAAAGCCTGCGATTCTTCCGATGAAGCCGCTTCTGGAGGTCTCCTCACCCATCGTGCCTGCTCCTGTGAATCTCGAATCCTGCAGAAGAAGTGCATAGACCTCGGGAGGAAGCACTATGCTTCTGCCCTCGTGCGGGACGTTGTTTTTGTCCAGGATGAGTCTTAGCTGAACGATATAGCTATAGACGTTGTCGGCTGTGAGAGCGACAGGCGAATCCGCACCGATGACATTATCCTCACTCACGTCAGAAGCGATGGTTTCAAGGATATATGCATCCGCGACATCATTGAGCGCATAGGCACTTCTCTGCATAGCCTTGTCCATGAGGTCTCCTGCCGCCTGTGCCGCATCCACGTCATCAATCTGGAAGTTGAAATACTTTGCCTGAGAGATTTCGAGGGTAGCGTCGGTAGTCGAGAGCTCCTCCGGGTCAGAAATCTCAGAACCCCTCATGTAGTCGGAAACGGTGATGTCGCCAATCATGTTGATTCTGACGGACGCGCCGCACTGCTTGATTTCACCCTCATAGTCGCGATTTACGATGTTTCCCGCAACGTGAGCCTTTTCAAGAGCGTCAAGGAGTCTCGCACTCCAGAGCTCAGGTATAAACGAATTGATTGCCATAATTTTATCTTTCCTTTCTTAGTCGATAGATTTGAGCGACTCTTTTATCGCCCGATAGTTTTCGTTGATTTCACGGGGAGACATTCTTCTTATATCCTCCGCCGAGTAGCTTCTTCCAGATGAATTTGCGGGCGGATTTGCCGTTTCAGAGCCGTAGCAGTACCTTTTCGGGATGAATCCCGACCAGAGCTCGCTTATGCCGCTCCTCACAGCCTCCTCTTCCAAAAGCGCGCCGCTCTCATCAAGAGCTATCTTATCGAAATCCGTGACATGTAAAATAGGGTTCACACAATCCTCCGGGATGTGAAGTTCTCTTAACATTTCCGTCACTGCAAGTCTTTTAGCCTGCAAAGACTTCTCCTTCGAGATTCCCTCCCGATAGTCTCCGTACTCCCTCTCAAGAGTCTCGTATTTCGTCTGATAGTCGAGCATCGCGTTCTTTGCATTCTCAAGCTCACTCTTAAGACCGGTCAATTTCTCCACCTCGGCTTTGTAGCCTTGCAGAGCCTCGACAGTCTTCCAGTGAGCGTTGAAAATCGCATCCGCATTTTCACCCGTAATGCCCATTTCCTTGAGCATCTTTCTTGTCAGTGCCATAGTTTTTCCTTTCTCGTATAGTTACTTTGATACGATTTATATGCCCAGTGCTTCCGCACAGAGTGCCTTTACTGTTTCGTCGTCGAATAAGCCTCTCAGCATCAGTGCTGTCTCCACTCTTTCGCGTTCAGTCTGTGCCTTTTCATGCTCGTTTACGATGGTGTCACGCTTGAAGGTGCAGGTGTCGTCTGTTCCGATAAGAGAGAGTAAGCCGTGAACAAACTTGAGAACTGCGTATTCGAGCATATTTGAATAGAGGTTCATCGGCTCGTATGCCGCCTTGATTGCGGTTGCAGTCGAATTTCCGCCGGCTACTGTGTCAAGGTTCAGCACCATAAAGTCGCGGTACATCTCGTTTTCAAGCCTTGTGAGCATCGCTTCGCGGCTTGCGTAGGGAATATCTGTCGTGTGGGACTCTGCCTGCGCTCCGTCGTCCTCGATGACCGCCGCCTTGACCGTCTTCATGTGCTCAACGAACCGGGCGAGGTCGATGTCGTCCATGCCGCCGGCGTTCGAGATTGTCCAGTAAATCATCGACGCGTCGTCAATGTCGTTCGCAAAGCCCGACTCGATGAGGTCGTAGCAGTCAATCTGCCTGCGCAGTCCCACAATTCCCGACTGCTTCCTCGGCGAGTAGAGCGGAACTATCGGAAGCCTGTCATAGTTCTCCTCAGCCGTGATTTCATCCATATAGTCAGAGCTGATAACTATCCGCTTATACGCCCTCTTCGGCTTCATGACCGAAAGCTCTTCTCCGCGACGCCTGATATACTCGGTGTAGCCGTCTTCTTCAAAAAGCGTGAGCCGCAATGGCTTGTCAATATCTAACTGCCAGAACCTGATTCCCGCCTTGAGCTCGCCCGTCTCCTCGTCATACAGAGGAACGAACTCCTCCGCGCCGAAAATCTCGACCCGGTCATTATTCATGAAGCCATACGCAACGCCGCCGTTCAAGGCGTCAGTAAGAGCCTCCTGCAAGGCGTGGTCAAAGCCGTTCCCACCTAAGAGCTTCTTTGTCTCCGGGTTCTCGAACCTTGCGCCGTACCCAAGAAGATACTGCACCGTCTGAGTTACGAACCGGAAGTAGACGTTTGAAGCGAGCCGGAAGTTCGCCGAGTAGTTGTCGGGAACAGCCCTGCCGGAAACGGTGTAGAGAAGCTTCCGGTATTTCGTGATGGTTGGGTTCTCGTTCCGCCAGTAGGCGAGAGCGTCAAGAGTGTCGCGATAGGTCTTCGATGTCTTGTAGTCTGAGACCGCACTCGGAAGAAACTTCTGCTCCCACCTTTCCCCTTTCTTTGCCTTCTCCAAATCCTGAAATGTAAACATATTTCTCCTTTCCTCAGAGCAGTCTGAGCCCTGTCAGCTCCTGCTCATTTCTTTTCTTTGCAAGTATTGTCGACGAGAAATACCTTATCTCGTCCATCGCGTGGTCATTTTCCTTCACCACCTTGTCGTTTCCGGACTTGTCGTCCCAGCGGTAGAGCGAGAATTCGCGCAGAGCGTTCTTACAGCTTCTGTGAATCCTGAGTTTTCCCGACTTCATAAACCCAGCCGTCAGCCGGATTCCGTTCATAACGTCGTTGTCCGCTTTCTTAACCCGAAACTTCCCGCGCTTGCGGATGAGAGTGATGAAGCTTGACGCAGACGGGTCGACTATCACGTATCTTATGGGAAGGTCTCCCGCCAAGGCTTCAAGTGCCAGGTAGTAATCCTCGTCGGTGAGCTGTTTCTTCTCGGCTCTTCCGTCATAGTAGTACTCCGAAATTCTCGTCGCGACTCCATTACTTATGCACCACAGCCCCATTGAGCAAGGGTTCATCGTCCCGTAGTCGCAGGAGATGTAGTACTCGCCGTGCGTCGGGATCTCGTCTGTCAGGTAGTCCTCGCTCATCTCATAGACCAATCCCTCCGCCAGAACCCATCTGCCCTCGATGTATCTCTCATAGAAAGCACCCGAGTAGTAGCTCTTGTAGCGGTCGATGATTCTCTTTGAGAGGGACGGGTTGTCCTCCAAGCAAAAGTGCAGATAGATGGCGTTGCGCTCATCAGCCTTTAAGATCCACTCCCGATAGAACCAGTGCTCCGGCGACTCGGGATTACAACTGAACCACAGCTTTGATCCCTCGACCGAGCATCTTGCAACCGCCTGCGAAACGAACGACTTCGGCATGAGTGCGACCTCGTCGATAAGTGCTCCCGCAAAAGTCCTTCCCTGAATCAGCATGAAGCTTGACTCGTCCTTGCCGCCGAAAACCTCGAAAATGTTCCGGGCGGTTCCGTCGGAGACCTCCATCACCTTCGTCGACAGCTTCCACCTGATGTGATACTTTTTAGTCGGATAGCTCATCGACATGAACGGGAGGATGATATTCTTGATCGCTCCGTCCGCCGTCTTCCCGCAGATTCCGAACCGCTGTCCCGTGAAATTCGCCATCGCCCAGTCGACAAACGCGACCGTCATCACCGAGGTTTTGCCGGAGCGGATCGCGCCGTCACAAATAAGCGCGTCGTAATCCGACTCCGCAAACGCGAAAATCTTTTTCTGCTTCTCACTGAGCAAGCTCCCACCCCCTCTACTGCGGCTTGTCGCTCTTCAGGTCTTTCGCCATTTCAAGAATGCTCCTGCTGAGAGGGTCGTCCTCCCCGCCACCCGATTCGCCTTCCGAAAGAAAGCTGTCCGACAAAGACGAAATCGCGCTTGTGAGCTGAGAGACGGTCGCACCTCTGAGCTTTTCCTCGTCGCCCAAGATTTCAAGACACTTCGCGACAATCCCGCTCGCCGCCTGACGATTCCGCGAGTCATCCTCGCCGGAAACTATACAGGAAAGCCGCTTTCTGTCCCGAATAGCCCGTCTCACGGTCGTTTCGCTGACACTATTCCTTTCCGCCGCCTCCTGAGCACTCCCCGTTTCGAGATAGTCGACAATCATTCTGATCCTCTCGAAATCGCTTATTTTACCGCTACCCAAATTCATCCCTCCAAATTTCATATATTTCTGAAAAAAGCACTTGACAAATCGGAGAAAGCTTGCTATAACACAGTTGTGTGTTTTTGATAACATTCATATTTTTATTTCTCCTTTTTTCTTTTCCAATCTTTGAAACAAAGTCGTCCTCCGGGGCGGCTTTGTTCATTCTGTGGAAACCTCGCTCGATCCGGCGTCTTCGCTTGTCTTAGGAGTGTTCACTTCCTGCCAGTTCTCAAAACACCTCCCGAGCTCAAGCTTCCCCAGCCACCCTGAAACTTTCGTTCTGAACTTTTGTTCTGAATCTAATGATACTCCTGATTTTTGATTTGTCAACCCTAAATTTCAAAAAAATTTCCCGCAGTCCGAATTTGCGGACTCCGGGAGGAAAACTCGCATTTTTTGCAAAAAAGGGCTTGACATCGAGCCGAAAATAGCGTATAATGTCATAGTTCGCAAGCGAACAGATAAATCAGTGTTATGGAGAAGTCGCCTAGCCCGGTTTATGGCGCACGACTGGAACTCGTGTATGGGTTGATAGCTCATCGAGGGTTCGAATCCCTCCTTCTCCGCCATGAAAAAGTGCCCTTTCGGGCACTTTTTCAATTAAATCCGTCCTGCGGACGGAATAAATCGCTGACGCGATGAAATCCCTATCGGGATGAAATCCGCCTGCGGCGGATTAAGGACGGATTTATTTCATCGTTTGCAAAGCAAACGATTTCACCTGCGACCTCGTCGCAGATTTCATCCGAGCGGAGCGAGGATTTCATCATATCTACCCTTGACACCTCCTCTCGCATATGCTATAATACATCTGTAACACATTGTAACACAGAAAGGAGACCCCACTATGACCTTTTCCATCCGCTTATCCGAAAGCGAGAAGAGCTTAGCCGAAAGCTATGCCAAACTCCACAGCGTTTCCGTAGGTGAGGCTTTCAAGCGTGCTCTCTTTGAGAAAATTGAGGACGAGTACGACGTGGTTGTCGCCGAGGAAGCTTATTCTGAATATCAAAAAGACCCGAAGACATACAGCCTTGACGAGGTCAGAAAGAGTCTCGGAGTATGAAATACACTGTGGCTTTCTCGAAACGAGCGCGCAAAGAGCTCGGAAACCTGGACAAATACACTCAAAAGTTGATAGTAAACTGGATTGAGAAGAACTTAGAAGGATGCTCTGACCCACATACCCACGGTAAGGCTCTCACCGGCGACCTGAAAGGCATCTGGCGATACCGCATCGGCGACTACCGCCTTTTGTGCGACATCAACGATAACGAACTCATCATCCTCGCCCTCAGCATCGGTCACCGCCGGGAAGTTTACAGATAGGAGAACCAAAATGAAAGCACTAATAGTAATCGACATGCAAAACGACTTCATCGACGGAGCTTTAGGCACTGCCGAGGCAGTCTTGATCGTTCCGAACGTCAAAAAGAAAATTCAGGCGCACCTTGCCGCCGGCGGGACGGGTATTTATACCAGAGACACTCACACCGAAGATTATCTTTCGACCCAAGAGGGCAGAAACCTGCCGGTTGTCCACTGCATCAAAGGCACTCCCGGCTGGGAGATTGCGGACGGAATCTATGTGGACGGATGCCAGATCGTCGACAAGCCGTCGTTCGGGTCGACTGAACTGCCAAAAATTCTTGCTGAAATCCCCAACCTCGAATCAATCGAGCTCGTCGGGCTCTGCACCGACATCTGCGTCATCTCGAACGCGATGATTCTGAAAGCCGCGTTCCCCGAAGTTCCGATAACGGTTGACTCCTCCTGCTGTGCCGGCGTGAGCCCTGAAAGCCACGAAAATGCCCTTAAGGCGATGGCAGTCTGCCAGATAAAAATCGCATAAGAAAATCCCGTGTAGGTCTCAACCCGCGCGGGATATTTTTGCCATAAGAAGCCTGATTGTAATCACGAGAACCAGCGCATACATCGCCCCACTGGTTGCGGCTGAGAGCCGGAGCATGTTTTCAGTATCGCCCTCAACCATTATAAGCGTGTTCTGCAAGGACAGCACCGACACAATCGCATCGATAAGGCTAATCGCCCGAAGCTCCGAGATAAGGATATTTCCCGAGAGCTTCTTCTTTTTGCTCCCGAAATTCACTGAAGCCATGATTATCTTATATGTGGTATACGCCGCCATCGCAATCGCCGGGATGAGGGACATCTGAACCGGCTTCTCGAATGTAACCATGAGCGCAATCGGGCAGATGAGGGCGATATTGAGAAGCAATAAAAACGCCGAGCTTATCCGAAAAGTCCTGAATCTCGCTTTGTTCTTACTCTCCTGCGTCCTGATTTTCCACTCCGAAAGAAGAATTATCCCCCGTATTACGGCTAAAAGTATGTAGTAAACCGCGATACTCCCGTGCCAGAGGGACAGCGAGGCTATCCCAAGATAGCCGTTATACGCGGCGAACAGCACGGTTATCCCAAGCGACAGCCATGCCCCGGAAAAGGTCCTGAATTCATAGTCGGTGCGGTACTTTTCAATAAACCTATTTCCCATACCTACGCTCCCCTTGGCAGCACGCAGTCCTCAATCACAGCGGCTATCTCCTCAACAGAATCCCGGCAGTCATTCATCAGCCAACGCTTGACTATCGCCATGATGCCTTCTATGTAGTAGTTGATATAGTATCTGTGGCGTTCCTTTGGAATATCGAATCTCATAAGAATCGGCTCGATAACCCGATTTTTCAGGTACTCATATTTTTCGTCAGCACGAACGGCATTGGGATTTCGGAAGGTCGCCCGATATACAGCCTTGTTGTCTTTTATAAACCGGAGATACGGCAATAACTGCTCCTCGTTGATCAGAACCAGTTCGCTAAGCTCCTTGCCGGGAATCTTTTCGGAGAAGTGGCTGTCCTCGCCGAGATACTGCGAAAACCTGCGGTCTATCATCTCCGCAGTTTCGTCAAGCAGATCCGAAATGGTCTCGTAGTGAAGATAGAACGTCGACCGGTTGACGCCTGCCCGCTCGCAGATTTCTTTTACCGTTATAAACTCCAAATCTTTCTTCTCTAAAAGTTGAAGCAAAGCCTCGTCCATGAGAAGGGCGGTATTGAAATACTTGCTTTCCGATTTGTTCATGGTCTCGCCGCCCTTTCCGAAAAAACTTTACTCCGCCTTGTCGCTTATCTCTTTTGCAAGCCTGAGAATATCCGAAGCATACTGCTTCTTCCCGCTCTCCAAAAGCTTTTTGTAGATGGGATAGTTGACGCTCACGCCGACAATTCCGACAACTCCAATTACGATTCCAAGAACCATCATGGCTACTGTTCCGCCGCCGATGACTCCCATAGCAAGGCAAAGTCCTGTACCGAAAACAAGCGTCATGATAACCCCGAAAGTGTATCCGAAAATCTCCGCCTTTGCCCGAGCCTTGTGGTCAAGCTTTTTAAGTGCGACGATTTTCGATGTGTCCTTAGGCGCATAGTCCTTCGCTATTGATTCCGCAACAATTTTGTCTGTGTTCATTTCAAAGTCTCCTAAACATTAATTTCAGCCTCGGCTGATGATTTTATTATAGGAGATTTCCCGCAGGAACTGAACGACACGGATTTAATTTTGTGTTGAGTTGAGTGTCAGTCACTCTGTGACTGTATGCACTTTAAATACTCCGCCGCCGCCCTCGAAAAGACCTGATACTTCTTCCAGACAAAGTACAAATCCGACTCCCATGCGGGGCTTACCGGCTTGAAGCAGAGTCCGCTGTCGCCAGAGGTGTTTATAAGCTTATCAAGCCCGATGAGATACCCGAAGCCGCTCTTCACGAACTGCGAAGCATTGTAAATCAGGTTGTATTTGAGTACGATGTTAAGCTCGTCCTCACTACGCTTCAGCCATCGGAACAACGCACCGATTTTTGAAGCCTGTTGCGAGACAATCAGCGGCTTGTCCCAGAGGTCTTCTGCTGTTATATAGTCCTTCCCCGCGAGTGGGCTGTCGTCCCGCATCAGAACTCCCCAAGTGTCCTTTATCGGAAGCCTGATATAGTCGTATTTTTCAATCCCAATCGGCTCGGCAACCAGAAGCCCGAAATCAATAAGACCCTTGTCGAGCTTTTCTGCGACCTGCTCGCCGTCGCCGGCGTAGATGTGGTAGTGGATATTCGGGTACTTTTTCTGTAGCTCACAGGCGGCATCGGCTAAGTAGGAAATCGCCTCCGACTCCCCTCCGCCGATGTAGACATCGCCGCTTATATCATAATCGGAGGAAATGATCTCGTTTTTCGTCTTCTCCATGAGCTCAATCAGCTCTTCTGCGCGACCTCTTAAAATCAATCCGTCATCTGTCAGAGTAACCTTCCTGCTCCCGCGGACAAATAACTGCTTGCCAAGCTCGTCCTCCAAGTCCCTGATAGCCCGTGAAAGCGGCGGCTGTGTCATGTGAAGCGTCTCTGCGGCTTTTGTGATACTCTCTTCCCGAGCCACAGCTAAAAAATATTGAAGCGACCGTATGTCCATTGCCATCCCTCCTGGGTCCATTCTATCACACTTATCCATACTTTTCAAGTATATCTTGCAATATAATATGCATATTTGATATTGAGCGAGTGCCGTGCTATAATAAAGTTGACCCAAAAAATTTAAATACGGAGGTTTTTATAATGAACGATTTTATTTTCCACAATCCCGACAAAGTCTACTTCGGCAAGAGTCATCTTAAGAATCTGCCGGAGGAGCTAAAGCAGTTCGGCAATAAAGTTCTTCTTGTCTACGGCGGAGGCTCTATCAAGAAAAATGGTCTTTATGACGAAATAGTATCCCTCTGCAACCAGAGCGGCATCGAGCTGTACGAGCTTTCCGGAGTTGAGCCGAACCCGAGACACTCTACCGCCAACAAAGGTGCGGAGATTTGCAAGCGTGAAGGCATCGACGTTGTTTTAGCGGCAGGTGGCGGCTCAACCATCGACTGTGCAAAGGGCGTCGCCGCGGCGGCTATGACTCCCGATGGCGACGTCTGGAAGCTCGTTTCCGGCGGAGTCTGGGTGACTGAAGCCCTCCCTATCGTCGCGATTTTAACGAACGCCGCGACCGGCTCGGAAATGGACGCCTGGGCAGTCATCTCAAACATGGACACAAACGAGAAAATCGGTCTCGGCGGCTCGGCACTTATTCCGAAGGTCGCTTTCGAGAATCCTGAGTACAGCTACACCCTCCCCTCCTATCAGACCGCCTGCGGAGCGTTCGACATCTTCAACCACGTCTTGGACAACTACTATCTCGCCGGCGACGCCACTTTTGATCTCTTACTTGAGATGCAGGAAGCGGTCATGCGCACAGTCGTAAAGTGGGCACCTATAGCTATGAATGAGCCCACGAATTACGAAGCAAGGGCTAATCTGATGTGGTCGTCCTCGATGGCACTTAACACAATTTTAGATGGCGGAACAGTCCACGGCTGTGCTTGCCACATGATGGAGCACGAGCTCTCCGCCTACTACGACATCACCCACGGTCACGGCTTGGCGATTCTCACTCCCCGCTGGCTGACCTATATCCTGGACGAAGAGACCGCTCCCGCAATCTATCGTTTCGGTGTAACAGTTTTCGGAGTCGAGGGCGGACTTTTCCCGATGGACGGCGCAAAGAAGGCAATTGAAGCCTGCTCGAAATTCTGCTTTGAAGCCCTCGGTCTCAAGCCAAATCTCAGCGATTTAGGCATTGACACCACCCACTTTAAGGATATGGCAGAGCACGCCTGCGCCGGAGGAGTCATCACCGGACTCAAGAACCTGACTCCCGCAGATGTAGAAGAGATTTACAGGATGTGCTTGTGATGAAGAGACTCACCGCAATTATCTTATCAGCACTTATGCTTTTTAGCCTGACCTCCTGCGGTTCGGAAACCGTTTCGGAGGAGCAAACCGACACCGTCAGCGGAGCGACAGAAACTACAGTTGAAGAGATGGACGCCATCAATTCATTAAACAGAAACGAAAAGCATGATTGGTACTGATCCACGCATATAATAAATCCCACTCCGGAAAAATGCATTTTATAGCACTTTTCCGGAGTGGGGCATTTTTATGTTGACATTTCGTGCAAAATCGGGTATACTATTGTTACGGGAAAATGCATTTTAATGCAATTTTCCGGAATAGGAGGTTACCATGGAACAGATTAAACGCGATTTATATCTTCAGAGACTCATTGACCGTCGCGAAAACGGGCTTATAAAGGTCATAACCGGAATCCGCAGATGCGGAAAGTCGTATCTGCTATTCAATCTTTATTACAACTATCTCATCAGCTCGGGTGTTCCTGCCGAGAGAATCCTCCGGATTCCCCTTGATGACGACGACTATAAAAGTCTCCGAAAGAGCGAAAATCTCAGTGCATATATAAAAGAGCGGCTGAGTGATGATGGCAGTTGGTTTGTATTTTTGGACGAGGTTCAGCTTTGCCAGGGATTTGAGGGCGTGCTTAACGGTCTCAATCGTCGGGAAAACCTTGACATATACGTCACCGGGAGTAACTCAAAGTTTCTCTCGACAGATATTCTGACCGAATTTCGCGGGCGCGGCGACGAAGTTCGGGTATATCCCCTGTCTTTCTCCGAATACCTGTCCGCATATCACGGCGACAGATACGACGCCTGGCGGGACTACTGCACCTATGGCGGTCTCCCAAGGGTTCTCAGTATGCAAAAGCCGGAACTAAAGTCACAATATCTCCAGAGTCTCTGCCACGAGCTTTATTTCAAAGACATCGAGGACAGAAATAATCTCAGGGGCGACCAGGTTATGGAAGCTCTCGTGAAGATTCTTGCCTCCTCAATCGGGTCTCTCACCAATCCAACAAAGCTTGCAAATACTTTTGTAAGCAACGGCATCTCCGCCACTGACAAGACTATAGCGAGCTATATCGGCTACCTTATCGATGCATTTTTCATTAACCGTGCCGAGCGATTTGACATCAAGGGCAAGAAATACGTTTCCTCTCCGTTCAAGTACTACTTCACTGATATTGGACTCAGAAATGCCCAGCTCAACTTCCGCCAGCAGGAAGTGACTCATATAATGGAGAATATCATCTACAACGAGCTCTTAGTGCGAGGCTTCAATGTCGATGTCGGAGTAGTTCCGATAAGCGAAAACGGCACCCGCAAACAACTTGAAGTAGACTTCGTCTGTAACTTAGCTTCCAAGCGTTACTATATCCAGTCCGCTTATTCACTTCCCGACCAGGAAAAGCTCAAGCAAGAGCAATGCTCCCTTGAATACACCGGTGACTTCTTCAAGAAAATAATCATCGTACACGACAACACCTCTACCTACTATACCGACGATGGAATTCTCATCATGAACGTGTTCGATTTCCTTCTGAATCAGAATAGCCTTGATTTATGATTCCGGGAAAATGCATTTTATAGCACTTTTCCGGAGTGGGATATTTGTCTGCGAATCGGACATACTCATATTGTATTCTCCCAGCAAAAAATGTTTCTCCCAAATATACAGTGAACTTGGGAGATTATTCTCCCAAACGTCTTGACTTTCTCCCAAAGCAGTGATATAATTGGGAGAAAGAAAAGAAAGGAGATTTTCTAATGAGAACTTTTGACTATTCCACACTTGCTGATCGCCATTGGGACAACGAAATCCTTGGCTTGGTCGCCCAGATTCACGAGTTCAAGGGCAGGCAGGAAATGTTTCTCAAGCAAAAGCCCGCTGTTTTGGATAAACTCGTTGAAATTGCAAAAATTCAGAGTACCGAGGCTTCAAACAAGATTGAAGGAATCGTAACAACTGAAAATCGAATTATGCAGCTGTGCCAGGAGAAAACAACTCCCCGAAACCGTGATGAAGAAGAGATTCTTGGCTATCGTGGCGTTCTCAACACTATTCATGAAAGTTATGAATATATCCCGATTCGCGCCTCATATATTCTACAGCTTCACAGGGATTTATATAAGTACTCCGAACGTTCAATAGGTGGAAGGTTCAAGAACACCCAGAACTATATTGCCGAAATCCGTGAAGACGGAACGCAGTTTGTCCGCTTCATGCCTCTTGAGCCATACGAAACGCCAGAAGCTATCGATATGATTTGCGATAGCTTCAACAAAACTATCGACTCGTGCACGGTAGATCCTCTCATTCTGATTCCCACATTTATAAATGATTTTCTGTGCATACACCCGTTCAACGACGGCAACGGCAGAATGTCGAGGCTTCTCACAACACTTCTCCTGTACCGTTGTGGATATGTTGTGGGCAGATATATCAGCCTTGAAAGCAAGATTGAGAAGACCAAATCAAAGTATTACGATGTGCTCGAGCAGTCGGGAATCGGCTGGCACGAAGGCAAAAACGATTCGACGCCATTCATCAAATATATCCTGGGAATTATCCTATCTGCTTACAGAGATTTTGAAAGCCGAGTTTCGTTGGTAGAGAAAAAGCTTCCGGCAATTGAGCTTGTCAGAAATGCAACAAACGAGAAGATAGGCAAATTCACAAAAAGCGAGATTATGGAGCTTGTACCAATCCTGAAAAGCTCGTCAATTGAAAGCTCCCTCAAAAAGCTTGTCGAGGAGGGCTATCTTACTCGTCACGGCAAAGGCAAAGGAACCTTCTACACAAGAAATTAGCCAAAAAGAGTGAGCCAAAACCGGCTCACTCTTTCTTGTTTTTCGTATCACCCAAATCAATCTCCAGCGGCTTATCAATATCCTTCCCAACGTAGCCTCCGGTCTTTCTTCTTTGCCGGACGCATTCTGTCAGGAGGTATTCAATCTGCCCGTTGAGGGAGCGGAAATCGTCTTCAGCCCAAGCGGCAAGGTCGATATAGAGCTTCTCCGAAATCCTTAAAGGTACTGCTTTTTTCTTATCCGCCAATTGCGATACTTGTTATCGCTCCATCCTCGTTCACACTGATCAGGTTAAGCGGACCATCTTTAGTCTCGAATTCAATAAAGTAGAGGGTGTCGTCATGCACACCGAACGTACAATAGTCCCAATATCCCTCAGTTGTATAAACGGTTTCAGGATTCTCTAAATCCATATCCTTATATATCACGATTTCGTGGACGGAGGATGTCCGTGTCCCATCAACAGTGGCAATTGCAAGAAGAATGTAGCTATTTCCAATAACAAACCGTCTTCCTATACCAGTAGCATAGTCGGTGTTGTATGTCGTATCATCCCCGAAGCTACCGAGAATGCCGAGGCTTTCTCCGGTTGAATAGTAAACTCCCGTGGCTTCAGTACATAAGAGTGCCTTGGACTTATCCGTTGTCAGCAAGATGAATCCGTTTTTGGCAAGTGCTATGACTCGTGTCAGATAGTTATTGCTACCCGCTCCGAGAGTGATTTTTTCAACATAACTTTCCGCCTCGACCCCGGTTGAAAAGCTCTCTTGGATTGCCGACACATCCACAGAGTAAAATCTTACTGACGAACTGCTGCATACGAAATAAACATCTTTTCCGTTTGAAGTGATAACTGGAGCATTTGCGATTTCATCCAAAGTACAAATGCATTTTTCCTCCAAAGTTTCGAGATTGACAACGATTACCTCAGCATTTTTGGCAGCTTTATATGCACCCACATCCGGGCTCATGTCTATCGAAACATAGAGATAACTATCAACAACTAACATGTTGTTGATGTCGTACGAAGTCGTCACTGACAGGACGGTCTCAGTATTGCCGGTCGCAAGTTCATATCTGTTTATATTCCTTCCCTGCGCACAATAGTAAAGATACCCGTCCTTAAGATTCAAGAACATATTGCTGTCGTGTGAACTGAAAGAGATAGCGTCTGAAATAGGGAGAACTTCATAACCGGTTCCATCGTAATGAATGCGGCTTATGGAGTTTGATCCCGCAGAGTGATCTGCAAAGTAAATATAATCATCATCGAATACCATACCCGCCGGGCACTGAACCAAATTGTTGGGGTTGTTTCCTAGACTGTCAATATCCCCGAAAACCAATCCCGTTTCCTCTACGACTTCATCGGATTCTTCAAGCTCTTCATCGTCTATAGATTCCTCAGCATCGTCGCCTTTGGAGCTGTTATCAGTCGAACTGTTCTGCGAACCATTATCTGCCGAAACATCACCATCTACTGTTCCGCTTGCACAGCCTGCAAAAAGGCTGAGACAGAGTGTGATAATCGTTGCAAAGATTAATAATTTTTTCATTATGGCTATCCCTTCTGAATTAAATTTTAACTATGTCTATTGTATGACAATCACTTTTCACTGTCAATAAAAAATAATGAGACCGAAATCTCATTATTTTTTAGTATTTTCCAATTCAATCTCCAGCGGCTTATCAATATCCTTCCCAACGTAGCCTCCGGTCTTCTTTCTTTGCCGGACGCATTCTGTCAGGAGGTATTCAATCTGCCCGTTGAGGGAGCGGAAATCGTCTTCAGCCCAGGCGGCGAGGTCGCTATAGAGCTTCTCCGAAATCCTTAAAGGTACTGCTTTTTTACCAGCCATCTATCCATCATCCTAATTTAGTACAAACTGCCGGAATTCACAACCGGTTGAGCATCGTGGTTGCCGCAGAGAACTACGAGGAGATTCGAGACCATTGCCGCTTTTCTCTCGTCGTCCAAGTCCACGAGTCCGCCTTCATTGATTCTCTCAAGTGCCATCTCAACCATGCCGACGGCACCGTCAACTATCATCTTTCTTGCGTCGATAATTCTGCTGACGCTGAAGCATTACAGCCGCAATCTCGGGAGCATATGCTAAGTATGTGATTCTCGCCTCGACGATTTCAAGACCTGCATCGTCTACCCTCTGCTGAATTCTGTCCTTGATTCTTGCGGCGACAATCTCGCTCGAACCGCGGAGGCTTCCCTCATCGGCAATTCCGTCGCCGGTGGTGTCGACATTCGGAGCAACGTCGTAGGGATACATCTTGACTATCTCTCTTAATGCCGAATCGCACTGGAGCGAGAGATATTCCTTGTAGTTATCGACGTTGAAGACCGCCTTCGCGGTGTCGACAACCCGCCACATAACCGCAATTCCAATCTCAATCGGGTTTCCGAGGCAGTCGTTGATCTTCTGCCGGGAGTTGTTGAGGGTCATAATCTTGAGGGAAATCTTCGTCTCGTTCGGGTTGACGCCAATCTCACCGGTGGTCGCATTGAGGAAAATCTGAGAAGCAGTAGTGTTCCGCGACCCGGCAACGTCTCCTGACTGGCTGAGCTTCGTCTTTGCCGCCGGGTTGAAGGAAACGCAGAACGGGTTGACATAGTAGAATCCGTCGCCCTTGAGAGTGCCGACGTACTTACCGAAGAGAGTGAGAACTCTCGCCTCCTGCGGCTTAAGCACTTTCAGACCCATCACCGGAATCCAGCCAACACAGCACCAGATAATCCCAACAACCAACAGCACAGTTCCGAGTACATCTCTCCCCTCTTCAAGAAGCACTCCGCCAGCGATAATCACCAGCACTGACAAAATCATCTCTAAGATAGTCGCAAGTAACACCGGCATACCCGGCTTCACATTCCTAACAGGAATCTCCTTAATCTCGCCATCAACCATGGCATTCTTCACTTCAATATTCTGCATAACATATTCCGTCCTTTCTGTGATACTACCGAACGCGCTTCAAAGTAATATCATTTTGATATTACTATCATATCACATTGAACGAGAGCTGTCAAGGGGTTGCGGAAAATTTTCTAAAGTCCAAAATGTGTAGGGGCGGATATTATCCGCCCGTTGTAGTGCTGACCGCAGGGTTCGGGCGGATGATATCCGCCCCTACAAAAAAATCCCCCGAAACCCCGAAGGCGCAGACACTCTTTCGAGCGTCTGCGCCTCCGGTCAACAAAGGGGTCAAGAAAATGTCTTTATCATTCGGTTGCGATAACAACGCCGGAACCTACGGTTCTGCCGCCTTCACGGATAGCGAAGCGGAGTCCGTTCTCGATAGCAATCGGGGTGATAAGCTCAACGCTGATCTCAACGTTGTCACCAGGCATGCACATTTCCTTTCCATCAGGAAGGGTGATTGTGCCGGTAACGTCGGTGGTTCTGAAGTAGAACTGCGGTCTGTAGTTGGTGAAGAACGGAGTATGACGTCCGCCCTCTTCCTTCTTAAGAACGTAAACCTGTCCCTTGAACTTGGTCAAAGGATGGATAGAACCGGGCTTGCAGAGAACCTGTCCTCTTTCGATGTCCTTTCTCTGAACACCTCTGAGAAGTGCGCCGATATTGTCGCCAGCTTCTGCATAGTCAAGGGTCTTTCTGAACATCTCAAGACCGGTAACAACGGTCTTAGCTCTCTCCTCGGTGAGACCGATGATCTCAACTTCGTCGCCGAGCTTAACCTGTCCACGCTCAACTCTACCGGTTGCAACGGTACCACGTCCGGTGATGGTCATGGTGTCCTCAACAGGCATAAGGAACGGAAGATCAGCCTTACGGTCAGGAGTAGGAATATAGGAGTCTACAGCGTCCATGAGCTCTCTGATGCAAGCATACTCGGGAGCGTTAGGATCAGTAGAGGTGGACTCAAGTGCCTGAAGAGCAGAACCCTGGATAATCGGAATGTCGTCGCCCGGGAACTCATAAGAGCTGAGAAGGTCACGGATGTCCATCTCAACGAGTTCAAGAAGCTCAGGGTCGTCAACCTGGTCAACCTTGTTCATGAAAACAACGATTGCAGGAACGCCAACCTGACGAGCAAGAAGGATGTGCTCTCTGGTCTGAGCCATAGGTCCGTCAGAAGCTGCAACAACGAGGATTGCGCCGTCCATCTGAGCAGCACCGGTGATCATGTTCTTTACATAGTCAGCGTGACCGGGGCAGTCAACGTGAGCATAGTGACGGTTGTCAGTCTCATACTCAACGTGAGCGGTGTTGATGGTGATACCACGCTCTCTCTCCTCAGGAGCCTTATCGATCATATCGTAAGCCTCAAACTTTGCCTGACCCTTCATAGCTAAAACCTTGGTGATAGCAGCAGTAAGAGTGGTCTTGCCGTGGTCAACGTGTCCGATGGTACCTACGTTAACGTGGGGCTTTGTTCTTTCAAATTTTTGCTTTGCCATTGGAATTTCCTCCCTTAAAATTTGTTTGGTACTCTAATATTAACAGATTACTGAGCGAAATGCAAGAGAAATTTGCATTTCCACTGAAAAAGTTTTGTGAAAACTTGCGCTTAGTCGTTCGCGTGCTTGCGTGTAGACATAATGTTCTCGGCAACTGACTTCGGAACATCGGTGTAGCTGTGCGGCTCCATCGTGTACTGTCCTCTGCCCTGAGTCTTTGAACGCAGGTCGTTTGAATAACCGAACATCTCGGAGAGCGGTACAAGTGCGTCTATCTGAGCGACACCGGTATTGATCTCCTGTCCTAAAATCTGTCCGCGGCGAGAGTTGAGGTCGCCGATAGCGGTTCCCATATACTCCTCCGGAACAATGCAGGCTACCTTCATGATAGGTTCGAGTATTACCGGGTCTGCCTTCTTCATAGCATCCTTGAACGCCATAGAACCGGCGATCATGAATGCGGTTTCGGAGGAGTCAACCTCGTGATACGATCCGTCATAAAGCTCAACCTTGACGTCAACAACAGGATAACCTGCTAAGACGCCTGACTTCATGGCTCCCTGAATACCCTTGTCTACAGCCGGGATGAATTCCTTCGGAATAGCACCGCCGACGATAGCGTTGGTGAACTCGTAGCCCTTGCCGGATTCGTTCGGAGAAAGCCTGATCTTGACGTGACCATACTGTCCCTTACCACCAGACTGACGAGCGTACTTGCACTCGACATCCGAAAGCTTTCTGACAGTTTCCTTGTAGGCAACCTGAGGTGCGCCTACATTCGCCTCAACCTTGAATTCACGGAGCATTCTGTCAACGATGATTTCAAGGTGCAATTCGCCCATTCCGGCGATGATGGTCTGACCTGTCTCCTCATCCGTCCATGTCTTGAATGTCGGGTCTTCCTCGGCAAGCTTGTTAAGAGCGATTGCCATCTTTTCCTGACCGGCTTTTGTCTTCGGCTCGATAGCGAGCTGGATAACCGGATCGGGGAACTCCATAGATTCAAGAATGATCGGGTGCTTGGCGTCACAAAGCGTGTCACCGGTTGTTGTATTCTTGACGCCGACTACCGCATAGATGTCTCCAGCGTAGCAGGTGTCGATGTCCTTACGGTGATTTGAGTGCATCTGAAGGACACGTCCCATTCTTTCGTTAGCGTCCTTGGTGCAGTTCAGAACCGTTTCGCCTGCGTTGAGTGTACCCGAGTAAACTCTGAAGAAGCAGAGCTTTCCGACGAACGGGTCTGTAGCAATCTTGAAAGCAAGTGCTGCGAACGGAGCGTTGTCGTCGGAGGGTCTTGTCTCCTCCTCGCCTGTCTCGGGGTTGACTCCCTTGATGTCGGGAATATCTGTAGGAGCGGGCATATAGTCAACAATCGCGTCAAGGAGCTTCTGAACGCCCTTGTTCTTATAGGATGTTCCGCAGACAACAGGAACCATCTTGTTTGCAATTGTCGCCGCTCTTATTCCAGCCTTGAGTTCATCGATTGTAAGCTCGCCGCCGTCAAGATACTTCTCCATAAGGTCGTCGTTAAGCTCGGCTACCGACTCGACCATCTGAGAATGGTACTTTTCAGCCTCTTCGACCATGTTCTCAGGAATCTCTTCGACCCTGATGTCGGTTCCGAGTTCGTTATAGTAAACATATGCCTTCATCTCAAGGAGATCTATGATTCCCTTGAAGAAGGTTTCGCTTCCGATAGGAAGCTGTATTGGAACAGCGTTTGCCTTGAGACGCTGGTGAATCATGTCGATGACGTGGTAGAAGTTCGCGCCCATGATGTCCATCTTGTTGACGTAAATCATACGGGGAACATTATACTTGTCCGCCTGTCTCCAAACAGTCTCGGTCTGCGGCTCAACGCCTCCCTTGGCACAAAGAACTGTTACCGCACCGTCAAGAACTCTTAAAGAACGCTCAACCTCAACGGTAAAGTCAACGTGACCGGGGGTGTCGATGATGTTGATTCTATGACCCTTCCAGTATGCAGTGGTAGCGGCAGAGGTGATGGTAATACCTCTCTCCTGCTCCTGCTCCATCCAGTCCATCGTTGCCGCGCCGTCGTGAACCTCGCCGAGCTTGTGGTTGATTCCCGTGTAGTAGAGAATACGCTCGGTTGTGGTCGTCTTGCCGGCGTCGATGTGAGCCATAATTCCGATGTTTCGGGTCATCGACAAAGATACATCTCTTGCCATACAAATCCTCCATGCCCCTTTGTGAGGGCTTTTTTACCTGCACTTCAGTGCTGTCTGCCCAACCCAAAAGCAGACCGACAAAAGAAAATATTCTTTTGCGAAATACTTCTTATAAACAGCTTCACAGACAGATACACACGCGCATAAATGCGCATCCATACCCTCCGTGCACACCGTCGGAAATTACCAACGGAAGTGAGCAAACGCCTTGTTTGCCTCAGCCATCTTGTGAGTGTCCTCACGCTTCTTGACAGCAGAGCCAGTACCGTTCATGGCATCCATGATTTCACCTGCAAGCTTCTCCTTCATGGTCTTCTCATGTCTGTCACGTGAATACTTGACTATCCATCTAAGTCCCAATGTCTGTCTTCTTGCCGGACGTACTTCCATAGGAACCTGGTAGGTAGCACCGCCGACACGGCGAGCCTTAACCTCAAGGTTCGGCATTACGTTTTCCATAGCCTGCTCGAAAGCTTCGAGAGCCGGCTTACCGGACTTTGTTTCTACAATTTCAAATGCGTCGTACACAATCTTCTGAGCTACACCCTTCTTACCGTCAACCATAATGTTGTTTATGAGACGAGTGACGAGCTTAGAATTATACACCGGATCTTCCAAAACATCACGTTTTGCAATATTACCTCTTCTTGGCACTTCGCTTCCCTCCTTCATTATAAAATGTTATCATGGGTACTCGTTTTCACCCGAGAATGCTGTCGGAATAGCCTCGAAGCCTTCCCGCAGTGACCCCGTCAGTCCAAAGAGGTTAAATAGTTCGGCACAGTGCGCCCTTACGGATGCCCACGCCATATATATGTTAACCCCACAGACTGTGGTGGATTTTCGATTTTTTCTCGTCCGGATATTTGCGGACTCGGTTACTGATTACTTCTTGGCAGCCTTCGGTCTCTTTGCGCCGTACTTGGAACGAGCCTGCATTCTCTTGGCAACGCCCTGAGTATCCAAAGTTCCTCTGATGATGTGGTAACGAACACCAGGGAGGTCCTTGACTCTGCCGCCTCTGATGAGAACAACGCTGTGCTCCTGAAGGTTGTGTCCGATTCCGGGGATGTAAGCAGTGACTTCTGTGCCGTTTGTAAGACGAACTCTTGCGATCTTTCTCATAGCTGAGTTAGGCTTCTTAGGAGTCTGGGTCTTTACAGCAGTGCAAACGCCTCTCTTCTGAGGGCAGGACAAATCAACGCTGACTTTCTTCTTGGAGTTGTAAATCTTCTGAAGAGCCGGAGCGGTGGACTTGTAGACAGAAACTTCTCTTCCCTTGCGAACCAACTGGTTAAAGGTAGGCATATCTTCTCTCCTTTCGTAAGATTTTAGGTGCGAGTGCGCACACTCGCAGACTATTTAATTATACTTGTAACGTAGGAAAATGTCAAGAAATATTTTTCAGAAAAAAGCGACGAATTTGCGCAAGGCGAATCCGTCAAAACTGTTATTTTCGTGCAAATAGCTTGGTCAGAAATCAATTCTCTCACCAGTGGTGAGAGTTTCGCCACTCCCGGCGAAGCCGGATTTCATCGCGAAGCGATTTCCACGTCGAAGACCGTGTGCTCCCAGTCCGCAGGACGGATTTAATTGAAAAAGCACCCTTCGGGTGCTTTTTCATGGTGCCGGTGACCGGGGTCGAACCGGTACGGTATCTCTACCACTGGATTTTGAGTCCAGCACGTCTGCCAATTCCATCACACCGGCAGGCACAAATTAGAGTATATCACAAGAAATCAAGGTTGTCAAGCCTTTTTTAAGGATCAAGCAAATGCTAAGGAAAATCCGCCCGTATCAATAAAGTCGCAAAAAAGCTGTTGACAAAACAACCGGATTGGGATATAATAAAGGTGGTGAGAGGTTGCCTGAACGGGAATTCAGGCAACGGTCACTCTTTCCACAATTTTTAGATTATGTTATGAATGACTGTGGCTGAATTAATCAGGCACAGTTATTTCTTGTCTTTACCAACGGCGTAACCTATGCTAAAGGCAGTCATGAGGGACATTGCGAACTGCAAGACTACGGTTATAATCTCCATCGGGCTCCACCTCCTCTCGCGAGGAAAGAGCAACTGTCTCTCACCAGAAGGAATTATATCATGTAATTCTTCAAATGTCAACCTGATTTTTCAGACTCATCTCCTCCCGAACCTGTCGCCGAACACCTTTCCAATGGCGATCCCGAGCATGGTTGCAAGTGCAATCAGAATGACATAAATCCACGCAGTGGTGTTGAAGAAGATGTAGACGCACGGGATGAACGCCACTCCTGCTTCAAGTGCCACGAGCCAGTCGCTACCATTGTTTCTCCCGTAGAAGAAGCCGACAACCAAGCCACAGCAGAGGTCTAACGCCGGAATCATGTTGTAAATTGAGCCAAGAGCCGCGCTTTGCTCCTCGCCCATGTTGCCCGCTATCGCAATAACGATTATCGGCATAGCATAGAAAAATACTATCATCACGATAAAATATGTCAATGTCTTTTCAAATCTTTCCATGCTTATGCCTGCTTTCTGTCGATTTTAAGTGCCTCTACCGTCTCCTCGTCGGGGGTGACGTAGAGGGTCTTTTGGTTTGTGAAGATGACCATTCCCGGCTTGCCGCCCGAGGGCTTCTTAACGAATCTCACAAGTGTATAGTCAACCGGAACAAGCGACGAATTTCTCGCCGAGGAGTTATAAGCCGCAATCAGTGCCGCCTCCTCGATGGTCTTTTCGGGGACGTCCCCGCCGCGAGTCGAAATAATGACGTGCGAGCCGGTAAAGTCTTTAACGTGTAGCCAGATGTCCGTCTTCTCGGCGGTCTTGAGGGTGAGCTGGTCGTTCTGCCGGTTGTTTCTGCCGACAAGGATTCTGAACCCGTCCGACGAGCGATACTCAATCGGAGGAAGCGGTTTCGCGTCCTTTCCCTTCGAGCGCGACAGCCGGACATAGCCTTCAGCGGCAAGCTCCGCCTTTATCTCCGCCAATTCTCCTTCGGAAGAAGCACGACTCAGCGAATCGAAAACCGATTCAAGATACTTCATCTCGCTCTCGCCGGAAGCTATCAGCTCCCGTAGCTTTTTATCAGCGGTGTCCGCTTTGCGGTATTCTTTATAGTACTGCTGTGCATTCTGCGCTGGGGTGAGCCTTCGGTCAAGGGCGATTGTGACCGTGGGGCAATTCTCGTCGTAGAAATTCTCCAAAGTGACGCTCCCGTCGCCCTTCTCTATACGATATAGGTTCGCCATAATGAGGTCGCCCTTGATTCGGAGCTCGTCCCGGTTCTCGCACTCCCTGAGCTCCAATTTCTGCGCCGCAACACGCCGCTCAGTCCTCTCACTCAGGCTCATGACAAGCTTGAAGAGGTCTTGCGCACGCTGTCTTGTTTGAAGCGCGGTGTCTCTCTCCCGGTAAAAGCTGTCAAGGAGCTCCGAAGGGCTGTCGAACTCCCTCGAAACCATCAGGTTTCCGTACTGGTGGATGTCCACGAAGCAGAAATCCTTCATCAAGCCGCTTCTGTCTTTCAGAATCACGTACTTATTCTTCCCGGCTTTGATGTCGCTTGCGGCGTTATTGAGATAGAATGCAAGCCTTTGCATCTCGTCATCCGAGAATTCGCTCGCCGGCTTCTCGTCGCCCCGAAGAGCGTAGAAGACCGCTTCCCTTGCGAACACCGGCGAGATTCCCTCGATGAGTCTAACCAAGGTTTTCGACGGGTCTTTCTGGGAGGAGGAGCGCATGCCATCCTCCAAAACCTCTTTATCAACCTCAAAAAGGCTCATTCTTGAGTCCCTTGGCGGGAGCGAATAGGCAATTCCGGGGAGGACGAGCCGGACGCTCGACATGTCCTCGCTGACCCGCTTGATTGAGTCGATGACCCTGCCATCCTGATTGATGAGGACGACGTTCGAGCACCGCCCCATAATCTCCGCGGCAAGAGTCAGCACAACCCTGTCGCCGAACTCGTCGGTAGCCTCGAAGTCGAAATTGAGGATTCTCTCGAACCCGTCCTGCCGGATGTCGATGAGCTTTGCAGAGCCCAAGTGCTTCCGGAGGAGCATACAGAACATCGGTGGAACCTTCGGGTTTTCAAGCTCGCTTTTGCTCAGATGCACCCTTGCAGTCCCCGCGTTCGCCGAGAAGAGAACCTTCACATTTCCGCTCGACATGGTTCTGAAAGCTATTATTAAATTGTCCCGCGATGGCTGGTGAATCTTATCCACCCGCGCTCCAATGAGCACCCGAGCCATCTCCTGCCGAATAAGGCTTAAATATACGCCGTCTAATGCCATAAATTCCTCCCTTGGAAACCCCTCAGTCACGCTTCGCGTGACAGCTCCCCTTTCAGGGGAGCCTATTTTCCTTCTCTCACAAGCTTCTGATAGAAGCAATTATAGCCTCCCCTGAAAGGGGAGGGGGACCGCCGACGAAGTCGGTGGTGGAGGGGTGCGACCCCGCAGGGGTCGCGTCGCGCGAAGCGCGACTACTTCCCCGCCTTCCTAATCGCCTTAATCATACTTTCATTCTGCCACTCAAGATTCTCTCTGTCAAGAAGGCTTCCGTCATCCCAGATATATGTGGGTATTCCCGCATCTGAGCATAGGCTGACCAGCGTCTTGCAGAAAAGCACTCTTGAATCCTCGTCGTTGCCGAGGCATGTCCCGTACTCTCCGATGATGACCGGGACGCCCTTATCCACATAATACGACTTTAGCTGTTCAATCTTGGATTCCATCAACGAGATTTCCTCGTCAGTGCCCCATTCGTACTGCTGATTCGTCGTGCAGAACTGCCACGGGGTGTAGTAGTGCACGGATAATATGCACCTGTCCATCGGGTCGTCCGGCATTTCAAAGTAGCTACTGCAGGTCATGGCGATGTCCGTCCAATATCCTGCGATAAGCAGGTGCCTCTCGGGATTGTTTCCGCCGCTTGAGCGGACAAGGTCAACAAAAGCCTGGT
The DNA here is from genome assembly GCA_021202155.1 of Oscillospiraceae bacterium. GTDB lineage: Bacteria > Bacillota > Clostridia > Oscillospirales > Ruminococcaceae > Faeciplasma. The sequence continues at coordinate 2,778 of JAJQDP010000042.1, read as the reverse complement.
TGAGGCTGTTCAAGGTCTCGTATGCCTGCCACTCGTCCAGGTCGTCAAAGCCGACCTCATTCATCGACTCAAAGATGAGCCGATCGCCGTAGTCCTCAAATCTCAGGCAAATCTGTTGCCAGATGGCTAAGTATTTCTCTAAGACACCGTCATAATCTGTGGATGCGTTCCGAATCCATGCTCCGAACTCGGGGTCTCCGCCGCCGTCGTGATGGACATTTATGATGACGTAAAGTCCCAGGTCATAGGCATAGTCGACGACTTCCTGAACCCTGTCCATCCACTCTTCGTCTATATTGTAATCTTCATCAATATGGTCGCGCCAGGTGACGGGGATTCTTACGGAGTTGAACCCCGACTCCTTCACAAACTCCAGGAGCTCTTTTGTGACAACGGGATTTCCCCAGAGTGTCTCATCGACGCTGTCTGAGCTTTCGTCAATCTCTCCATCGCCGTCTCTATCCGCATTACAGACGTCCAAAGAGTTTCCAAGATTGTACCCAATCCCCATCTCCGAGACAAGCTCCATAGAAGTGATGTCTCTCATCTCGTCGGTATAGTTGATGGCAATGTCCCCGTCACCGCAACCGGTGAAGAACACGAGGACGAGAATAAGGCAGGTTGTGAGGGATAGTAATTTTTTCATGGTGTGTCCTTTCCTGAGGAAACCCCTCAGTCAGAGTTGCGAAGCAACTCTCTCAGTTCGGCTTCGCCGAACTGATGCGCTCACCCTTTCAGGGGAGCCTTTTTGAGACTGGCAAAACTTTGTGCTTCTTTGGAAGTTTTTGAAAGAATACTACTGGCTCCCCTTTTTAAGGGGAGCTGTCGGCGAAGCCGACTGAGAGGTGCTACTTTCGGCGTTGCCGAAAATAGCTCGGCGTTAGCCGACAGTCCTCCCCAAAAAGCTCTCCTCCGCCACCGTAAACTCAACTTCCGGGAACTTTCCCGAAAGCTTCTCTTTGAGATACCCCATCGCAATATGCTCTGTCTCAAAGTGTCCGGCGTCGATGAGAGTGATTCCGAGGCGTTCTGCCTCGATGAAGTCCTGCTGTTTGACGTCTCCCGAAACGTAGGCGTCACAGCCGATGTTATATGCATCGGTGACGTACGAGCCGCCTGCTCCCGAAATCATGCCGACTGTTTTTATATTCCGACCGCCCGCGACATACTTGATCGCGATGCAGTTAAAGCTCTTCTTGCAGAGCCTTGCAAGCTCATCGGGAGTCAGTTCAATCTCGCACTCACCGATTGCTCCATAGCCGACAGCTCTGCCGGTGACTGGGTCAGCACGGTTCACATCGACCATCCTGTGAAGGTTCTTGAGCCCAAGCTTATCCACCATCATGTCACTGATACCATACTCCGCACTGTCAAGGTTTGTGTGAGACGAAATGCAGGCGATTCCCTTTTTAAATAGTAGAGCCGCCGGAACTGTTGAATCAAGGCTCTTGAGCGGGTCGAAAATGATCGGATGGTGGGTCAGGATGAGCTGACAGCCGAGCCTTTCCGCCTCTAAAATCGCCGGAATAGAGGCATCCAAGGCGCAGAGAGCCTTTGTGACCGGTTCATCCCCGTCACCTACCAACAGTCCCGAATTGTCCCAGCTATCCTGCGTCTGATACGGCGCAAAGCTGTCGATGTAATTGTAAATGTCCCTGACTGTAGTCATTTTGTAGCCTCCTTCAGAAGCTTTTCTATCTCATCAGCGGTCGATTCAAGCTCACTTATATCGTCATTATCCGCGTATGAACCTTTTTTCATGCCGTTTGCGGCGTCTCTCAGCCGCTTTATCTGTGCCACCAGGTATTCTCTTGAAATGTCTTCGCTCAGATTCAGCCCTGCCACCAGGCATTCAGCCTGAGAAAAAGCCTTTATTAAGCCCGAATATTTCGCATTGATCACCGGGTAAATAAACTTCCCGTCTGCCACGGCTCTCTGTTCCAAAACTCCGTAGCCGTTCCGGCTGAGCCAGTCTATGAGCTCCCACGCCCGGGTGTTCGGCTGTAAGACAAGGTTCGCGCGCCTCACTTTTTCCTGACCGTTCGCAAGAATATCCCGGATCATCTCTCCGCCCATCCCGGCGATGACGACATCAGAAATGCTGTCGTCCGTGAGCCTCTCAAAGCCGTCCGACAGGACAGTGGAAATCCTGCCCTCAAGCCCTGCTTTCGCGATGTTCTTCTCAGCGAAAGAGAGCGGACCCTCGGCGATGTCGCAGGCGTAAGCCCTCTCGCAGATGCCGTTCTTCACAAGATAAATCGGAAGCCCTGCATGATCAGTCCCTATGTCCGCGATAACCGAGCCTTTGACCATCTCCGCACAGCAAAGAAGCCTCTTACTCAGCATTGTTTCCGTCCTCAGGATGATTTTCCGCAAAGTAAGCCTTCAGCTCCTCCAAAAAGTCCTCGGTGTCGACTCCGTGCACCGCGCAAGCCTCGTCGACGGTCTCGAAAAGAGCCGCCGGGCAACTGAAGCAGTGCATACCAATTTCCATAAACAAATCCGCACACCCGCTGTCATAAGCGACGATGTCGTAAATCATAGTGTCTTTTGTGATTTCCATTTTAATCCTCCTGACCCCTCCACCGCGCTTCGCGCGGTCCCCCTCCCCCTTCGGGGGAGGCTTTTTCAGCTCAAGGATGCCTCTTGCTGAAGGAAGGGATTGTAATTTAAAAGTTGTGCCTTAGCCAGAAGTTATCCTCCGGCAGTTATAGCCTCCCCCGAAGGGCATACGCGTACACTTAAGCGAAATTGGCAACAAAGTCAACTAAAGCGGGG
>JAJQDP010000035.1 GCA_021202155.1 Oscillospiraceae bacterium | reverse complement strand
CCCCGCTTTAGTTGACTTTGTTGCCAATTTCGCTTAAGTGTACGCGTATGCCTGACAAGGGGAGCTGGCGCGCGAAGCGCGACTGAGGGGTGCTATTTTCGACAAAGCCGAAAATAGCTGGCTTGGCGATAGCCAAGCCATAGTACACGGAAAGGAGGGCAACACAATGAAAGACTTCTTCACCAGCACAAAGTTCAAGGTCATACTTTGTATTGCCGCCTTGATGATTGGGATTATGATTTATGCGGCGGTGGCGTCGGGGAGCGTGATAAGCTCCGCGTTCGGCACAATTTTAGAACCGTTCCAGTCGGCTTCTCAGAGCATATCCACCTGGGTCACGACAAGAATCGACATGTTTGTGAACGCCGGGAAGTACTATCAGGAAAATCAGGAGCTCAAGGAGGAGATAGCCCGCCTCACCGGCGAGATGGCGGACTATGAGACGGTCATGCAGGAGAACGAACAGCTCCGCGAGATGGTCAGCCTTGCCGAATCGACCGAGGGAATCGAGTTCTCCGAGCCGTGCAAGGTCATAGGCAGAACCGCCAACGACGTCTACGGGTCGTTCTTCATCGACAAGGGCTCCAAGGACGGAATCGAATACTATGACCCTGTCGTGACGGCGAACGGAATTGTTGGGTTCGTTACAGAGGTTGAATATACCTACTCAAAAGTCACAACTATACTTTCGAGCGACGTTTCTATAGGAATCTACTGCGTCGAGACGGGCGAGACGGGAGTCACCGAGGGGTCTTATACCTTAGCTCTCAACGGCAAGCTCCGGATGATTTACATCCCCCTTGACTGCGAGATGGAGGAGGGCGACATCCTTGTTACCTCCGGATATTCTGGACTCGTCCCGAAGGGGCTCATCGTCGGAACTGTCGGCGAGTCGGAGATTACCGCGAGCGGGCTTTCCCGGACGGCTGTCATCACCCCGACCGTCGACCCGAGCGAGCTGACGAGCGTCTACGTAATTGTCGACTTTGAGGGAAAGGGGAGCGGCTACGAAGATGAAAATTCAAACTAAGCCGAAGCGGAGCGGGCTCTCCCAGAACGTGCGAACGGTTCTGAAATGGCTGTTCTACGTGCTCTCAATGATATTTTTCTACTGCGTGATGGTTTCCGGGAGCGGGAGCTCGGCGAAGGCTCTCATGCTCATCCCCTTCTCGACCGCGATTGCCTGCTATGAGGGGGAGATCCCCTCGGCGATAATCGGCGCGATTTCGGGAATCCTCATCGACTTAGCGACCGGACAGCTACTCGGCTTCACAGGGCTCTATCTCTGCCTCTTTTGCGGAATCATCAGCGGAATGTTCCGGCAATTCCTCCGCAAGAATATCGTGAATTATTTCGGACTGACTCTCGTGACCTGCCTTGTCTATCTTTATATCGACTACTATTTCTTCTACGTGATATGGGACTACGAGGGCTATCAGGAGGTTCTGAAACAGAGACTCATCCCCAGCCATCTTAAGACGATAGTCTTCTCCCCTCTCTGCTACCTCGCCTGCCTCGCGGCAGAAAGGCTGTCGATGGTCAAGAGGAAGCTTGAATTGGAGGAGAAGAGCGAGATGGTGGATAGAGTTTAAATTTTAGGTTGAATTTATCCTTGGATTGTGGTATAATATTTGTGGAGGCGATTTTATGAATATTGATAGCAAGACTTTGGTTTCTATATCGGAAGCCAATCAGAATTTCTCCCGGGTCTGCCGGATTGTTGACCAGTATGGCTCTGCTGTTGTTTTGAAGAATAACACGCCAAGGTATCTGATTATCGAATTCAATCAGGCGGACGAGATGCATGAAGCGTCTGATGAAGCGGTTTTATCTGCATCTCAACAGATTATGAAAAGAAACCATCGTGTCTATGAGGAACTTGCAAAATGAACTGTCTGTCGAGGAAGCAGGTTATTCTGCTTCAATCAAGACTGATAGATGCGTTCGGAGGACGGCATGGAATCAGAGATGAGGGTCTGCTTGATTCTGCACTGAATGCGCCATTTCAGTCTTTTTCGGGAGTGGATTTGTACCCGTCTATGATTGAAAAAGCTACAAGGCTCGGATTCGGACTAATCAAAAATCATCCGTTTGTCGATGGCAACAAGCGGATTGGTACTCATGCTATGATAGTTTTTCTGAGCATAAATCACGTTATGATAGAATACGACGATGATGAACTTATTTCGCTGATACTTTCGATAGCCGATGGAACTGCGTCGGAGGAAGAATTGTGCGATTGGCTGAGGGTACATGTTGTCGAGTGAAGTAATCCACCTTTGCAACTCCCTCAGTCAAAATGTTTTATAATCTCCGCAAAAATGCCCGGTTTTATGTGCATAAGGGAGTAATTTTGCAAGTTCGGCACAAAAGAACTTGCATTTTTTGCGCTCAGAGCATATAATTATTGGAGTATTATTTTACGGAGGATGAACCATGAAGCTATCCGAATTTTCACAATCTGAGCTAAAGGATTTTTACGCTGATCAGCTGAGTATTTTAGACAACTACAAGGCACTCTGCTTGCAACTTGATATGTCAAGAGGTAAACCCTCGCCCGAGCAGTTGGATCTCTCGAACGAGATGCTCACCCACTGCCTTGACGGCGACCACATCTCCGAGACCGGAATCGACTGCCGCAACTACGGCGTTCTTGACGGAATCTACGAGGCAAAGCGGCTCTTCATGCCGATGATGGGCGTCGGAAGATACGAAATCATTATCGGCGGAAATTCGAGCCTGCAACTCATGTATGACACGTTGGCAAGAGCTATGCTCCTCGGCGTCAAGGGCAGTCCCGAGCCCTGGTGTCACAGAAAAACGGTCAAGTGGCTCTGCCCCGCCCCCGGCTACGACAGACATTTTGCAATCTGCGAGGCTTTCGGCATGGAGATGATAACCGTCCCGATGCTTGACTGCGGTCCTGACATGGACATGGTGGAGAAATTGGTCGCGGAGGACGAGGACATCAAGGGAATCTGGTGCGTCCCGAGGTATGCTAACCCGACGGGTGTCGTCTATTCGGACGAGGTCGTAAAGAGATTCGCGAACCTGAACCCTGCGGCTCCCGATTTCAGAATCTACTGGGACGACGCCTACTGCGTCCACGACCTGACCGACGAACACGCGGAGATTCTCAATATTTTGGAAGAGTGCAAGAAGACCGGCAAGCCGGATATGCCTCTCATATTCGCGTCCACCTCGAAGATTTCCTTCCCCGGCGGAGGAATCGCCGCAGTCGGCGGAAGCGAGGAGAACATGGAGTTCATGCGGCGTCAGATGTCCTTCCAGATTATCGGCTATGACAAGCTGAACCAGCTCCGCCACGCCAAATTCTTTAAGAGCTACGAAGGAATTATGGAGCACATGAAAAAGCACCGCGCTATTCTCAAGCCAAAGTTCGATTTGGTCGTCGACACTCTTGAGAAAGAGCTTGCGCCACTCGGCGTCGGCACATGGAGCAACCCGAAGGGCGGCTATTTCGTTTCGTTCGATGGAATGGAGGGCACAGCAAAGAGAATTGTTTCCCTCTGCAAGGAAGCCGGCGTCACGATGACCGGTGCGGGAGCATCCTTCCCCTACGGGGTAGATCCGAAGGATACGAATATAAGAATCGCCCCCTCCTACCCGTCCCTCGAAGAGCTCGGGCAGGCGATGAAGATTTTCACCGTAGCAGTCAAGGTAGCGAGCGCGGAGAGGTTGTTGTAAACCCCTCAGTCGCGCTTCGCACGCCAGCTCCGGAAGTTCACTTGTGAACTTCATTTCAGAGGGAGCCTATTTTTATCCTCTCAGAAGTTTGTTGAGAAAATAAAAAGCCTCCCCCGAAGGGGAGGGGGACCGCCGCCGAAGGCGGTGGTGGAGGGGTTTATTTCAGCAACATTCCCATATAAAGCGGCAGGTGGAGGATTTCTTCCTTCATCATGATGTCGCCGGGATACAGAATATACGATGTGCCGATCTGATGGGAAAACTTCCTCCTGAATTTGTCCAGAGACGAGTGAGAACGATAATTGCCTGATTTTACTTCAATCGGGCATATTTTTTTGCCTTCTGAGATAAGAAAATCTATCTCCATGTGGTTCTCACGGTGATCGCTGTCACTCCTGGAGTAGAAATAGAGCTTATGACCGCTTGAGCGGAGCATCTGGGCGACCGCATTTTCCATAATCATCCCCTCGTTGATGTCAAGCTTATCGAAAAGAATTGCCTTGTAAAGCTCGTTGGCGGTGAAATCCCTGTCCATGAATGTATGAGTGACAAGAAGCCCGGTATCTGCCATGTAGCACTTTTGCGTGGAGTGATCCGCGCTCAGGGCGAGCCCGACATTCGGGTCTGTACAGTTGAAGCAGGTGTTGACAATCATCGCCTCGTTCAGCCAGATAAACGAATCCTCATAGGATTTGAAGCGGGCGGTTTTTCCAAGCGATGAAAGCTTATACTTCTTCTCCTTGCGGGAAAGCTGTGCCGGAATTCCATCGAAAACGGCGTAGACCTTGTCTTCGTAACCGGGCGCGAACTTGGAAACGTCCTCGCGATATAGCCGCAGAATTCTGCGCTTTGCTTCGTCAGACGCTTCAAAATTCTTGCCGTCAACATACTCAAGAACCGACTGCGGCATCCCGCCGACCAGAACATACTGCCGGAAATCGTTCATAACCTTCCGGTGAAGAGCCTGCCCGAGTGGCTTCCTCTCCTCAAAGCACTTTCTGATGAGTGGCATAGTTGCCTCGTCGCCCATCGCCCACAGAAACTCTTCAAAATCGAGTGGGAACAGCTCAATATGCTCCTCCTCGGACGGAATTATTATATCCTCGGTATTCTTTTTGAGACGAATGAGCGAGCCGGTTTCGATATAGTCATATCTGCCGTCTGCAACGAGGTATTTTATGAGCTGTCGTGCTCTTGGGAACTGCTGAACCTCGTCAAAGACGATGAGGGTATCTCTTTCATAGAGCCTGGTTGAATAGAATGCGCCGAGCTTGGCAAAGAAGAGGTCAAGGTCGGAACTGTCGTTGAGAAACAAGTCTAAGATGTCCTTGGGTGCATTTCCAAAATCGATGATGATGGAGCTCTTATACTCCTGCTTGGCAAACAGACCTACAATATAGCTCTTCCCGACTCGCCTTGCGCCATCGATGAGGAGAGCTGTCCTTCCCCGACTGCTGTTCTTCCATTTCAAGAGCCTGTCGTAAATTTTTCTTTTGAGCATATGAACCTCCCCTTTCGGCTTTCTTTCCTCTATTATACCCTATCGTTCACGAAAAAGCAAGTTGTAATTGCTCAAATTATCACGAAAAAGCAGATTCGCAAGGCTCAGATTTGCACGAAAAAGCAAGTTAGAGCAAAAAAGCCTCCCTCTGAAATGAAGTTCGCAAGCGAACTTCCGGAGGGGGACCGCCGCCGAAGGCGGTGGTGGAGGGGTTTCCACGCTATTTCACCATGAAACTTGAGATTCCATTTTGGAATCTCAAAATATATCGGCGAATCCGGCTTACCTCACCATGAAATTCATTTCACCATGAAATTTTTATTTCAGCATGAGGTTTACCTCAGCATGAAATTCATTTCATGTGTACATCCACCTGGTTATAAGCCATCTGAACTCCGTGGGCGGCGAAGGTTTCGCGGACATGTTCGTACATGTCGAAGTTGACATCCCAATAGTTCGCGCTCTCGACCCAGACTCGGACGGTGTACTCTATATCGGAGGCGTTATAGCCGCTGAGGCGGACGAAGGGTGCGGGATCTGTGAGAATTCTGTCGTCGGCGTTGATAGCGTCCATGATAGCCGCCTTGACGTCCTCTGTGGGGGAGTCGTAAGACGCGCAGAACTTGAAGTCCACCCTTCTTTTCGGCTCACGGCTGTAGTTGAGAACCGATGCCGCGGTCGCGTCTGCATTCGGAATGCTCACAACGGTGTTGTCGATGGTGTCAAGAACAGTATAGAACAGTCCGACGCTCTTGACAGTACCGGCTTTTTCGGAGATGTCGACGTAGTCACCTACTCCGAACGGCTTTGTGATAAGTAAAGTGATTCCCGAGAAGAGGTTCGACATGATGTTCTGGACTGAGAGGGAAAGAGCCAAGGTTACAACGCTCAGCAGAGCTACAAGCGAGGTGGTGGAGATTCCCAAAGAATCGCAGACTATTATAACAGTGAGAGCCCACAAAAGAATTTTTGCCGCTGTTTTGATGAACCCGCGGATTGTTTTGTCAAGATGTTTTGCTTTGTCGAGCATTCTCCCGATCACCGCGTTGAGAATCCGCATGACGAGAACGCAGATGACAAAGATTACTACTGCATTGAGGATTCCGCCGAGAGTAAACCCTCCGATTCCGAATCCTAAGATGTTCTGAATTGTTTCAAGCATTTTTTGTACCTCCTGGTTTAGTGGTTAGTGGTTAGTGCCACATTTGTTGGCTTATATGTAGATATTATAGCGCGGGAAGATGGAAGTGTCAAGGAATCAATGCGTAATTCGTAATTCTTAATTCGTAATTGTCGCCGCCGGCGAGGCTTCTGCCAGGGATTCGTGCGGATAATATCCGCCCCTACAGGTCTTGACTTTCCTCAGACTTTCTGCTATACTAAGAATAACTTTCGCAAAAGGAGGAGTCGGCGTTATGGGAGCTTCTTTAGGGGCGGTGAAATCTGTCTACCCTCAGACAGTTGGTCTGAGTGACAAAAAGCGTCTTTTTGCCGAGGAGTATCTCTCTTGCGGCGGCTTTGCGCCCAGCTCTATGCTGTCGTATCCTGAAAACTATATAATTGTCCCGGGTCTTTGTGATGTGCACGTCCATTTCAGAGAGCCGGGCTTTTCATATAAAGAAACTATTCTTTCGGGCTCACTTGCGGCTAAAAATGGCGGATATACAACCGTCTGCACTATGCCGAATCTGAATCCTGTCCCGGACAGCTTGGAGAGTCTTCGGGTTCAGCTTGACATTATAGAGAAGACCGCCGCCGTGCGCGTGATTCCCTATGGTGCGATTACTGTTGGAGAGAAGGGCGAGAGCCTTTCCGACATGGAGGCTATGAGCCCATATGTCTGCGCCTTCTCGGACGACGGGCACGGGGTTCAGAACGGTGATATGATGGAAGCGGCGATGCGCATGGCAAAAACGCTCGGGAAGATTATCGCCGCACACTGCGAGGATAATTCCCTCCTCAGCGGCGGCTACATCCACGACGGCGTTTACTGCCGCGAACATAACCACAGAGGCATTTCAAGTGCCAGTGAATACAAGCAGATTGAGAGAGACATAGAGCTTGCTGAGAAGACGGGTGCGTCGTATCACGTCTGTCACATCTCGACCAAAGAAAGCGTCCAGCTCATTCGTGAAGCAAAACGCCGCGGAGTCGATGTAAGCTGTGAGACCGCGCCGCACTACTTAGTTCTCTGCGATGAAGATTTGCAGGAGGACGGCAGATTCAAGATGAACCCGCCTCTTAGATCAAGAGCCGACAAGGAAGCCCTGATTGAGGGGATATTGGACGGCACAATAGACATGATTGCGACCGATCACGCTCCGCATTCTACAGAAGAGAAATCCCGCGGTTTAGAGAAGAGTGCCATGGGAATAGTCGGGCTTGAAACAGCGTTTCCGATTCTCTACACAGAGCTCGTGAAGCCCGGCATCATCACCATTGAAAAGCTCGTTGAGATGATGTCGATAAACCCTCGCAAGCGTTTTGGCATCAATGAAGACCCCGGCTTCGCCCTCTTTGAGATTGCGACGCCCTACACGGTGAACCCCGCCGAATTCAAAACGATGGGCAGGGCTACGCCGTTTGAGGGAAGAGAGGTTTATGGGAGATGCGTACTGGCGAGAACCTTTCAGTCGCAGGCTGACTGAGGGGTGTGCCCACTGCGTGGGCACACCCCACCACCCCCGGAGCCGGGGACCCACCCCCCGCGCGGGGGGCCTGTAAAAAGCAACCCAAAAAAAAAACAAAAAGATAACAACTCTGACTTATAAAACACTCTCGCAACACA